>JAEUVK010000104.1 GCA_016787135.1 Chitinophagaceae bacterium | reverse complement strand
CAGGGCGGCCAGCAATAAATTTTTCTAGTTTTCTCATGTGAATATCCGTCCCCCGTTTCTACGGGGGACTTTTGTTGCATACAACATATTATTTGGATGGGTAATCCCCGGGTTTTCAATAATAATTTAGGCCCGGATCTGTCGGCTAATTTGAATCATTCATTATATACTAATTATGGAATAATTTTAATTACTTAGACAAAAAAATGACATGCCCTCACTTATGAAATTGTGCTTTGGCACAGGGGAAAAGGTTTCGTGGACTAAACTACTTTTTTTATTCAGTTGCTTCCTGGTCTGTTTTCTTTTGGGATGTCGTAAAAAAGGAGGGCCAGCCCCATCATCATCGAAGTATATTACCTCTTTTGTTTTTTATAAGAATGATAACCCGTTGCTAAGCCAGGATATAACAACCCGTATTTTGAATGATACCATTTATATCGAAGTGTCTGCCACGACCGATGTTACCCAGTTGGTGCCTACAATTGTACATAGTGGAGTTAGCATATCTCCTGCTTCAAAAATTGCAAAAAACTTTTCGGGTACGGTCTTATACAATGTGACGGCTGCAGATGGAAGTGTACATACTTACAAAACAGTTTTACGCTATTTGTCCGGTGCAAAACAAATTGTCAGTTTTACGTTTGAAAAGGTCAGAAATCCCGGCCTTACGGCGAATATATCCGGGACTATCTCAGGTGATACGATTCTCGTAAATCTGCCGCCAGACATCACTGCCTCATCACTTGTGCCATCGATCGTTCATACCGGCGTTTCCATTTCTCCGGCCAATCTGCAGCCTGCTGATTTTAATTATCCTGTTTATTATTCTGTAAGCGCTGAAGATGGTTCGTATAAGAACTATACAGTGTACGCAAGAGTTAATAAGTGCATTTTCGCCCAGGCTGATGACGGTTATTTGTATAGTATCAACGCAGTGAACGGATCGATGTTATGGAGATATTTTAGTGGCGGGGCCGGTAATTATACCTATCATAATGGAGTAGTGTTTTTTTCCGGTGCTGATAACACTGTTTACGCTTTAAATGCAGCTGATGGTTCAGTAAAATGGACCAGCACTCCGCCCGCGGGTAACTTCGGATTGACTTCTCCGGTGGTTAAAAACGGAAAAATCTTTTTCGCAGGCAGCGGTTATCTGAATTATCCTAACAGCAATTATGCCTATGCATGTGATTTTGTTTATGCTATAAATGAAGAAACGGGAAATAAGGAATGGATCACTCCGTTTGGAATTAACAGCAATGGCGGTTATTACCTGCTGAATGCGTCGGCTGATGAGAGTATTGTTTGCGTATATGATGCATTACTGGGAATTTTTGTTTTCGATGCAGGTACCGGGAATACGAAATGGAGTGTGCCGGGAGATCTGCTCGGGAAAGCCAATCCGGTAATTCACAACAATGTCATTTATTATACAAATGAACAAGGGCTGAGAGCGGTGGCCGCGAATACCGGAACGCAGATTTGGCAATTAACTAAATGTTACTCCAGCCCGACCATTAACGGAAATATGATCTATTCTTTAGGCGGACAAACACTATATGCTTTGAACCTGCAAAACGGGTCTGATGTCTGGCAGGTTTCTAACCTGAACAACGTTTATTATACACCTTATACATACGGAAATTCTGTGTTTGCAGCTTTGAGTAACCAGTTTTTGATATCTTATAATACAGCAAGTGGAAGTGTCAATTGGCAAAAACAGGGGTATAACGGCCAATACCTTGTCGCGGCCAACAGCGACTTATTTGTTTGTAATGCCGGCAATAAGCTCTCTTGTCTTAATCCGTCCGATGGCACTACCCGGTGGACAGCCACGGGACTTCCGAATTTTACCAGGCCTTTTTGTGTGGTGGATTATCAAAATAATTTGTTTCATGTCACCAATTCCGGGGAAAGAAATTGATTTTTACCGGGGCTCATTTTTTAGCAGGGTATGCTATAGCTTCTTACATTTGACATCAATATAAAATTTCAATTGCTTTATGCCATCTTTTGATATTGTCAGCAAAGTAGAAGCGCAGGCATTGGATAATGCTGTGAATGTAACTTCCAAAGAGATCACCAACCGCTTTGATTTTAAAGGCTCGCATGTGGTGATCGATCTTGATAAAAAAGAATTTTTGATAAAACTGGAAACTGACGATGATATGAAAATGCGCCAGTTGATAGATGTGCTGATCAGCCGGGCGCACAAGCAGGGTATTGCGCCGGAAGCCTTTGATGCCAGTAAAGAAGGTGCGCAGAGCGGGAAAGCCTGGAAGAAGGAAGTGAAAGTGAGGAACGGGCTGGCCCAGGAGGATGCCAAAAAGATCGTGAAACTGATAAAGGATTCAGGCATGAAAGTGCAGGCGTCCATCAATGACGACCTGGTAAGAGTGACGGGCAAGAAAATTGACGACCTGCAGGCTGTTATACAGCTTTGCAAAACGGCCAATCTTGGTATCCCCCTCCAATATGTGAATATGAGGGATTAAAAAGGTAGTAAGACCTGTTTTTCGGGGGAAAATGGGTGCAGAACTGGTGCGTAACAATCATGCCGGAAATTTGGAAACCGGGGTATGGTGAATGTATCTTACAATTAATACAACGCAGGAATTTTGGAAACAAAACAAATGCGATGCGGATTGTAAAAGCTGTCAAAGGCGAATACAATTCACGGGAGCACCAGATAAGAAAGTATATGACCGTGTAGGAAGTATATAGACGAAATCCGGTGCTTTCTTTTTGCATTTTTGGGCCGCCCAACCCCGTTTCGGCACTCACAATTTTAATTTGGATAAAAGCCTTCATAGGCCTACCTTTGCCGACTTAATAAATTAATCTATCATCAGTACGGCAAAATCCGTGCTGCCTTTAAATCAGGGAATTATGAAAAAAGGTCTCCACCCCGATAGCTATCGGTTAGTTGTTTTCAAAGACATGAGTAACGGGTATTCTTTCCTTAGCCGCTCTACAGCTGGTACAAAAGAAACAGTAAAATGGGAAGATGGTAATGAGTACCCGCTGGTGAAACTTGAGATTTCCAATACTTCTCACCCATTCTTTACCGGCAAAAATGTACTGGTAGATACGGCGGGACGCATCGACAAGTTCAAAAAGAAATATGCAAAAAAAGCAGAATAATATTAATTTGTGAAGAGCTTGATCCCGATAATGTAGGGAAAGAGTTTGTTTTTCATGGCTATACTTTAAGACCTCCTGATTCTTCGGGAGGTTTTCTTTTTGACAAGATGTCTTAATGATTGAGGTAAGTCCGTAAAAGTTCAAAGCTTTTAGCCGATCTCAGCTTGGTGAGTGCCTTATCTTTGATCTGTCTCACTCTTTCAGGTGTCAGGGAGAATCTTTCCCCGATATCTTCAAGGCTTAGCGGTCTGTCAATGCCGATGCCGAAGAAATAGCAAATGGTCTGCTGTTGCCGTTCGGTAAGGGTTTGCATGAACCGGGTTATCTCTGTTTTCAGGGATTGCTTGTGCTCTACTTCTTTATCAGCACTTTCAGCGTTGACATTTTCTAATGTGTCCAGCAGGGTTACATCTTCCATATCTGATACAGGTACATCCAGGCTGACATGACGGTCATCCATCGTCAATAACCTGTCAAGGTCTTCCAAAGGCATATCCAGCTTTTCGGCTAGTTCTTCCATAGATGGGGCTCTGCCCAATTCCTGTTCCAGCAATAAATGAGTGTTTTGAATGCGCTTTTTCAGGGCCACTTTATTCAGGGGCAGCCTGATCATCCTTGCATCTGAGATCAATGCCTGCATGATGCTCTGGCGTATCCACCATACAGCAAAGGAGATGAATTTAAAACCTCTTGTCTCATCAAAACGTTCGGCCGCTTTAATGAGCCCGACATTGCCTTCATTGATGAGGTCTGATAACGACAAGCCCTTTCCCTGGTATTGTTTGGCTACGGAGACAACGAACCTGAGATTGGCTTTTACCAGGCGGTCAAGCGCCTTTTTATCTCCTTTTTTGATCAGGCTGGCGAGGCGGGCCTCTTCTTCCGGGCTGATCATTTCCACTTTCCCTATTTCCTGTAGGTATTTTTCAAGGCTGGCTGATTCACGGGTGGTGATAGAATTCGTGATCCGGAGTTGTCGCATACTCATAGTCAGGTTTCAGTTTTGATATGGATGGATTTGGCTCAGCGAAGGAACGAAACGGGATAAGCGAAAAAAATAGTGCAAGTAATTATTGAGTTGTAATGATTACAGGTGAACCAATGTAGAAAGGAAACTACATTGAGGTGAATGAAGCATGTCAGTGCCGGATGGAATTGCTTTTTGTCAAACCCAAAGCAGGATGGTTTTTTGACTGCAAGGAGATTGGGAAAAAAATCAGTAATTGGTGAGCTCCGGAAGCACAGGCCCGGGTTTCACATTGTTGTAATAGGGATGAACAAAACCCAGTATGTGCACTTCAGCTGGTAACGTATTGCCAGCTTTTCTGTCTTTTTTTACTGGGCTTACCACCTCTGACTGTAATGAAATATGATCTGTTACCGGTACTTCAGCTTTTGTATAATCCTTTTGCGATGATGGGGAACAGCCAGTGATGAAAGAAGAAAAAAATAGTAAAAGTGCTGCCAGGAATTTTTTCCAGAAAGGGATGTTCATAGCAAAAATGGAAGGAGCTATTTCGATCAGCGGCCTGTTAAGCTGGTCATTCCGGAAGCGGCCGCATACAGGTTGGTTTGCTTCCCAGAAATACTGAACGATCTTTTCATCCGGCATTGCTGAAAAATCTACCACATTCTTATCGCAATGCTTACAATAGGCTCCCCTTTCAGAGGGAGTCATATCCGGCCAGTTCTCACGACAAGGTTTGTGGATAGACAGGATAAGCATAATTTGTTTTGAGCTATTGGGAGCAGAAAGATAATGAACTTCCGGCTTAGCCGGTTATACAATGACGATACTCATGCGGACAGGCTCTAAAATCATATCATTATCAGGCCTGAATGATTTATTTTTGATCACTTTAAGCGCACAATGGACAAGATCATTTTTACCGAAGAGTTTTGCCGGCCTGAAAACCTGCACCCGTTCACGATGACGAGGCAGATACAGGATATCAGGATAGGCATTTTGACCATCCGGGAAAAATGGGAACAAATGCTGGGGTTACCTTCTTTCGATAAAAAGGAAGACGATTATAAAGATCTTGACCGGTCTGTTACCATCAGTGAAGCGACGGCAGATGGCGGTGTTTGTTTTATGATACATGGCAACGTGCTGCCTACTCCCAAACTGGTTAAGTCGGTTAAAAAACTGGGTAACGGTGAGTTCATTTCCGTAGATGGAAAGGAAGGGATCGTATTCAGGTTTACAAAGAACGAAATAAAGGAGCAGCATAAGATCAAAGTAAAAAAAGCTGTCACTATCAGCGAAAAGATAGCAGAGATCCAGTACCCATGGCATATTTTTCAATTGAATGACCAGGCCATCCGGCAGGACTTTGAATGGCTGACGAAAAAAAGGAGATCCCAGCCCATTTCGAAGACCAATAAGGTCATTAAACCAGCCGGGATATTTATTGAAAAAGACGCCAAAGTTGAACACTCGGTCATTAATGCTTCAGCCGGCCCTGTTTATATTGGTAAGAATGCAGAAGTGATGGAAGGCTGCATGATCAGGGGACCCTTTGCTATGGGTGAAGGATCGCTATTGAAAATGGGCGCAAAAGTGTATGGAGCTACTACTCTTGGGCCATATTGTACTGGTGGGGGCGAGATCAAGAATTCTGTGATGTTCGGCTATTCAAATAAAGCGCATGATGGTTATCTAGGCGATTCGGTAATAGGAGAGTGGTGTAACCTTGGTGCAGGCACTACTAATTCGAATCTGAAAAATAATGCCAGTGAAGTGGATGTATGGACCCCCGGCGGTGAAATGCCTGCAGGGAAGAAATGCGGTGTATTGATGGGCGATTATTCACGTACTGCTGTAAATACTTCTATCAACACAGGGACTATCGTCGGCGTGTGCTGTAATGTATTTGGCAACGGGCTTACGCCTAAATACATTCCGGGTTTTTCGTGGGGAAGCGAAGGCGTAAAGCACTACGAATTTGAAAAGGCCCTGAGCGATATAGAGGCCTGGAAGCAATTAAAGGGCCGGTCCGTAACAGATACAGAAAAGAAAATTTTAAGATACATATTTGAAAAACTTTAAACAAAACCAATGAGAAAACAGATCGCTGCAGCAAACTGGAAAATGAACCTGACCTTTCAACAGGGAGAAAAACTACTGGATGATGTTTTAGCCGCTAAGATCAGGTTGTCGCCTGATCAGTTAGCCATCTTTGCTGTTCCTTTTCCATACCTGCTGATGACACGAAGCGAAGTAGCTGAAGAAACTAACTATGAAGTGTCAGCTCAGAATTGTTATCACAAAAAATCCGGGGCGTTTACCGGCGAGGTATCCGCCGAGATGCTTCATTCCATAGCGGTGAATTATTGTGTGATCGGACATAGTGAAAGACGGGAGTATTTTAATGAAACCAATGCCATGCTCGCTGATAAAGTAAATCTTTGCCTGGAAAATGAGATCATCCCGATCTTTTGTTGCGGTGAACCATTGAACATACGTGAAGCGGGTACACAGAATGATTATGTGGCTGTTCAGCTAAAAGAATCACTTTTCCATCTGCCGGCAGATAAGGTAAAGGATATCATCATTGCCTATGAGCCGATATGGGCAATCGGTACAGGCAAAACAGCTACTACGGCCCAGGCACAAGAAATGCATGCACATTTACGTTCTGTACTGGCAGCACAATACGGAAGCCAGACTGCAGGACAAATTTCCATACTCTACGGGGGAAGTGTAAAAGCGAATAATGCAAAAGAGCTATTCAGCAGCCCCGATGTGGATGGTGGTCTCGTAGGCGGAGCTTCGTTGGTTGCTTCGGAGTTCATCGAGATCATTCGTTCACTGAAATCCTGATAGCCTATCAGCCCGCATCATTACATCATCGTTACCCGCAGCCGCCAGGTGTTGCTCAGTTTCCTGCATGTGCGGGTGATCGTGAACGACCGGGATATCTATCCATTGCCGAATGATAAACCGGTAGTGATAGAGGTAAAGGGAGATGAAGCCAAATTGGTCGTTACAGATGGGTTTCATTTTACCAGGCCGCTGCAACTAAACTTTAAAGAGCCAAGTTATTATAACTTTAAAATTGTTGCAGCCATTAATGATCTCCAGTTGCTGGGAGGATCTGCTTTACTGGTTATTCTGTACCTTCTTGGGTTTCTTACCGGGGTTTTTATTCTGAAGCTGCTGAGTTTTTTACCCCTTCTTTACTTTTTATTCTTGTATTATATCAACCGCCGGGAGTTCATCCGGGTGGCGCGGGTCTGATACCTTTACGAACTTTTTTGTTGTCCGCTTTGTTTACTTAATTTCAGTAAACATTTTTCATGTCTAAACTGCTGGTCTTATTTGCGCATCCCGCCTTAGAAAAATCAAGAGTGCATGCCCGGCTTCTCCGGCATGTCCATCACCTCGATGGCCTGACCTTTCATGACCTTTATGAAGAGTACCCTGATTTTGATATCAATGTGAAAAGAGAGCAGGAGCTTTTGCTCAGGCATGATATCATTGTGTGGCAACACCCTTTTTACTGGTATAGCTGCCCGGCTATGATCAAACAATGGGAAGACCTGGTACTGGAGCATGGATGGGCCTATGGAAAGAACGGAAATATGCTGGCAGGTAAAAAAATATTCAATGCCATATCTTCCGGGGGAAGTAAAGAAGCTTACAGCCCAACGGGCAGAAACCGGTTTACGATACCGCAACTATTGACCCCATTCGATCAGACCGCCGTATTATGCAACATGCAATACCTGCCGCCATTTGTGATACACGGTACCCACCGGCTTGCAAAAGCAGACATTGAACTCTGTGCTGTGCAATATGAACAATTGCTTGTTGCATTGATCAACGACCGTATTACAGAAAATGAATGGAAGAAGGTCACTTACCTGAATGAGCTTATTCCTATTCCTGAAACAGTTCAATCTTAACGTATGGATCAGCATTCTTTTTTCTTCCAGGCGATGGTGTACCTCGCCGCCGCTGTTGTCATGGTGCCCATTGCGAAGAAGCTCGGATTGGGCTCTGTGCTTGGCTACCTGCTTGCGGGGATCATTATCGGTCCGGCCTTATTCGGTTTCATCGGGAAAGAAGGGCAGGATATCATGCACTTTGCCGAGTTCGGGGTGGTGATCATGTTATTTGTGATCGGCCTGGAACTGGAGCCTGAATTATTATGGAAGCTTCGCAGATCGATCATTGGTCTTGGTGGGTTACAGGTTTTGGTGACTGCCATTATTATAGCGGCTATTGGCAGGGCTTTCGGATTACTGTGGCAACAGGCTTTGGCACTGGGGATGATATTATCTCTTTCATCTACTGCCATTGTGCTTCAAACATTGAATGAAAAGGGACTGATGAAAACATCAGCAGGTCAAAGCTCTTTTTCAGTTTTGCTTTTCCAGGATATCGCTGTTATCCCCATGCTGGCGTTATTTCCATTGCTGGCTACAGTGCAACCTGAAGCAGCAGCCGGTGAACAGCATGTAAAAACACTGGTGGAAGGGCTACCCGGATGGGCACACACATTAATTGTGCTGGGTTCTGTTGCTGTCATTATCATGGCAGGACGATTTCTGATCCGCCCTTTATTTCGTATAGTAGCTGCAACAAGATTGAGAGAGATATTCACTGCTACAGCATTATTACTGGTCGTAGGCATTGCCGTGTTAATGACACAGGTTGGATTAAGCCCTGCGTTAGGTACTTTCCTGGCCGGGGTCGTACTGGCCGATAGTGAATACCGTCATGAACTGGAAAGTGATATTGACCCGTTCAAAGGGCTTTTACTCGGTTTATTTTTTATTGCAGTGGGTGCTTCTATTGATTTTAACCTGATCAAGCAGCAACCATGGATGATCATTGGGCTGGTTGCATTGTTGATGACAATTAAAGGCACCGTATTATTTATATTCGGAAAAATGTTTAAGCTGGGGTTTGATCAGAATGTACTATTCGCTGTTGCGCTGAGTCAGGTAGGAGAATTCGCATTTGTTCTTTTCTCTTTTTCATTGCAGGAAGGGGTTTTGCCAAAGGAAACGATTGACCTGATGATTGCCGCTGTGGCCATGAGTATGGCGCTTACACCGATCCTTTTTCTGATCAATGAAAAATGGATACAGCCGTATATCGGTACCCGGCAAAGCGCTGAAGAAAAAGAAGCTGATACTATTGAGGAGAAGAACCCTGTCATCATTGCCGGTTTTGGTCATTTCGGGAATACTATTGGTCGTTTTTTACGGGCGCATAATATAGGAATGACGATCCTTGATAATGATTCAGAAAGAGTGGACCTGTTGCGCAAAATGGGGTTAAAAGTGTATTATGGGGATGCTACCCGTCATGACCTGCTTCATGCAGCAGGCGCAGCCGATGCAAAGATCATTATTATTGCCATTGAACCGGCAGAGAGAAGATTGGAACTGATCGAAACAATAAAGAAGCATTTTCCCAACCTGCGTATGCTGGTAAGGGCCACCAACCGGTTTGATGCCTACGACCAGATGAATGCCGGTATGCTGCATATTTACCGGGAGACGCTTGATACAGCACTTAGGTTAGGAGTGGATACCATGAAGTATCTCGGGTACAGAAATTATGCAGCACAGAGGGCGGCAAGAATGTTCTTCAGGCTGGATGAAGAAAACCTGAAGAAATTGTCCTCGATAAGGGATCCTGATCAATACGTGCTGGAAGCCAAAGCAAAGATCGAAGAACTGGAAATGACGATCAGGGCCGATCAGCAGCAGGCAAATGGAATGATAGATACCGGATGGGATGAAGAAAGCCTGATACAGGAATCCAACCAGGCAAAATGATCATTATTTTGCAAACTTATAAAGGCAGATGGAAAATACTTTGATCATTAAGACCGGAGCGGCAGGAGATGTTGTTCGTACAACAAGTTTGCTGAATGTATTGCAGGGGGAGATCTGGTGGGTAACGACAGACACAAATAAATGGCTGCTGCCGGATGATATCCCCGGACTTACTGTTCTTACTCTGCTGCAGGCGCCAGGTATATTGAAAAATATTTCTTTTGACCTGGTCCTTTCTTTGGAAGAAGATATGCAATGCGCAAAGATTGCGGGGGAAAGTAATGCCAGGGAACTTTCAGGTGTTTATCTCTCCGGCGATAAGATATGTTATACCAATAATGCTGCATACTGGTTTGACATGAGCCGTATCTCAAGGTTAGGATTGGAAAAGGCTAATCAGCTAAAGGCTGATAATACACTTTCTTACCAGGAATGTATTTTTAAAATGGCGGGCAAAAAATTTAACGGAGAGCCGTACAGGATATATGCTGATAACAGTATTAAACAGGGTGATAAACTGGTTGGTATTGAAAAACGTACCGGTCATGCCTGGCCTGATAAGCAATGGTGGGGATATGACAGGCTTGTTCAGTTACTGGAAAAAGAGAATCGGCCTGTTAAAGTGCTTGATCAAAGAGATAATGTCCGCGAATACTTAGATGATATTGCAGCATGCGACCATGTGGTATCCGGGGATTCACTGGCCATGCATATTGCACTGGCCTATGGCAAAACATGTACAGCCATCTTTAACTGTACCAGCCCGCAGGAGATATATGATTACGGGTTGCTGAGAAAAGTGGTAAGCCCTTTATTGAACAAATACTTTTATGTTTCCACAAATGACCGGGAGGTCATTGAATCAGTATCGCTGGAAGATGTGTACAATACATTACCTCTTTAAATATTTATGTTATTAAAAAGGGAAGCGTTTCTTTCCCTGACTTTCCCGATTGTATATTTTTTTGAATTTTTCAGGGCTTCCTCTTGCCAGTGGTCATATTCTGCAGGCGTCGCCGTTATTTTTTTCAGGAAAACAACAATGTCATTGACGTGATCGTATTTATAACAGCTTGTCGTAAGATGGCCGGAGACTGTTAGCCCTTTGGGAACGATGAATGGTTTGGCATGTTTGATCACATCAAAAATGTTCCCGGATGATTTAGTGATACCGTATGTTTCAGGGATATCACCGCAAATATGAGTATCAATAACAGAAGGGATAAACACAAAATGGGCGGCATCCATTTGTTTATCGAATTCATCCTGGTTCACGACTTTTGTTTTGTAGCCTGTTATTTCTGAAAAGGCTGATATAAAAGCGCCGGAACGAAGGATTATATTTTTTCCGTACTTGTCAAAATAGCCGCCTAATAAAGTGATCTGCAGTTCCAGCCTTTCTTTATCTGCCATAGCGGCCAGTTCAAAGACCTGTTCGTAATCTCTTCTTCTTTTGTCAAGCGATCCGGGTACCACTATCCGAAACGTAGTATTTGTTTTTTGTGGCGTATAGTGGTTTTCAAAAACGGCGCCTGGTATATTATGTATTGGTTTGCTTTTCGCTTTTGCCCGGAGACATGGCAACATCGTATCTGATACTACATTGAATTCATGTATTTGCCTGGTCAGCCTTCTTTTGCCCCAGTGTATAATTGCTTTTCTGACACTCCACCTGAACCTGCTTTCGAACAGGCAGTTGATGTCATGTACCGTCATGACTACCCTTTTCAGCGATAACAGGGACAAAACAAAGGCATATAACAGGTGGTTGTTGCTGATAGTATTGATATAAAGAAGCTCCGGTCTTTCTTTTTTCAATTTTCGATATAGCGCAGCAAAGAAGCGGATTTTTCCGGCCACAGGGAGTATGATCCATTGGTAACGTACGGCATCATTCCCGAAAAGGTCAATGAATCTTTTATGTGTTTCTGCTGAAGTAATAACAGTAACCTGGTTGCCCGGCATATCGAAAAGTTTGATCACCGGGAAGGCGCCTTCAAAATGTTCTGTTTCAAATATGGTGACCTTCATATTGCCTCTATTGTTACCAGCTTTGCGATAATGTTATATTTTCTGGGATAGTTTATATAAAAATTGTTTGATCCGGGTCTTCAGCTTTAATTTCCATTTGATCTTTTTGATCATCCCGGGATCGGTATGTGTGCCCGCAGCTTTTATAAACTCAGAAAGCCGGGCTCCTGATTCTTCAAATACTTTTTGGTACCGTTCCAGGTAAGGCAGCAGCAGCTTATCATGCCCCCTTAATATTCCCTTCACCATCATATCGTCAAAATGAATAAAAATGACAGGGAACTTTCCGTTAATCAGGACCTCGCCATTGACCAGTTCCCTTTTGGATTCCTCTATGTTCCAGGCCCCGATATTGCAGCCGCGATGGCGGATGATACAAGTGTCTTCGAATTTGACCGGGAAGACATCCAGGTATTTTTGATCAGCACGGATGCCATGTTGAATATGTTCGCCCATCATAAAGTGGCAGGCCTGTGCCCACCAATGTAAAGCAGGCAAAGCTTTTTTATTGACGCCGAAAAAGCCGGCAGAAAATAAGCCGCTGGTAAAAAGTGAAAAAAAACTGTCTTTATCTTTCAACGGGTCTGAGTTGGTCCAGTTGGGAGTCAGCAGTACGGAAGAATGATCAAGATCTGTAAAAAGAAAGCGGTAATCGTTCACAAAGAACATATCGCAGTCAATGTAAAATACTTTTTCAAACCCATTTTCCAGTAGCCAGCTTGCAAAGAGGGGCTTTAGTGACCACCTGAATGAGTCCATATCATAATGGGCATATTTTTTATACAGGTCGTTAACGAGAGAATACCCCGATAGCCGGCTTGCCAGTACCAGACTGATCGCTTCCGGAATAGTATATGAGCCACTAACTTCATTATTGTCAGCTACCAGCACCTGCAACTTTACCTTTTCATCAAATTGCTGCAATGATCTGAACAATGCCAGGGCCTTTGGGAAATAATTGGCAGTGATGATGGTGCTGAATGTGTTCATTAAGCGAATGTTTCCGGATTAACTAAGTTTATAGATTCTCTGCAATTCTGTATAAAAGCCTTTTTATTTTTGTTCTGATCAATAATTTATGTTTTACTTTAGTAATAAGCGATCTTTTTGGATTAAAATTAATATCGGTATAGATGTTTTCAAGAATAGTATTATGTTTCAGAAGTTCATTCCTGTATTTTTCAAGGTAAGGTTGTAGTAGTTTGTCATACCCGGAAATGATATGATGAATAGTCGTACTGGTAAAATGAATGAACACAGGTTCATACTCTTTTTCGATCAGCAGTTTATTGCCTGACATTTCTCTTTTATTTGTATCTATATTCCAGGATGCCAGGTTACAACCTTTGTGGCCGGATACTTTTACATTTTTAAATTCCCAGGGTATAATGTCCAGGTATTTTTGATCATCATAATGCCCCGATCCATCACTCTTTTCCATTTTATGATGACACGCTTCTGCCCACCAGTTCATCGCCGGTAACCCGGACCGGGAAGCTCCGATAAAGCCGGCATTGAAATAGCCGCCTTTTAAAATCGACGACAAACTTTCGGGTGTAGAGACTGAGATGCTCTGCCAATGCGGAATAAGAAGGACAGAGTGTGCTTCCAGTTCGTCAAATAAAAAGCCGGGGTTGCCGACAAAATAAGTGTCTGCATCAGTATATATGATTTTATCAATACCCTTACTGAGCAAATACGAGATCAGTACCGGTTTTAGCGCCCATCTGAATTCATTTTGCTGATTTGTATGCAAATATTTTTTTACAATTTCCTTTGCCATGTACGATCCAATAATGTCAGAAAGGTCAAGCCATTCAATATCAGAGGGGATTGTATCGTCTGGTTTACCCTCAAAGGAATTCAGGAGAACAAAGAATTTATTGCCAGAGCTAAATTCTCTTATAGAAGAATATAGCGTTTTGGCAAAGGGCAGATAGTCCGGGCTTACTATGGTGCAAAATGCATTCATGTCTGCTGATCTCGTGAGGTCATAAAAACTGGTTTTCCCATTTGATTATTCCTTCTTTAGGCAGAGAAAATTCCTTATCAAATATATCATTTCCGTTAAGCCAGCGGGAAATAGCTGTAAGATTACCTCTTTCACATACAGGGATATGTGTGTCCTTTGAAATATTTATTGCCCGTTGGTCCGTGGCCACAATCATCACATCGCGGTTATGCTGCAGGCATTTGATGCCGCTGTGAAGCCGTGTGCCCATATAGGTTATGTCGGTGGTGGAGACAAGATTCCTGAACTCTTTATAGCTATGCGGCAATAATGCAATTTTGGTTTTATTGTTTTGAAATACTGGTAACGAGCTAAGGTAGTTTATATCGTCCCGGCCCTGCGGAAAGAAAACTATTTTTTCAAAGTTTTCAAGCGCCATTTTCAAAAGAAGCTGGTCTCTTTCGGGGTCAATATCATAATCAGTCAGGGTAAAAAGGCAGTAGGGGGCAGGGGAACTTCTTTTCAAAGAAACCTCAGATACATGCCACAAAGTCGGGCATGTTGTATTGATTGTATTTATCCCGGTTTCCTTCATTAGTTTATCCGCCGAATATTGGTCTCTGAGAGAATGCAGGAACGCAGGATGTAATATCCTCTTGTAAAAGATTTTTGTTCTGAGATTTAGAGGTTTCCCGTAACCATCACCCCAGCCCGGGCCAAATAATATCATATTTTGGATTCCCGGGAAAAGCCATACCAGTCTTCCATCCCTTATCGGGAATGACCTGTAACCAAGAATACTTGAGGTGATAAGGTTGCTGCCCCCGATAAAAGTCAGGAATGCTTCTTTTATTATTTTTCTGTGCTTCGTTCCCACTACAACATGGGAAGATATCCGGACTATCTCCTTGCCTGGGAACATTGACCGGAGAATGTCCATGATGCTTTCACTTATGATCATATCACCAATGTTCCATGAGTCAGTGCCGTCATTATCCTGCAAAGCCGGGTCAATAAGAACTATGTAACGGGCATTTTCCTGCATCGTGCAAAAATAAAGATATGATTCCTGTCTTTCGTAATGGAGGAATGCTGAAGAGAAAAGTTCAGTGAGCTGAGAAAGTCAATGATCTCATCTGCAGAAAGATGGTTGACCCAGTGATAACTTTTCCTTTCAGCTTTATCCGGGAATAATTCAATGGTACAATAGGAGAGGATTATTTTATCAGTTCTGGATGCAGTTTCGGTCAAAAACCATTTGTAGTCTCTTATATACTCCAGGCAACCGCTTATAAATGCCGTATCAGCAGATGTATCAGGAAACTGGCTTTTGTTAAAGTCTGCCACCATACATTCAGGCGATCTTTGAATATAGTCAACCGGGATATACCTGCAATTGGCGGGCAAAAATTCATGCAGCCACATCTTGCCGCATCCAAGATCCATGACAGATGATCCTTTATCAATGAATCCGGCCATCAGGCTGATCCTTTTTTTCCAGTCTTCATTGAAGTATTCAATATCCTGCCATTTTTTTCCCTTTTTGAAAATGGCGACCATGCGTTTAATCCACGGTTTCCCATATAAGCCCTTTGTTGATGACGCCATAATCATATGCTAAGCTTTCAAATTTAGTATTAACGGCACTTATTTCAAAACCCGCTGTATCAGTGGATAACTCTATCAGGTTATTATACTCATCTGAAACAGAAATATCAATTGTGTAGGAATTAGGCGTGAGTTCTTCAGAAGGTAACCAGGCTACGATTTTTTTTAGGGTACCGGGTTTTACCGCAGGCATTTGAACTGTATTTACCAGTATTCTCCCTTTTGCTATCGTATTTAAAGCAATTCCCAGATTGAACCGTTGTGGCCATGATTTATTACTGACGACAATAGATATCCCGATGCTTTCTCCTAATGTAAATGTCGTCTTATGTTCCATGATTGAATTAATAGGTCGTATTTCACTTACGTGAATGGGTTCTGTGCGTACTGAAATATTATTTTCTATCGTATGGTGATCATTCGCCATACTGATATATTCTGCTATTACTTCGTTCGCCGGGCCATCAACTTTTATTTTGCCCATATTCAGCAAAACAGCACGGCTGCATATATCGTTTATTGCTTTTAGATTATGGCTTACAAATAAAAGAGTCCTCCCATGCTCTTTACTGATCTCCTCCATTTTGCCTATACATTTTTTCTGAAATTCTAAATCTCCCACTGCGAGCACTTCATCTATCAGTAATACCTCAGGTTCCAGGTGTGCCGCCACTGCAAATGCCAGGCGGAGCTGCATGCCGCTGCTGTAGTTCTTTAACGGAGTATCCAGGAACGTTTCAACCCCGCTGAAATCAACTATTGCATCAAACTGTTTATTTATTTCGGCCTTTTTTAATCCTAATATCGAACCGTTGAGATAGATATTTTCCCTGCCCGTTAATTCAGGATGAAAACCGGTGCCGACCTCCAGCAAACTGGCTAACCTTCCTCTTATGATAGCGCTGCCTGTTGTTGGCCATGTTACCCGGCTTAATATTTTGAGTAATGTGCTTTTGCCAGCCCCGTTCCTGCCAATGATCCCGATGCGTTCGCCTTTTTCGATACTGAGATTGATATCCTGCAAGGCCCAGAAATCCTGCTTGTCCTTATTTTCTTTCCTGAAAATATTCCGGGCCATAGTTGATAGCACGTCACGCAAGGCAAGATAGGGCTCAGCCTTTCCGATCCGGTATTTTTTTCCTAACTGGTGTATTTCAATAACAGGTTTCATAGGTCATATGAGATCGGCAAAATAAGCTTCTGTTTTTTTGAAATAGAATAACCCTGTTAAAAGGAACAGAATGGCCACCGATAAACTTACCAGTACGCCCGTTGTAGCTACGTTACCATTTTGCAAAGGATAATAAAAAAGCTCCAATGCGCCGTTCAGCGGATTACAGTACAAAAAGATTTTGAGCCAGCCTTGTTCGAGCGAGTGGATGGAATAGACGACCTGTGAACTGAAAAAAAGCAGTTGAATGGCAAAAGGGAGCAGGTAACGGAAATCACGGTATTTGACATTCAATGCGGCAAGTAGAGTGCCGATGCCAAATGAAGCAATAAGCGTCAGTATGATGGCTGCAGGAAAGTAAAAAACAGCCTGCCAGTTGACCGGTTGCTGAAATACGACCAGCAAAACCACCAGCAAAACAAAGGCGATAAGAAAATCTATGAATGAGGTAAGCAGGGAGGCGAGGGGAATAAGAATACGGGGGAAATAAATTTTTCGTATGATCTGTGAACTGCTGAGCAGGCTTTCGCTGCTATGAGTAATGCCGGATGAAAATAGCCCCCATAATGTCAGCCCTGCAAATGTATAAACAGGGTAGGACATACCGACTGACACTTTCAATGCCCTGAAAAAAACGAGGTAGAACAAGCTCATCAGTAACAGCGGCTGCAAAACAGCCCAAAGAATACCGAGATAGGTTTGCTTGTATTTTACCTTGATATCACGCCAGGCAAAGAAATACAGCAACTCCCGGTTTTCCCATAATTCTGCAAGGTTGAAGGAAGAGGCTCCCGGCGGATTTATTCTGATCACGGTTTCTTTCATCAGGCTTGAAATGATTGTGGTGTAAATATAGGTAAACGATCCGGCTATTTTATGACAGTTGCAAAAGCTGTATAGCCTTATCTTTATCGGGTAATCATCATCGGAAACATTGAGCCACGAAAGGAAGAAATATTTTTTGCAGCAATACCTTCAACTTGAATATAAGCATGGCGGGGTAGGGGGAGCCGATGCCGAAAGAATATTATTGTCGAAAGGGTTTAAGCCGGTGATGTTTCCGCATCAGCATAGTTTTTCTTTAGCTGCCAAGATCAGCCGTTTTCTTTTTTTAATAAGGCTGCTCTTCCGTATTAAAAAAGGGTCGGTGATCATTTTTCTTTTCCCTGTGTATGCAGCGATGAGCAGGATACTGCTTAACTGGTTGCGGAAAAAAGAGGTGACCATCGTATGTTTTATTGCAGATATTAATGGATTAAAAGATGGGAACGGGGAAGTTTTAAAGAATGAGATCGCTTTTTTCCGGCAGTTCGATCATTTCATCGTACATAATGATGCCATGAAAGAATGGGTGAAGAAAAATATATCGGCGAAAGCGGATGTGGTCTCGATCGGATTCTTTGATTTTTTGACAAAGCCTGTTAACAGGCAAAGAGAAATCTCAGGCGCCATTGTGTTTGCCGGTAACCTGGAGAAAAGCACATTTCTCAATAAGCTTCATTTATTGAGCGGAGAAGGGCCCTCCTTGCATTTTCATTTATATGGCCCCGGTATTACGGATAGAGTGTCGGACCAGGATAATGTTACTTATCATGGCGTAGAAAGACCTCATGATCTTCCCGGCAAACTGGCCGGGTCTTTTGGTTTGCTGTGGGATGGGGACAGTATTGATAAGCCCGGCGGAAGCCTCGGTGAGTACATGCAATACATCAGTCACCATAAACTGTCGTTGTATATTCTGAGTAAACTGCCCATTATCCTTCCGTCTTCGGCAGCTACTGCTTCTTTTGTTGAAGGGTATAAGATCGGCTTTACAGTTAACAGTCTTTATGAGATAGAAGGAAAAATAAAAGCGCTTTCTGCCCGCGATTATTTACAAATGCAGGCTAACATGCAGCCGCTGGCTGATAAGATCAGCCGCGGCGAATGTCTTGGAAATGCAATAGATGAGATACTGAGATCAATATGAACCTTCTACATTCTGAACTTCTTCATGTATGCGGCATCTGCTTCCACGGCTTTTAGCGGTGTAGTGCCATCATAGCGTTCATGTTCCACTACATAATATTCCATGCCGGTGGCTTTGGCTGTTTTCAATATTTTAGGGAAATTAATGATGCCTTCACCCAATGTGCAGGTGGCCTCTCTTTCACTTGTGTTCTTCATCCTGTCTTTGACATGGCAAACACGGAAGCGGTTGGGATATTTCTTAAACCAGGCTTCGGGATCCTGCCCTGATGTGACCACCCAGTAAATATCCATTTCAAAATCCACCAAAGCAGGATCTGTATTTTGCATCAGCACATCCTGCGGCAATTGGCCTTCCAGTGTCTGAAAAGAATATTCATGATTATGGTAGCCGAAACGGAGGCCTGCTTTCTTACATATATCGCCGCATTGGTTGAACAATTCCGCTTTTTTCTTATAGTCGTCGATCGTTTTCTGAGCCCCGAGCCAGGGGCAAAAGATATACTTCATGCCGATCTCAGCACATTCTGCTGCCGTTTTTTCAAAATCACTTCTGTTCTCCGGAAACCCATTGATGACACCATGGTGCGTAGATAGGATGCTCAGGCCAAGATCATCAAGGTATTTTTTAAAATCCTTGGCGCTCATTCCCCAGAAGATGCCCAGGTCTTTATGCTGGTAGCTTTCTATTTGTTTGTAACCAAAGGAAGCTACCTGTTTCAGTACACCCCTGGGATCCTTTGGCATATCATCACGCAATGAGTACAATTGTAACCCGAATGTTTTGATACCTTCTCCCGTTTCATCACAGGAAGAAAGCAGGGATGCTCCTGTGAATGAACTCAACGCCAGTCCTGTTGTCATAGCGCCGGTGGTTTTGATGAATTTTCTGCGGTCGTATTGCATTTGAAGTTGTTTAAAGGGTAAATAATTATTCGGCCCAGGCTTTATCACCTTTTTTGTATGGCAATGCGCCATCATACCTGCCGGGTACGGCTTCATGGCGCAGGGCCTGCGTTGCGCCGGGTTTGGAAGTAAAGAAACCAAGCAGTGTCAGTTGTTTCATCATGGTATAGTAGTGACGGGGAGACGGGACAAAATCATATTCTTTATCCTGCTTCTTTAATTCTTCACGACGGGGTTTGTCCTTTTCTTCCTGTACTTTATTAAAATCTTTCGCTTCTTTTTCAAGACTCAGCAAAAGATCACGGCGCTGTTCCGGGGTGCAATCCATGAATGATTTGCTGTGCATTTTTTTACAGGCATCGTCCAGTTCATTGATGCCTTTGATAAAAGCATCCTGGCTTTCCTGCGGATAGCAATCTGTGACAAATACTTTCATGAATTCACCTACCTGCGCGGCTTTGGCGCCGGGAGAAGAGGTGGCCGGAAGGATTGTTTCTCCCACTTCATCGAGCAAAGCAATATTGCCGGGTGTAAAACCCACATCAGCTTTGCCGCCTGCTGTACAGCCGGACAGGAAAAATTCGCTGCCGATCACAGCGCCGCCGGTGACCACGGCTATCATTTTTAAAAGTTCTCTTCTATCCATGTTTTCTGTTTTGTCGGTATTACAAATTTTGTTTTTTTAATTCTTCGGCCGCATGATTGGCCGCTCTTGCAGTAAAAGCCATATACGTTAAAGATGGGTTCTGGCAGGCTGAAGATGTCATGAATGCTCCATCTGTCACAAATACATTCGGGGCATCCCATACCTGGTTCCATTTGTTGAGAACGGATGTCTTGCGGTCCGTGCCCATTCTTGCCGTTCCCATTTCATGTATGCCATGTCCCATCGCATGTCCATCATCCCAGGTCCTGACATTGGTTGCTCCTCCGGCTTCCAGCATCGCCTTCATTTCGGCTACAATATCTTTCCTCATCTTCATCTCATTTTCCTTTAATTCGGCATCCATCGCTAAAACGGGTAATCCCCATTTATCCTTTTTTGTTTTATCCAATGCGATCTTGTTCTCGTGATACGGGAGTATTTCGCCGAAGCCCGTAGCGCCTACTTCCCATGGCCCGGGTTCAGATAACGCATCTTTCAGTTCACCACCGATATTCAGTTCTGCTATCTCACGTCTCCAACCGCTGCGGCTGGCTGCTCCCTGGTAACCAAAACCTCTCAGGTAATCCCGTTTATCCGAACCGATATTGGCGAAACGCGGAATATAAAAACCAGTGGGTCTTCTTCCGAAATAGTATTTGTCTTCAAAACCTTCTATGGAGGCCCTGGCGCCTAAGTTATAATGATGGTCCATTACATTATGACCAAGTTCGCCGCTGCTGCTGCCTAATCCATCGGGCCAAATATCTGTTGCAGAGTTCATCAGTATCCATGCAGAATTCAATGCGGAGGCGCAGAGAAAGACAATATCTGATCTGAATTCGTACGTTGTATTTGTTTCTGCATCCAGTATCTCTACGCCGCTGGCTTTATTTTTTTCTTTATCAAATAGTACCCGTGTTACTATTGACCAGGGACGCACAGTAAGGTTTCCCGTTTTTTGTGCGGCCGGAAATGTGGATGATTGCGTACTGAAGTAACCCCCAAACGGGCACCCTTCCCAGCAACGGGCCCTGAACTGGCAACCCGGCCTTTCATTATGAGGCACACTAATGTTGGCCACTCTCCCGATGATCAGGTGTCTTTGTCCTTTGAACTGGTTTTTTATTCTTGCTGCGATATCTTTTTCCACAATATTCAGTTCAAACGGGGGTAAGAATTGCCCATCCGGCAACTGCGGCAATCCTTGTGCTGAACCACTGATACCTGCAAACTTTTCTACATGGTCATACCAGGGTGCAATATCATTGTAGCCAATTGGCCATGGAATGGCAATGCCGTCTTTTGCGTTGGCTTCAAAATCCATCTGGCTCCAGCGGTAACTATGCCTTCCCCATAATACAGAGCGGCCTCCAAAACGATAACTGCGCCACCAGGTGAAAGGTTTTATTTCAGTATAAGGGCAATCTTCCTCGCTGGCCCATGCATCCATTACCGCTTCGCTGGCTGCCCATCCACGGTGAATGACAGGATATTTTTTCTTTTGCTCTGTCGTTGTGTAACCCCGGTGTTCCAGTTCCCAGATATTTTTGGAAGCTGACTTGTAATCTTTGATATGCTCATGCGGGCCACCTCTTTCCAGCAATAATACTTTCAGGCCTTTTTCGCAGAGTTCTTTCGCCGCCCAGCCTCCGCTGATGCCAGAGCCTACCACTATTGCATTGTAAGTATTATCTGCCATAATTCAATAACAGGTTATGATCGGTTCAGAGATTTCCTTTCTTCAATTCTTTAACGGCAAAATCAGCTGCTCTTGCCGTTAAGGCCATATAGGTCAGCGAAGGGTTCACACTCGAAGCAGAGGTCATGCAGGCACCATCCGTTATAAATACATTCGGGGCATCCCATACCTGGTTGTTCCCATTCAGCACTGACGTTTTGCGGTCACGTCCCATGCGTGCCGTTCCCATTTCATGGATACCCATGCCTGGGGCATAATGGTTATCATGTGTCTTTACATCCTTTACGCCTGCTGCTTCCAGCATCTCTGCGGCATCATTCATCATGTCCCTGCGCATCTTTATTTCATTGTCCTTTATCTCCACATCCATTTTCAAGACCGGCAATCCCCATTTATCTTTTTTCTCCTTGTCCAGTGATATCCTGTTTTCATGGTAGGGGAGAATCTCGCCGAAACCGGTTATCCCGATCCTCCATTCTCCCGGCTCACATAATGCATCTTTGAATTCACCACCTATGTTTAATTCGGCAATTTCCCTTCCCCAGTTTTCCCGGCTGGCGCCACCCTGGTAGCCAAAGCCACGCAGGTAATCTCTTTTATCGTCATAGATATTCCTGAAACGTGGAATATAAACCCCTGTTGGCCTTCTGCCATAATAATATTTATCATCAAATCCTTCCACCTTGCCACCGGCACCACAACGGAAATGATGGTCCATTACATTGTGTCCGAGTTCACCACTGCTGCTGCCCAATCCATCCGGCCATATATCGGTGGCTGTATTCATCAGTATCCATGTTGAATTGAATGAGGAGGCGCAAACAAAAATGATAGTGGCTTTGTATTCGTAGGTTTTATTCGTTTCAGCATCTAAGACTTCTACACCGGTTGCTCTTTTTTTATCCTTATCATAAAGAAGCTTTGTGACGATCTTATTGGCTTCAAGCGTCAATTTGCCTGTTGCCATCGCAGCCGGTAATGTGGCCGACTGGGTGCTGAAGTAACCACCGAAGGGGCATCCTCTCCAGCAACGGTTACGATACTGGCAATTGGTCCTGTTATGATGCGGCTGCGTTATATTAGCGCTCCGGCCAATGAACATGTGCCGGTTGCCATTATAGTGCGCTTTGATCTTTGCGGCTACATCTTTTTCCACCACATTCATCTGCATCGCCGGCATAAATTCTCCATCTGGCAACACTTCGAGACCCTCTTTGCTTCCTTGTATGCCGGCAAACTTTTCTGCATAACTGTACCACGGGGCAATGTCTTCATAACGGATAGGCCAGTCAACACCGACGCCTTCTTTGGCGTTGGCTTCAAAATCCCATTTATTGAACCGGTAACTCTGCCTGCCCCACAATAAGGAACGGCCACCTACATGATAACCGCGGTACCAGTCAAAACGTTTTACTTCTGAGTAGGGTGATTCCATATCATTCACCCACATACCATATACGGTTTCGTCCAGCGGGTAATCTCTTTTCAGTACCGGGTGTTCTTTGATCATCTGTTGTGTCCGCTTGCCGCGATGCGGGAATTCCCAGATATCCTTTCCTGCATTGACATAATCTTTGACATGTTCAATATTGCGGCCACGCTCCAGCATCAGGGTTTTCAGCCCTTTTTCGGTGAGTTCTTTGGCAGCCCAGCCACCACTGATGCCCGAGCCTATCACAATTGCTTCATAAACGTTATCTGCCATAATGATCCTTTATACGTTGTTGTTGATGATTTTTATCGTCAATAGTAATGATGAATGTGACAACATCCTGCTACTACTCCCAACTCAAAACTTATAATTCATAACTCATAACTCTTCTCACACATCACATATCTTCACCGCCTTCTTCAGTGCCGCGATCTTATCCTTTGATTCTTTAGCCGTTGGCCTGAATTCCTGCGCTACGTACCCTTTGTATCCTGTCGCCACAATGGCTTTCATGATCGCCGGGTAGTACAGTTCCTGTGTTTCATCTATCTCATGCCTGCCCGGTACACCGGCCGTATGATAATGCCCGAAATACAGGTGATTTTCCTGTATCGTCCGGATCACATCGCCTTCATTGATCTGCATGTGATAGATATCATAGAGCAATTTAAAATTCGGTGAGCCGATCCGTTTGCATAATTCGATCCCCCAGGCGCTTTTATCACACATATAGTCTTTATGGTCAACTTTGCTGTTGAACAATTCCATTTGTATAATGACATTGTGCTGCTCAGCCAGGCCCATGATCTGTTTCAACCCTTCCACGCAGTTCTTCATCCCGGTCTCATCATCCATGCCTTTACGGTTGCCGCTGAAGCAGATCAGGTTTTGATAGCCTGCTTTTGCTACCAGGGGAATGGTTTCTGTAAAGTCTTTGACCAGGCCGGCATGAAATTCCTTATTATTCCATCCTTCGGTCAGACTTATTTTACCGGCGGTATAACACATGGAGCAATGGATGCCGTGTTGCTGCAACGTTGGCCAGTCTTTCGGTGCGATGAGGTCAATGGCTTTAAGGCCAAGCTTCTTTACTTCCACACACAGTTCATCCAGCGTCAGGAAATTATAGGTCCACTGGCATACCGAATGGTTGATGTTGCCTTTCAGTTTATATGTTTCTTCCATTTTATTTTCAGTAAATGAACTGAGTGAAGTTAACGTGCCAGCGGCCAGTGAACCGGCGGCGAGTTGTTTCAAAGCGTCGCGACGTGATGTTCTTTTCATAAGCTATCAGATAAAATGTTTTTTATCAGGCTGCCTGCAGGCCCGGTTTTTTCTTTCCACGCATATATAAGTATAAACCCGCAAAAGCAACGATCAGGATCACAGGAATTACCAGGGTAGCATTGAGGATTTCCGGACCGGCAGCTTTATTCGCTTCGTTAAGCGCTGCTTTCATTTCTTCCGTTGCTTCCGGGGCATTATACAATTTCAGGTCGGCCCCCGGAGGTAATTTCTGAGCGATCAGTTTATCATAAAAACCGCCCATCACCATCATATATAAAGAAACGGCAAACATACCTGCTCCGCCAAGCAGGTTGATCCCTACCGCCCCGGTTTTCGGTAAGTACTCAGAGACAAATCCCAGCATGGTAGGCCAGAAATAACATACACCCATACCAAATACCAGCGCACCTGCAAAGATCATATTGCCTGAAGTATGACCAAGGAGATAAAGTCCGAGTGTTGCAAGAATGGCTGACATCAGCAAAACACCCTGCGGGGCCAGCCGGTGAACAATAGGACCTGCAAAAGCTCTTCCCAATACCATTACACCTGTTGAAACGGTCAGTATCAGGATCGCATTATCTGACACATTTTTTAACAGCACATCGATCCATTGCCCGGTGAACAATTCTGTGATAGCTGTGCCAAACATACAGATGATCATAAAAATAAATAAAGGATTTGCCAGTGACTTATACATGTCACCCGTAGAGATGCCGCTGGCGACCCTTTCCGTAACAGGGAATTGTTGCTTGGCAAACAGGAAACCGTAAATGATCGTGGGAATGATCATCATCGCTACCTGTACCTGCCAGCCGATAGAAGCCTTATCAAAAAAATAGACGAGCAGGGTGCCGATCACGATGCCCCCGGGAAACCACAAATGAAAGTGATTAAGTTTTGTTGTTTTATTGTCTGTATAAAGTGCAGTAACCAGTGGGTTGCAGGCAGCTTCTACTGTACCGTTGGCAATACCGATAAGTAAGGTAGAGATAAACAGGGACCAAAATGGATTGGAGAACCTGTCAGCAAAGATCGTAAGCAATATCCCGGCGAGGTGAAAGATAAAAGCAAGAAGCAATAGCTTTTTCATGCCTATTATATCCACTATCATTCCGCCGATGATCACGGCCAGCGGAAAACCCCAGAAAGCGGTTGCGGCAATGGTGCCCAGTTCTGCTTTGTCAAGATCGAATTCAACACCCAGTTTGCCCAGGATACCAGCCCTGATACCAAACGACAATGACGTAACTAAGAGAGCGAGGCAGCTGGCAATAAAAAGTTGATTCCTGTTGGCAACTTGCATATCGTTAGATTTGTGCGAAACAATTTTTAAAAAACTAAATGTACTATTTTTAGCCACACTTTCGGTTTGACAAGAATAAATTAATTCACTTCAAACGATTGCGATGAAATTAAGAAAATTACGAATGGGAATGGTCGGTGGCGGGCCCGGTGCATTTATCGGCGCTGTGCATCGTATCGCTGCCAATATTGATGGCGAAATAGAACTTGTATGCGGCGCTTTCAGCAGTGATCCGGAGAGATCAAAACAAGCGGGTGAAATGCTGCATCTGCCTGCCAGTCGTGTATATGGTTCCTACAAAGAGATGATAAGAAGAGAAAGCGAACTGCCTCCCGGCGAACGGATGGATTTCATCAGTATCGTTACGCCCAACCATCTTCACTTTGAACCGGCAAAGCTGGCACTCGAACATGGATTTCATGTGGTATTGGATAAACCAATGACCTTCGACCTGGACGAGGCTAAAAAACTACAGGAAATAGCTAAAAAAGGGCAATTGTTTTTTTGTCTTACCCATACTTACACCGGTTACCCGATGGTAAAAGAAGCGAGACAACAGGTATTGAGTGGCAAGTTTGGTAAAATAAGAAAGATATATGTCGAATACCCGCAGGGATGGTTAAGCACATTTCTCGAAAGCAGTGATCAGAAACAGGCTGCATGGAGAACCGACCCGGCCCGAAGTGGTATCGCAGGTTGTATGGGCGATATCGGTACCCATGCTTTTAACCTGGCGGAATATGTCAGCGGGTTAAAGACGGTAAAAATATGCGCAGATATCAACATCGTGGTAGAAGGCCGAAAACTGGATGATGACGGCGCCGTGTTATTAAAATATGATAACGGTGCAACGGGAGTGTTATTTGCTTCGCAGATTGCGGCAGGGGAGGAGAATAATGTAAAGGTGAGAGTGTATGGAGAAAAAGGAAGTATTGAATGGAAACAGGAAGATGCAAACAGCTTATGTGTAAAGTGGCTGGATAAACCAAAGGAAGTGTGGAGAGCAGGAACAGGCTATGTCAGTTCTTATGCATCACATAATTCCCGTACACCTGCCGGCCATCCGGAGGGATACCTGGAAGCATTTGCCAATCTTTACCGCAACTTTGCTTTATGTGTAAAGGCGCAGATGGCAGGAGAAAAACCAAAAGATGAATGGCTCGACTTCCCCGGTATGGAAGAAGGAGTGAGAGGTATGGCGTTCATTGAGAATGTCATCAAAAGCGG
>JAEUVK010000213.1 GCA_016787135.1 Chitinophagaceae bacterium | reverse complement strand
AAAATCCTGCAATACTTTTACAGGGCCTTTTTCACTGCTGATATAATTCTTTATATACCGGTTCAGCCGGTAACAATCAGGCCAGTCGCCTTCTACTGCGATGAAATCAAATCCTTTTTCTTCCACCAGTCGTTTGGTAATATAACTTCTCCACGTGTAATATTCGTGTGTTCCATGCGACGCTTCACCCAGCATGACAATCCGGGCATCGCCAATTCTTGTAAAGAGAGGACCCAGATCGTGTACATGCTGAAGCGGGTATGCCCATTGTTTGATGGCATTCACGGCCTCTTTTTCTGAAAAAGCTACTTCTTTGGTAAAATAGCGACGCATACCACC
This sequence comes from Chitinophagaceae bacterium, assembly GCA_016787135.1. Classification (GTDB taxonomy): domain Bacteria; phylum Bacteroidota; class Bacteroidia; order Chitinophagales; family Chitinophagaceae; genus VBAT01. The sequence continues at coordinate 15,182 of JAEUVK010000213.1, read as the reverse complement.
ACTTTATTCAAAACTGCTTTTTTTACTTCCTTTTTCAAATGAGAGCTGTCACGCTATCCGGTGATTGTAATCATTGGTATTGACAGTATAATCGTTATAAATTATATCACTCAAAAATGTCTTTATGGATTATGTTTATAATAAAGAAGTGAATATCCCTGTTGGAAAAGTGAAAGTTGAAGGGGAACTGATCATTCCGCAAAAAGCAAATGGGATCGTGGTCTTTTCACATGGTAGTGGCAGCAGCCGCCTGAGTCCCCGAAACCAGATGGTGGCCCGCTATCTGCATGAGCATCATTTCGGAACATTATTATTCGATTTGTTGACGCCGGAGGAAGACAGGCATTATCACAACCGGTTCGATATTGATCTGCTGACAAAAAGATTGGCCGGTGCGACCGAGTGGCTGGGAGCACTACCTGCCGCAAAGAAAAGCCGCATCGGCTATTTTGGCGCCAGTACCGGTGCAGCCTCTGCATTGAAAGCGGCCGCCATATTACCTGGTAATATTAGCGCTGTTGTTTCAAGAGGCGGAAGACCGGACCTGGCAATGGGATCTTTGCCCATGGTAGAGGCGCCTGTGCTGCTGATCGTTGGCGAACTGGATCATGACGTGTTGCAGTTGAACAGGCTGGCGTATGATAGGCTGGTATGTGAAAAGAAGATCGAGATCATTCCGGGAGCTACTCATCTTTTTGAAGAACAGGGAGCGATGGATAAAGTGGCCGCTTCGGCAGCAGCATGGTTTGAGAAATACCTGCAGCCGGCAGCAGTTCATCAGTGAGCATTTTTTGATCATCAAAAAAGAAATTTTATGTATTACGATCGCATAGAAGCCGGTATGATGCTGGCGGAAAAATTGAGAAAATACCAGGGTATTCCGGGTGTGGTATTAGCTGTGCCGAGAGGCGGCGTACCTATTGCTTATATAGTGGCAAAAGAATTGGACTGGCCATTGGACCTGCTGCTGACCAAAAAGATAGGGCATCCGTTGAATAGCGAATATGCCATCGGCTCGGTCAGCCTGACCGAACGGTTTGTGGTCCCGCATGAAGATGTGACTGATGCATATATCGAGAAGGAAACAAATAAAATAAGGGTAAGGTTAAGAGAAATGTACAAGCAGTTCATGGGCGATAAAGAACCTGAAGACCTGAAGGATAAAACGGTTATTGTGATTGATGATGGTGTAGCCACCGGGAATACACTGATGAGTACAGTGAATATGCTGCGTAAAAGCGAACCAGCCAAAATTGTCATAGCAGTGCCTGTGGCATCCGACAGTGCGTATGAAAAATTATCCCCGTTGGTGGACGAGTTCATTTGCCCGCTTATTCCCCAGTATTTTCCCGGGGTAGGCGCTTTTTATAAAAACTTTGTGCAGGTGGATGACGAAGAAGTAATGTATTACCTGGATAAATTGCGTGAATTGAAAAAGGCCGGATAGAGAGTGATCGGTAAAGGCAGATTATTGTGTTGATCTTATTTTTTCAGTGTCCCTGATAAAAAATCATAACAGGCATATTTTACATCAATGTATTCTTTTTCTGCCGCCTGCATGCCGCGACGTAAGAGGTTCTGTTGTTTTTCTGTTTCTGTAGTTATTGAACTGTTTTCAACAGGTGTGCTGTCGGTTCTTAGCTTTCCTTCCTGGCGGTAAATTTCTTCCTGGTGGAGCAGGAACTTGTTTAGTATCCCGGTCAGCATGTCCTGGAAATGATCAACTTTAGCCCCGATATCGGGAATGTTGTTGCGTTGTATCACTTCTTTCAGTCTTTCTTCGAATTCTTCGATCTCCTGTGTGCAGGAATCAATATTATGACTCCAGTCTGTCAGTTCCTCTGAATAGAATTCTGCAATCGTATTAGCCATATATTGTCAGTGTTGAATGTTCTTTATCTTATTCAGCTTTCTTCTTCATGTTCTTCTGCTTCCAGTTCTGAAAGTATATATTCGTCGGATGCGTTGCGGCTAAGCTGATTAATATCTTTCAATGTCAGGATATCTGTGCCGGTTGTCTGCACCCATTGGCCTTTTTCTTTCATCATGATCTGTACCGATAATCCAAATCTATCCTGGAACTCTTTTTCTACATCCGCCACTTTATACGAAGGCCTTATCTCAAGGAGGCCGGACACATGCGTTTGCTTTACTTCTCCAACGGAATTATCTGCGTGAAGCTGATTGGCGATCTCCGACCCTTCATATTTTTTATGCGCTTTATTATAAAATTCAATTTGCAGCCACGGATAAAAGTCGGAGAATGTTTGCTGTATCTCTCTGAGTGCCGTGTTGTCATTTATTTCGATATGCATATAAGTAGTTTAAATCATTTTACAATAGGCCAATGGCCTTTTCAAAGCTATTACGGGGGAAGAGCGGGTATTAATGATGACCATTAGCCCGGCAGATGAGAATAATCACGAACTTTTTTAACCAACCGTATGGTTATTCAATACAGACCTTACAAGATTTGATGCCGGATCGTGTGCCCTGCCACATTACCTGGTTGCCTTTGGAGTTATACCGGAAGATGGTGATGCCTTTTGCTTTATTCTTCCATGCTGACCGGTAGATTTCAGCGATATTTTCTTTAGTGGCTGTTTCAGGAAGGTTAATGGTTTTTGATACAGCGTTATCGGTGAAATGCTGAAATGCCAGTTGGTGACGAAGGTGCCAGGAAGGGGAAATGTCGAGGGCGGTTTTAAAAATATTTTTAACAGCCAATGGCAATTCCCTGATATTTTTTGCAACGCCTTCTTTTATCACCCGGTTCATCATCTCCTCTGAATACAAATGATGGATTTTCAAATGATCAATGAAAAGCCGGTTGACAGAAACGAGCTCTTCCTCATTCAATACATGTTGCCGCCGGAAAGCTATCGCAAATAATGGCTCAATAGAAGAAGAAGTGTCTGCAATGATAGAAATGGTTCCCGTAGGAGCTATGCTGGTACGGGTCGCATTGCGTATCCTTGAATGAGGATGGTAAATACTTTTTTCCCAGTTAGGGAATGGTCCCCGTTCTTCAGCCAACTCTTTGGATGCGTCAAACCCTTTATCCCGGATGAACTGCATCACTTTTTCAGCAAGTTGTATGGCTGCTTCGGAATCGTATGGTATGCCGAGTAGAATGAGTAATTCAGCCCAGCCCATCACACCCAGCCCGATCTTCCTGTTGCCATAGGCCATTTGTTTTATTTCCGGGATGATATAATCATTGACCTCGATCACGTTGTCGAGAAAACGGACGGCAACAGGAATTATCTCTTCCAGCATTTTCCAGTCCACTTCATGGGTATCGTTATTCCGTTTGGTGAATTTTGACAGGTTGATGGAGCCGAGGTTACACGGTTCATAAGGTAACAAGGGTACTTCCCCGCAGGGATTGGTAGATTCTATCTTTCCAAGTGCAGGCGTCGGGTTGGATGTATTGATCGTATCAGTAAAGATCAATCCCGGATCACCGGTTTGCCAGGCTGATTCTATGATGTCATTCCAGAGCTTTACCGCATTGACCCTTTTTATTGTTTTTTTAGAGTTGGGATGAAGAAGGTCCCACTCAGCATCAGCGGATACCGCGTGCATGAATGCATCACTTATTCCCACAGAAATATTAAAGTTATTGAGTACACCTGGTTCTCTTTTGGCTGAAATGAATTCTACAATGTCCGGATGGTCAACATTCACGATACCCATGTTAGCTCCTCTTCGTTTGCCACCCTGTTTGATATGTTCGGTAGCAGCATCAAATATCTTCATGAACGATACGGGCCCTGAAGCTGTTCCTCCTGTTACCGATACCGGATCATCTTTGGGGCGCAGGTGAGAAAAATTAAAACCCGTGCCGCCGCCGCTTTGCTGTATCAATGCTGTATGTTTCAGGGTAGTGAAAATGGCATTCATATTATCTTCTACCGGTAATACAAAACAAGCGCTTAGCTGATGAGCGGCTGTTCCTGCATTCATCAACGTGGGTGAATTGGGAAGAAATAACAGTTCACTCATAATAGAATAGAATTTATCTTCCCATTCCTTTGCATCATTACAATTTCCCCAGGAAAGTTCTGCAGCAGCAATAGCTTTGGCCACACGATGAAAAAGCTCATCAGGTGTTTCTGTCACATTCCCTTTTTCATCCCTTCGCAGGTAGCGCCGGTGTAATACCTTCAATGCGTTATCAGCCAGAGTTGCCATGACCGGTATTTGAAGTGTAAGTTACAACCTTAATAAAAGGAGCCGGAAGTCTCCGGCTCCGCGATACAGTAGTTTTCATGCCTTTTTGCAGGCATTATTTTCTGCTTTAATCTTACCGGCCCCGGAACGTCTCCCGCAGACCGACTGTTGTAAAGCTACTGACAGGCCAAAGCGGTAAAAAATGAACGAGGTCATATTTTACTGTGATTATGGTCATCTGTTTATCAAAAAAAGAAAGTCAATTTTAATAACAATGGATCACCAGTACGACAATAACCAGGAAGGCCAATCACCCGTCCGGAAAACACCGGGAGGAAAGAAAAGGTTTAACTGGTGGTGGGTCTATTTCTTTTTGCTTGCACTGTTATTAGTACCGTCTTTAGTCAATACATATTCATCCGGCAGGGAGATCACGTGGCAGCAATTTGAAACAGATGTGATCAGCCGCAAAGCGGTTGATAAGATCGTGGTCGTGAATAATGAGAAGGCGGAAGTATATATCAAAAAGGAATTTGCAGCTGATCCTTATTTTAGAGATGTGATGAAGCCTTCCATTGGCGGGGGTATAAAAAAAGGGCCTCATTATTTCTTTAATATTGGCTCTGTTGAGTCATTTGAAAGGAAATTAGAAGAGGCGCAGAAAGACATTACTTTAACCGGGAGAATTCCGGTGAGCTATATCAAAAGGACAAACTGGTTTTGGAGTATCATGAGCTGGGTCCTGCCATTTGCTGTATTACTTATTCTCTGGAATTTTATTCTTCGCCGTTCGGGGACGATGGGAGGCAGCGGAGCAGGCGGCACATCCATTTTCAACTTTGGCAAATCAACCGCCACGCTGGTGGAAAAAGAAAAAAGCAATGTGACCTTTGATGATGTGGCAGGATTGGAAGAAGCAGAGATGGAAGTAAGAGAGGTGGTTGAATTTTTGAAGAACCCGGAATCCTTCACAAGACTTGGTGCTAAAATCCCCAAAGGGGTCATACTGGTTGGTCCGCCGGGTACGGGAAAAACTTTATTGGCAAAAGCAGTAGCAGGCGAAGCACAGGTACCTTTCTTTTCTATATCAGGTTCTGAATTTGTGGAAATGTTTGTAGGTGTCGGCGCTTCAAGGGTCCGCGACCTTTTTAAAAGGGCAAAGGAAAAAGCGCCGAGTATCATTTTTATTGATGAGATAGATGCTATTGGCCGCTCAAGGGGTAAAGGTGCCTTCTTAAGTGGCGCTAACGACGAAAGGGAAAGTACATTGAACCAGCTGCTGACGGAAATGGATGGCTTTGGCACTAACAGCGGCGTTATTGTACTTGCAGCCACCAACAGGGCTGATATGCTTGACCCTGCATTGCTTCGCCCGGGCAGGTTTGATCGTCATATCTATCTTGAACTTCCCAATCTTAAAGAAAGGGGAGAGATATTCAAAGTGCATCTCCGCCCTTTGCTGATGGATGAGACCATTGACGTGCATTTTTTAGCAGCGCAAACCCCTGGTTTTTCAGGGGCCGATATCGCTAATATCTGTAATGAAGCTGCCCTGATCGCTGCACGAAGGAAACGGGAAAAAGTGGGTAAGCAGGATTTCCTCGATGCGATCGACAGAATTGTGGCTGGTATAGAAAAGAAAAGTAAGATCATTTCACCGGAAGAAAAAAAGATCATTGCCTATCATGAAGCCGGTCATGCAGTAGTAAGCTGGTTATTGAAGCATGTTGACCCTTTGATCAAAGTATCCATTATCCCAAGAGGTAAGTCGCTGGGAGCTGCCTGGTATTTACCGGAAGAAAAGCAATTACGGAGTGAAACGGCTTTTACAGAACATTTATGCGCCACTCTGGGCGGCAGGGCTTCCGAAGAAGTAATTTTTGGCGAAGTATCATCAGGAGCACTGGATGATCTGGAAAAAGTAACAAAAGAGGCGTATATGATGGTGGCATATTACGGATTCAATAAAAAGATCGGCAATATCAGCTTCTATGACTCTACCGGGCAACGGGATATCGGCATCCAGAAACCGTACAGCGAGGAAACTGGTAAACTGATCGATGAAGAAGTGCGCAAACTGGTTGACGCTGCTTACCAGAGATCAAAGACTATCCTGCTGGAAAATAGAGAGGCGTTGATAAAAGTGGCAGAATTACTGTTGCAAAAAGAGGTGATCTTTCAGGAAGATATTGAGCATATCCTGGGAATAAGACCGGATGGGAAACCTGTTTCAGAGGTAAAGCAAGCTATTACTCCGGCAGACATACAGGCGCTTTCGGCAAAACTCCTTAACTGACCATTCTCAGGTGGTCATGTTATTTATATCATAGGTTTTTTCTTGTAAGGAAGTTAGATTTGGTTGGGTGTTTTTTTCTTTACAAAAGTGTAATAGGTATAAAAATGGTAGCGCTGGATTCCCATAATGAAAAATGTTCTGTTTATCCCGGTGAGTTTATTCCAAGACTGAAAATGGAAGATATTGCCGGAGAAATGAACAGGGAGCATAAAGTGCCTATCCCCGCGCCGAGAGTGAACGTTTCTGAGCTGACAGAATGTTTTAAAATAGAAGTGGAAGTGCCGGGAGTGAACCGGGACGACTTTTATATCAGCGCCGATAAGAACTTCTTATCAGTAACAGTGTTTCATAAAGGATATCCCGAAACAGAGCAGGGCAATTTTCAATTACATGAATTTGATTGTAATTGTTCTTACCGGCATATTCTATTGCCGGAGAATGCAGATGCAGGCTTTGCCGTAGCGGAATATAAAGCCGGAGTATTATATGTTTATATCCCCAAAACAGATCATCCCCTGAAGCAGGCGCCGGCAAGAATAGTGGTTTATTAAAGCAAGTGCGCCATGGGTTTTTCATTTACACATCCCTATACTTTTCCTGATCCATACAAAACGAGAGTGGCTTATTTCTGTATGGAGTTTGCTATTCACCAGTCATTAAAGACCTATGCTGGCGGCCTGGGCTTTTTGGCAGGGTCGCATATGCGCAGTGCCTATGAGTTGCAGCAAAATATTGTCGGCGTTGGTATTTTATGGAAATATGGTTATTACGACCAGGTAAGAAAACATGACCAGACGATGGATGTTTTATTCCAGGAAAAAGTATATGGTTTCCTGAAAAGAACAGATATAAAATTCTCTATCACTGTCTTCGGACATGATGTATGGGTGACGGCTTATTATTTGCCTCCGGAAGTCTTTAAAACAGCGCCGGTATTTTTTCTCTCTACTGATATCCCGGAAAACGATTATTTAGCGCAGACCATCTCCCATAAACTATACGACTCCAATCCTGAAACAAGAATAGCGGCTGCCATTTTGCTGGGAGAAGGTGGCGCCAAACTCCTGGAAATAATGAATTGGGTTCCGGGTGTATATCACCTGAATGAATCACATGCACTGCCTCTTGCTTTTCATCTTTACAAAAAGTATACTAATATCAGCGAGGTGAAAAGAAGGTTGGTATTTACCAATCATACCCCGGAGCCAGGTGGAAATCAACAGACGGATATTTTGCTGCTGGAAAAGATGGGTTTTTTCTGTAACGTTCCTTTGCAGGAAGTAAAGATGATCTCCGGCACTAAAGGCCAATTATTGGATCATACGCTTACCGCATTGCGTATGGCCGGGTTGGCTAATGCTGTTTCCAAAATGCATTTGCAGACATTATTGAATAACTGGGATGCATGCACGGGGATATGCCCGCTGTTGTCTATTACCAATGCACAAAGTTATTCTTACTGGGCAGATCCTGAAATGTATGCTGCATTAGCCTCTTCGGATGAGCAGGTATTGCTTACCCGAAAGCGGATGTGCAAGCGTTTATTGTTTGAAGAAGTGGCTGATCAGAACGGGGAGATCTATGATGAAAAGATACTGACCATTGTATTTGCCAAGCGTTTTGGCGGCTATAAACGACCTGAACTTTTATTGAACAATATCGACAGGTTTCAGCAGATCGTTACCAATGCGGACAGGCCTGTTCAAATCATCTGGGCAGGAAAACCTCATCCGGTGGATTATACTGGGATCGCCATGTTCGATAAAATTGTCAACCTGTGTAAAACATATCCTAATTGTTCCATTCTTGCGGGATATGAGATGAGGCTGTCCAGATTGCTGAAGCAAGGGGCTGATATCTGGCTGAACAATCCAAGGATGACGCATGAAGCATCCGGCACCAGCGGCATGTCGGCTGCTATGAATGGTGCAGTAAATGTTTCCATTCCTGACGGCTGGTTCCCTGAATTTGCCAGGGATAAAGAAAATTGTTTCGTTATTCCTCCTGCGGATATCAGCCAGCCGGATCATTTGCAGGATGAAGCTGATGCAGCACAGTTGTACGATCTGCTGGAGCACGAAGTGATACCCATGTATTATGACGACCCCGGGCGATGGTTAGCTGTTATTAAGAACGGGATGAATGACATCATACCGGAATTTGATAGCCGGCGCATGGCAAAAGAGTATTATGAAAAAATGTATGGACGTGTGCAGGAGTGTCTTTGATGTATAATACTGATCAAAGGAATTTCACGCGGAACTTTTACTTATACCATCCTTCTGTTTCACTTCTTGTGGTTAAAAGATTGTTTCTCAATTTCTTCAAGCCCTTTGTTACATAATGATCATTTTCCGGGGATAATTGGAATCATACTCCTGCTTGCCTGAAGTCATTAACAGGCACGCCATGACAACCTAATATTGTGGTCTCAAAAAAGCACTATGAAACTCCCTAAGATTTTTTCCATTGCCACATTTGTTTTTTTAATAAGCTGGCCTGGCCTGCTTCATGCAGAAACTACAGCATTCGTTTCATTTGATGTTCAGCCTTACGAGGGTAATATTGTAATCATTCAATGGAGCATGACGCCTGAAAGGGATACACTGCCTATGGAAGTTGAAAGAAGCAGGGATAAGATAACATGGGAAAAAATTTCCTTGCAGCCATCCCAGTCCTCACACCAGTATTTCAGTATTGATTCCCGGCCCGAAGACGGTCTTATTTATTACAGGGTCCGCCGGACAGAAGGAGAAAGTAAAACTTCTTATAGCGATGTAAGATGGGTACAGGTCTGTAAGACAGATGAAGTATATATCTGGCCTAACCCGGCTAAAGATATTCTTCATGTAAAGACACCTTTCAGTAAAGGAAGTATGGATATCCTGGATGCCGGAGGTAAGCTAATGCAAAAAATAGCAATTTCCGGCTTCAACACAGATGTGCCTGCAGCCTGCCTGTCAAAAGGCATTTATTTCCTGCACATCAGGTATGATGACGAGGTTATAGTTGAGAAATTTATAAAAGAATAACCAGGCAGATCACAAGTATCTTCTTTTCGTGCTGCTATTGCATATAGAAGGACTATTGATCACTTATAAAATTGGTGAAAAGGCCTTTATTCAATGTAGCCGGAGAAGGCTGCATATTACTTTACGCTCCGGCAAGCCTTTCTGAACTGATTTTTTCATAGGATATTTGTTTGCAGATAAAACCGGTGATATAATACATGTCTGGGAGGAAATCCAAATCCGGGAACGGATATACAACCCGTAATAAGGTAAAACTGGTAAGGGGGGGCAAACCTTATTTTGACCTCTTATTGGAGATGATCAATAATGCCGTTGAAAGTATTCACCTGCAAACCTACATTTTTGATGATGATGAGACCGGACAGCTGGTCGCAGCCGCATTGAAAGCTGCTGTGAAAAGAAAAGTGGAGGTTTACCTGCTGACAGATGGCTATGCCTCCAAAGTGATGTCAGCATCATTTATCAAAAGTCTTGTTGAGGCAGGTATTCATTTTCGTTTCTTCAACCCGCTGTTTAAAAGCAGGCATTTTTATTTTGGCAGAAGGTTGCATCATAAAGTGACTGTTACTGATACGAAGTATGCGTTAGTGGGTGGGGTAAATATCACCAACCGGTACAATGATATGCCGGTAAATCCAGCCTGGCTCGACTTTGCCCTGTATGTCGAAGGTGAAGCCGCCAGGGAGTTGTGCATCCTTTGCTGGAAAACGTGGAAGAACTACCCGATGAATATGGGACTTACTCCCTGTGAGCTGAAGGAAATCAATTACGATGACATTACTCCGGGTGAGGCTTGCGAAGTAAGCATGCGGAGAAATGACTGGGTGAGGAGGAAGAATGAAATATCAACTACGTATGTTGAAATGTTCCGGACCGCACAGTCTGATATTGTCATCCTGTGCAGCTATTTTTTACCCGGCAGGTTCATCCGGAAACAATTGAGTTATGCGGCCAAACGGGGAGTGAAGATAAAGGTGATCGCAGCCGGAATGTCTGATGTAAAACTGGCCAAGTATGCAGAACGGTATATGTATAGCTGGTTGCTGCGCCATAATATTGAATTGTACGAATACCAGCTGAATGTCCTGCACGGGAAGATCGCAGTATGCGATGGTAAATGGATGACGATCGGTTCGTATAATATCAATAACATCAGCGCTTATGCAAGCATAGAGCTTAATATGAATGTACGGAACCCTTCATTAGCCGCAGAGGCAGAGCGGGTGCTTCTCCATATAGCCGAAGAGGACTGTGTCAGGGTGACCAGGGAATATTACCTGCATACCAATAATATCTTCAAACAATTCTCCCGCTGGTTCTCTTACCAATTCATCAGAACCATATTCTATTTATTCACCTTTTATTTTAAGCACAAAAGATAAACGGCGTTTTCCGTTAGCCTGGTCGTGGCAATGTCAGGCCATTACTTTTTCTTTCTTCCATCTTTTAAGCGTTGGCAGCGTGTTCACGGCACGGCTGATGAGACCACTGTCCATCTTCATTTTCTGCATTTGTGTTTTCACCAGTTCCTTCATTTCGTCCAGTGTCATTGCAGGATTAATGAAAGACCCGTCCTGGTAACAATATTTGCAATATTCATGATTTTTGGCGCCATTCTTTTCTGTGCCGAGCAGATCTTCGCTATCAAGCGGCATGCTGCAGCTCTGGCAAAAGGTTTTGTTTTTCATATGTTCTTTATTTAATGATGATGAAAGACCATTGATAATTATACCCGATAACTTACCTGGCATTTTTGTCATCCTGGAATAAGCCAAAAGTGTTGTTTTCCGTATCAGCACATACAGCGATATATCCATAGCCGGGCATAGCCTGCCTGGGCTGTATGACCCTGCCACCGAGGGCAACAAGTTTGGTAAGCGTGTCACTCAGGGAATCAACACCAATAAAGTTGACGATACCGTTTTGCAGGGGATCATCTCTTTTGGTAAGACCGCCTCCTACACCTTTCACGCCTTTGGTGTCTGCTGTTTCGATTTCATAATAATCCGGGAAACCATCAAGAGTTCCCATTTTCCAGCCAAACAGTTCCGTATAGAATTTCTTTGCCCTTTCAGGAACTTCTGCGCTGATGTCGAAATGCACAATAGTTGCCATATTACAATGCTTTTAATGAATGTTTCTGATTACTTTATTGTTTTACAAATTTCTCCGTCAGTTTATCATTGCCAGACCTTGCCTGTATCATATAGACACCGGCGGGCAGATTCTGTACAGCTACTGAATTAATGGTATTGCTGATCACTTTCTTCCAAACCATTTTCCCATTGGCACCATATATTTCTATACTTCCTTCCGCAAACGGCGTCTGAATATTCAGGTAGTTTGTTACAGGGTTAGGCCAGATGAAAAGTTTATTACCGCTGCTGATCTTTACCAGTCTTATTGAAGTATAGGCGTATTTACCATCCCGGTCAACCTGCCTTATCCTGTAATAGTTGATGCCTTGTACAGGCTGCACATCTGTAAAATAATATATGTGGCTTGCATTCGGGCTGATGGTGGTAATAGCGATCCATACCCGGCTGTCTGTACTTCTTTCAATGCTGTAATAAGCATTATTGCTCTCTTCGGCTGTTTCCCATGTCAGCAGCACTGTTTTGTCAGGCTGAAGAGCAGCAGTGAAATAAATATACGTAACAGGCAACGGGTTGCTGACTGATGTGGAGGCAAGTGTGAACGGACTGAAGTCAATGATATTGTTTAATGACTGAATAGTGCCTTCCTCATTTGTTCCCGTGGTCGTTCCTTTGCCCTCATCTTTCCAGGTTGTACCATTCCACCTGGCAACCCGTAGGTCATTGATCATATCTACTCCCCCGCTTCTTGAGGCTTTCCAGCTCAATGTCACTTTTGGAGAAGAGGTTCCTGTAGTTCTGTTAAGCATCCAGTATTCACTTCTGCTCAAATGATGCAGTGATACATCATGCTGTGTGGAGTCATACCCGTCATTATGTGCGATCCGGTGAACATACTGTGCAGTGAACTGGTCTGTTGATAAAGCAGGTGCTGTAATGGTAAGAGGAGCAAATACATTATTTTTCCCCAGAGGGAATGTAAATGCAGTATTGCCTGTCTTGATCATCGGGCCATCTACGTAGCTGCTGTCTCCTCCTCCCGTCACAATGCCTGCGTTCAGTATTTGCAATGGGTTGACAGCTGTTGACAGGATCATACCTCTTGTGAGTATGAGACCGGAACAGCTCAGGGGTGACAACAATCTCAGGCCGCCTCTTCGGTTCATTCCTATATTCCGGAGAGAAGGAGCGGAACCGGAACCGCCATAAGAGTAACTGGCTGTATCTGTACCAATGAAGTAAATGGCTGAACTTGTGTTGTCATGAACTAAGGTACCACTGCCATTGTTCTGAAGCGATAAACTCTTTCCCACATACAGGTTATTGCCGGCAAGGTTAGCAAAAGAAGGCCCGGCCAGATTTACTGTAAGGTCTCCAAAACAACTATCCTGCCCGTGATAAGTATGCTGAAAAAGGGAAACACCATAAGCAGGGGCGATAATATCCCAGAGTGTATTGCCTGAAAATTTATTATTACCTTCCCTGATGTAAACATTACCGGCAACATTATGTGCCGATCTTAAAACGGTCGTTCCAATACCCATCTGCCCAAACCTGCTATTCTGTATATCAAGATTTCCGGCTTGTATTAAATTGTCAGCTCCGGAAAGAACGGAACTGTTTATTGAATAAACCTGCTCTGAATCAGCGATCAGTTTAAAATTTCCATTGAAACTGCAGTTGGTAATATCACCGGTGTAGCTATAAAATGTACCACAGGTATCCGTACCGGCAGCTGTTACATTCCGGAGATGAATATTGGTATGGCCAACACCTGGTTCGGCATACGGTGTAAAATTCTTCGCAGTAAAATTGCCTGCAATGGTAAATGTAGGCCCTGCGCCGCCGGTAAACTGAACCCATTTTCGGGCTCCCTGCCCGTCAATAATTACATTGCCTGCTACATAACTGTTCCCACTGCTATTTGTCGTCAGTGCTGCATTTCCTTTCAAAATAAAACGAAGATCGCCAAAGCAGCTATCCGCTCCGTGGTAGGTTTGTTGAATCGTAAGCCCACCCGGCATCACAGCATATGTTTCAAATTGAACATTGTTGTAGAACTTATTGTTACCATCCCGCATATACACATTGCCTGCTACGTTATGCGCTGCTCTTAAGATAGTGGTACCTGTTATATTGTTTCCGAACCTGCTATTTGAAATATCAAAGGTTCCTGCCTGGAGCAGGTTATCTGATCCGGCCAGAACAGAATTGCTGATGGTGTAACCCTGTGAAGAGTCGGCGACCAGTTTAAAATTACCATTGAAATGGCAATTGGTGATATCGCCGGTATAGCCATAAAAGGTGCCGCAGGTATCCGTACCGGCGGCTGTTACATTACGGAGATGTATATTCGTGTAGCCAACACCGGGTTCGGGATATGAGGTAAAGTTCTTTGCAGTAAAATTGCCGTCAATTGTAAAGGTTGGACCGGTGCCACCGGTGAACTGAACCCATTTCCGGGCGCCCTGCCCGTCTATAATTACATTGCCGGCTACATAACTGTTGCCGCTGCCATTAGTAGTCAGCGCTGCATTTCCTTTCAGAATAAAACGAAGATCACCAAAGCAGCTATCGGCGCCGTAGTAGGTTTGCTGAATCGTAAGCCCTCCCGGCATGGCAGCATATGTTTCAAATTGTGCATGGTTGTAGAACTTATTATTACCATCCCGCATATACACATTACCCGCTACATTATGTGCCGCCCGTAAAATAGTAGTTCCGTTACCGGCTCTTCCGAAATTGCAGTTCTGTATATCAAGACTGCCTGATTGCAGCAGGTTATCCGAACCGGTGAATGAGGAATTGGAAATGCCGATGGTGACAGACGAATCCGCCACCAGGGAAAAGTTTCCATTAAAAGCGCAATTGACCACATTGGCAGTGTGGCTGTAAAAAGGACCGTTGGTATTATCCCCCTCTGTAGCGATTTTGTTCAGAAGCAGGTTAGGGGTCGAGCCTGAAAAATTAATACCAACAAGATTGCCCCCGATCACTGTATTGTAACTGCCGGCAGAGGCAAACATGCCATTACCGCTATTGTCAAGGATAAGATCTTGTTGAATGTATAGCAATGCCCCGTAAGCAAAATAAACACTGTAGGTATCAGCTAACCTGATCTTCAGGTGAGAAAAGATACTGTCGGCATTGGCGGTCTGCAGATGCAATGTTCCCCATCTCCAGATAATGATCAGGCTGTCGCCATGCATCTTGTTATTACCTTCCCAGAAACCATTTGCTGGCCCGGTCTTTTCAAAGGCTATCTTTCCGCCCATATGCATGTTAGCCATATGGGAAAAGGCATTCGCTGTAATTTTTCCATTGAACAAACTATCTCCGGTAAAGGAAGCATTACCGCTACAGGTAACCGAGTAGCCATTCAGGTTGAGGATACCTGCCGACATCGTCAGAGAAGCGATCGTTACATTGCCCGACAATACAGGCTGATAAGGGGCTGAGGCGTTGCTGATGGTTACATTTTCATTGACTTCCGGCACTTCGCCTGTTGACCAGTTGAGGCGGTTGTTCCAGTCACTGCTTACCGTTCCGTTCCAGGTTTGCCCGGAAACGGATATGCTGAGC
>JAEUVK010000207.1 GCA_016787135.1 Chitinophagaceae bacterium | reverse complement strand
TAAAGGTTTCATAGGGACTGGATCAGTCATCGGGACAGGATTGGAGAGACTCTTTGTTTGTTCCTTTATAGTGTTCTCGTCCGGTGTAATCTTTTCAACTGCGGCAATATCGGGGTCCACCTGTATTGCCCTTTGTTCTTTCAGGGCCCTCGCTGCGACCAATGAGTCATTCTGCATTTCCCGGGCCTGGCGCAACAACTTCTCTACGTTCAATCGCAATTGAGCAGTATCCCTTTTGTTATTATTATCCTTCACGCCTATAACTTGCCCGGCATATTGCACATTGATCGTTTTGTATTTATCAAACCCGGTTTTGCTCAATACATCTTTATAAAACACAAACAGGCGGTGAAGCTTCCTGTCTATATTTTCTCCGTCTCCCAGTATTACAGTATGATTACCTACCACCGGCACCATTTCAAAATTCCTGTCAGCCGCAATATCTATTTGCGCCACCTGCCCCATCCAGAAAGGGTCGTTGAGAATGAACAGAGCTGCATCCTTGACCGTATGCAATAAAACACTGTCCCTTTTACTCAATACCTTTTCAGGAAAACCGGTGAACACCGGCACCTTTGCACTCATTTTGTCCGACAAAGGCATTCTCTTTTCCTCATCATCTATATAATATGTTTTACCAGTGATAGTAAATATCCGGGCTATCGGCTCCCTTTCCGTAACAGACACATGCAAAACTTCCTGGTTATCGAAATAGAGTTCAGCATCTTTCACCCAGACACTTTTTTCCAACACCTGCTCCATCTGCTGCAGGTTCAGCGTTGATTTCTTCTGCCCTTTGATCTCTCCTTTTCCAGTCGTCTTTAATATTTTCAGTACATCTTTCTCGTCAACAAATAAATTATTCTGCGCCCCTTTTATAGTGATCTTATAATCTTTACACTGATCTCTTTTTTGCCGCCCTATAGCAGCGATCAGGAGAGTAAGCATACCACCACCTATCACCAGCCACATGGCGACAAATAAAATTTTTCTAACAAGTTTTTTTGTATCCAGTCCCATTTATATAAACCCGTCCAGGGGTTATTTACTTTTCTATAAATCGCGGTTCAGGCTTTCTTTTATCGGTTCCACCAGCGTATCAATATCTCCTGCGCCCGATGTGATCAACACTTCGCCAAACTCCTTATTGACATTCTTCACATAATCATTCTTTATCCAATCCATTACCCTTTCCTTCGTCATTACCCTTTTTTGTCCATTCTTCATTTTAGCCAGAATCATTTCACTACTCACGCCTTCAATCGGTAACTCCCTGGCAGGGTATATCGGCAACAGTATTACTTCATCTGCCATATCCAATACTTCAGCAAATCCATCTGCCTGGTCCCTTGTCCTGGTGTACAGGTGCGGCTGAAAGATCACTGTACATTTTTTTTGTTTGAACAGGGCCATCGCCCCTGTTATCAAAGCCCGCAACTCTTCCGGGTGATGCGCATAATCGTCAATGAACACGATCTTACCATTCTTCACGACATACTCAAATCTTCTTTTTACCCCGCGGAATGATTCCACCGCCGCTTTGATCTTACTGTTTTCAATTTCCAAAGAACTGGCGACCGCTATGGCCGCTACTACATTCTCCACGTTATGCATACCGCCCATATTCAACCGCACATTATCAAGCATGTTATCTCTCATCATCACATCAAACTCATAACTTCCGTTCATCATCCGGATATTCGCTGCATATACATCCGCACTTTCATTCTGCAAGCTATATGTGATATGCCTGTCTGCTTTTAGTTCCTTTCCTCTTTTCAAACCAAATTGCCTCACTAGTAATCCACCCGGTTTCACTTTTTTACTGAAATCAATAAACCCTTGCTCTACTGACTCCGCTGTTCCATAGATATCCAAATGATCAGCATCCATGGAAGTAATGATCGCTATATCCGGACTTAATTTCAAAAAACTTCTGTCGTATTCATCCGCTTCTATCACACACACATTATTCGGATCGCTCCAGAAATTCGTTCCGTAGTTCACAGATATGCCCCCGAGAAACGCATTACAACCATATCCACTGTCACGCAGCAAATGCGCTACCATCGTGGTAATAGTTGTTTTGCCATGCGTTCCGGCTATACAGATATTAAAAGAACTTTCAGTGATCATCTGCAACACATCGCTTCTCTTCACCACCTTGTAACCATTTTGCTGGTAAAACAGCAACTCTTTGTGATCCTTCGGAATAGCCGGAGTATATACCACCAACTCTGCATCTTTGGGAATCAGCTCCACATTATCTTCATAATGAATAGCGATCCCGCCGGCGACCAGTTCCTTTGTCAACGCAGTCGGGGTTTTATCATACCCGCTTACTTTAACATCCCTCGACTGAAAGAACCTGGCGATAGCACTCATTCCAATTCCCCCGATACCTACGAAATAAATTACCTTCATCTTGTCAATCCCCCCGAGGGGGGTAATCATAAGGACAGTATTGCTTGTATCATTCATAACCCTTGCAGGGTTTTTAAAATTTCTCCCGCTATTGCTTTATCGGCATTTGTGACAGCTAACGCCCCGATATTTTTTTTCAACTCAGCCTGCCTATTTTCATCCATTGCCAGTTCAATGATCATCGGCACCACTTTATCCAGCGCTTCACTATCTTTCACCATCAACGCTGCGTTTTTATTGACCAGTTGCTGTGCATTCACTGTCTGGTGATCTTCTGCGGCAAAAGGGTAAGGAATAAACAGCACAGGCTTTTTCACCACACACAATTCAGCTACCGTCATAGCCCCTGATCTCGCCACAACCATATCAGCAGCTGCATAGGCATATCCCATCTGGTTAATAAAAGCATTCACCCATACTCCTTTACCGGTTGCTGACGCAGGTGAATACTGCTTACCTGTTTGCCAGATCAGTTGTAGTCCTGCACTTAACAGTTGATTAAGATGTTTGTCTATCGCCTGATTGATCGACTTTGCACCCAGGCTTCCTCCCACCACCAGTACTGTTTTCTTTGTTTCATCCAATGAAAAGAACTTTATCCCTTCACTGCGGCTGATTGCTGAATGTGATATACTCCCTCTTACCGGGTTTCCTGTTACTACAATTTTTTCTTTCGGAAAAAATTTCTCCATCCCGTCAGTACCCGTAAAAACCTTTGTTGCCTTTTTTCCCAGCAGGATATTCGATTTGCCGGCAAATGAATTCGACTCATGAATAAAAGTGGGTATCCCTTTTGCCTGCGCCAGTCTTAATACGGGAAAACTGGAATAACCACCTACACCGATGGCCGCATCCGGCTTGAATTGTTTGAAGATGGCTCGTACCTGCAAAAAACTTTTCACCAGTTTGAACGGCAACCCGATATTTTTTATCAAAGAACTCCGGTTAAATCCCGCTATATCCAATCCTTCTATCTTATACCCAGCCTGCGGCACTTTCTCCATTTCCATCTTTCCCCTGGCGCCAACAAACAATATTTCAATATCCTTATCAATTGCTTTCAACGCATTGGCGATCGCTATCGCCGGGAAAATATGTCCACCTGTACCGCCCCCTGCTATGATCACACGTTTACTCATCTCCTCTTCTTTATTGAGCTGTCTCTGGTTCCGGTCTCACTTCGGTTTGTTCAACATTTCTTGCCACACTTAATATTATCCCTATCGCTAAACAAGTAAATATGAAACTCGTTCCTCCCATACTCACCAATGGCAATGTCACACCCGTGACAGGAAACAAGTTCACAGTTACTGCCATATTCGCAATAGCCTGTATAGCCAGTGTGAAACTTAGTCCCAATGCCAGGAAAGCCCCGAAAGCATACGGGCATTTTTTAAATATCCTGATGCACCGGTACAGGAACACCATATAAATAAATACGATGAATGCACCACCTGCAAAACCATACTCTTCCATGATGATGGCAAAGATGAAATCATTATATGCCTGCGGCAGATAATCCCTTGTCGTACTGTTACCGGGACCAAGACCCAGCATACCACCTTTTGCTATCGCCATCTTTGCCTGGTTCACCTGGTACATATCATCGCTATCCGCTTCCTTACCCCCATATATGAATGACTCCACACGGCTCACCCATGTATTTACCCTTCCGAACACACCCGATGAATTCCTTTTTGATACCACTGTGTCATCGCCCGAAGAATTGTGACGTATCATCGCAGCTGCTATCAAAAAAATGATAGGTATGGCAGCTACCCCCATTGTGATCAATATGTGCTTTACTCTTGCCCGGCCGATAAACAACAACATCAAACAACTGGCGCCAAGCAGTAATGCCGTGGAAAGATTGGCCGGTGCGATCAGCATACAGGTAATAGCAACCGGTATCATTACCGGAACGAAGCCTTTCTTCCAGTCTTTGATCACATCCTGTTTCTTACTCAGCAGGCGTGCCAGATAAATGAACAAAGCCAGTTTAGCCAGGTCGGATGTCTGCATCGTCATATTGATGATCGGCAATTTGATCCAGCGGCTGCCCTCATTCATGCTCACACCGAAGAATAACGTATATACAAGGAGTGGTATCGTTAAAATGAATAATATCCTTGATATGCCGGAGTAATAAACATAATTGACCTTGTGCGCAAAATAGATCACCAGCAGGCCAATAAAAATGAACATGACCTGCTTGAAGAGATATATTTCTGTATTGCCTTTATAATTTTTATACGCCAGCGAACCTGTTGCACTATAAACAGCCAGCAATGAGATCAGCACCAGCAATATGGTCAAAGCCCATATCACTTTATCACCTTTGGTCTTGCTGACCAGGCGCCCAAATGGGTTTTGCAAAGGTGGCTGTATGTTTATTGCTTCGGCCATTATAACTCCTTCACAGCTTGTTTAAATTGTTTGCCCCTGTCTTCATAGTTTTTGAACAAGTCAAAACTGGCACAGGCAGGACTTAATAACACCACATCTCCTTTAGTGGCAAAATGAAAGGCAGCATGTACGGCTTCCAAAGCGCTGCCCGTGTTCACAATAGGGCTGATCATGTTTCCAAAGGCTTCATGTATTTTCCTGTTATCTGTGCCAAGACAGACAATGGCTTTCACTTTTTCCTGTACCAGGTCAGCAATGAGGGAATAATCATTCCCTTTATCTACACCGCCCAGGATCAGGATCGTTGGTTTGGTCATACTCTCCAGTGCATACCAGGTCGAGTTTACATTGGTAGCTTTGCTGTCGTTGATGAATTCAACACCCCGTATAGTTGCCACAGGTTCCATTCTGTGTTCGAGGCTCTGGAAATTCTGTACCGCTTCCCTTATTTTATCTTTTCGGATATCAAGGGTAGTTGCTGCGACACAAGCTGCCATAGTATTATATTGGTTATGCTTCCCTTTCAGGGCAAAGTCATAAATGCTCATGGATACAAAATCCTGTCCTGTTCTGATGTACATGTCCCCGTCTTTAATAAATGCTCCGTTTGGCAATTCTCTTTTCATACTGATCGGCAGTTGGTTTGCAAGGATGTTGAATCCCTTTATATATTTCATAGTTACTTCATCATCGGCGCAGTAAATGAAATGGTCATTTGTCTGCTGGTTCTCCGTGATACGGAATTTGCTCCTGATGTAATTCTCAAATTTGTAATCGTACCGGTCCAGGTGGTCTTCCGTGATATTCGTTAATATGGCGATATCCGGCCTGAACGTTTTAATATCATCTAACTGAAAACTGCTGATCTCTGCTATATACAGTGGCTTGGGGTCCTCTGCCACCTGTTTGGCAAACGAGTAACCGATATTCCCCACCAAAGCACAATCCCATCCTGCTTCTTTGCAGATATGATGTGTCAATGCTGTGGTAGTGGTCTTTCCGTTACTGCCCGTAATAGCAACGATCTTACTGTTGCCTTTGAAGCGGTAAGCCAGCTCTATCTCGCTGATGACAGGAATACCCTTCTTCCTGATCTTCTTTACCATCTCATTTTTCTCCGGTATGCCCGGGCTTTTCATCACCTCATCAGCGCTCAGTATCTTCTCTTCATTCAGTTTACCTTCTTCAAATGCAATACCTGCATTTTGCAGTTCGGTACGATAGTTTTCCTTCAAAGAGCTTTCGTCGGCCACGAATACGTCATACCCTTTTTGCTTTGCGAGGAGTGCAGCGCCGACACCGCTTTCTCCTCCTCCGAGTATGACTAACCGCTTCTCCATTGTTCACGTCGCACTTTTATTCAAAGCCCGTGCGACATAAGGCTTGTACGGAATGGGGGTTCTTCAAAAGCATCCGATTTCTGCTTGCACCACAATACATTTTCAATTGGTTCTTTCGTCTTCAGGGGGTATGAGGATGGTGGTTTGGTTTTTCAATAATCCGTTACCGTCCATTTATCTCAATTTCAGTGTAACAATACTTAACAGCACCAGCAGCACCGTTATGATCCAGAACCTCGTCACGATCTTTGCTTCATGGTATCCTTTCTTCTGGTAGTGATGATGCAAAGGGCTCATTAAAAAAATTCTCCGTCCTTCACCATACTTCCTCTTCGTGTATTTGAAATAACTCACCTGCAGTATCACACTGATATTCTCTACCAGGAATACACCACAGAATATCGGAATCAACAACTCTTTATGTACAATGATCGCCAGGGCCGCTATGATACCTCCCAGTGTCAAACTGCCTGTATCACCCATGAACACCTGCGCCGGATATGAATTATACCACAGGAACCCGATACAGGCCCCGATCATCGCGGCGATGAAAATGGACAACTCACCGAGATTCGGGATGTACATGATGTTCAGGTAATCGGCAAATACAAGGCTGCCGCTGGCATAAGCGAATATGCCAAGTAACACACCTATCAATGCCGAGGTGCCTGTCGCCAATCCATCCAGCCCATCCGTGATATTCGATCCGTTCGACACAGCCGTAATGATGAATATCACTATCAAAATGTAAAGAACCCAGGTATAATCTCTCCAGCTTGCCGGCAACAGCTTCGAGTAATTGAACTCATGGTTTTTTACAAAAGGAATGGTGGTGATCGGCACTTTACTCTCTGTGAAATACCTCGACTTCCCATTGATCTCTTTTGCAAAAACTGTCGAGTCAGCAGTAGTTGGCGTTCCGATAAACTCTCGCCATATCTTCACATTACTGTTGAAATAAAGAGTGGCCCCAACAATAACCCCTAATCCGACCTGTCCCAGTATTTTAAACCAGCCTGCT
>JAEUVK010000192.1 GCA_016787135.1 Chitinophagaceae bacterium | reverse complement strand
GGATGGAAAGCGCATATTGAATACACGACAGATTTCGGAAAAACATGGAGTAAAAGTGAAGCTATCAACGATCCAAAAGTTTTGCAGGCCATTCAGCCGTCTGTTTTAAAATATGCCGATGGTCGTCTGCAGATATTGTGCCGCAGCCGGAATACAACGATCAATGAAAGCTGGAGCAGTGATGGCGGTAAAACATGGAGTGAAATGAAAGCATCATCCTTGCCTAATAACAATTCGGGAACAGATGCCGTAACATTGAAAGACGGGCGCCAGTTGCTCGTGTATAACCACCGTTTGCCCGATGCCACCTGGGTCAATGGAAAAGGGCCACGTACACCATTGAATGTGGCTGTTTCCCATGATGGCAAAAAATGGCTGGCCGCCCTGGTATTGGAAGATTCACCCATCAGCCAGTACTCTTATCCTTCGGTGATACAAACCAAAGACGGGCTGGTGCATATTGTTTATACGTGGAGAAGAGAAAGAGTAAAACATGTTGTAGTGGATCCTTCCAAACTCGAGTTAAGGGAAATAATCAATAAGCAATGGCCCGGGGCGGTCAATGCCGTTGCAAAGACAACTGATGATTAGCTGGTAGAACCATCATGAAAAGTTTGCCCATAGTTGATATTGCCATTATTATTATCTATCTCCTTGCGATGGTGGGTATCGGTTTTTATTTTTCAAAAAGGAATAAGAGCCCCGATCAGTTCACCCGTGCATCTGGAAAAATACCGGGTTGGGCGATCGGTCTTTCGATCTATGCCACTTTTCTAAGCAGTAATACTTTCCTGGGTGTGCCGGGCAAAGCATTTGGCGGCAACTGGAATGCATTTGTGTTCAGCATTTCGATGCCACTGGCAGCATGGGTGGCTTCAAAATATTTTGTTCCTTTTTACCGCAGTACCGGCGAAATATCGGCGTACACGCATTTGGAAAAGAGATTTGGTCCATGGGCGAGGACATATGCCGTTGTCTGTTTTCTCCTGACACAGTTTGCAAGAATGGGCACTATATTTTTCGGCATTGCACTAAGCCTGCAGGCATTGACAGGTTTTTCCATGGCATCTATCATGATCGTTATGGGAATTTGTATAATAGTATATACCGTGCTCGGAGGAATGGAAGCGGTGATCTGGACAGAAGTGGCACAGGGTATTATTAAAACATTAGGCGCATTATTGATATTGTTCCTGGTGATCAGGCAAATCCCGGGCGGGTTTGCAAAAGTATATGATATAGCGATCGCTGATAACAAGCTAAGCTTAGGCGGTTTTTCTCCCAATCTTACAGAATCTACTTTCTGGGTAATATTGTTCTATGGCTTCTTCATTAACCTGAATAATTTTGGTATGGACCAGAATTATATCCAGCGGTATCATACAGCCACTTCTGCCAAACAGGCAAGTAAATCTATATGGCTATGCGTGGCCATGTATGTGCCCGCCTCCTTATTATTTTTTATTATCGGTACAGCTTTGTACGCTTTTTACCAAATACAACCTGAGATGATAGAACCGGTAAAACTAAAGGTGGCAGCAGAAAACCTGGGAAGTATTGCCACATCACAACAAATAACCGGCCTGGCAGCTTCTTTTAAACCGGTTGATTACGCTGATAAAGTATTGCCTCATTTCATGGTGACCCATGTGCCGACAGGATTGGTCGGACTGATCGTATCCGCAATTTTATCAGCGGCGATGAGTACTATCAGCTCCAATATGAATTCATCGGCTACCGTTTTCACTATGGATATTTATAAAAGGTATTTCAAGCCCGATATTACCGACAGGCAGCAGCTATTTATTTTACATATAGCGACTGTTGCCTTTGGGTTGATCGGTCTGGGCACAGGGCTGGCGATGATCGGCGCTAAAAGTTTACTGGATATCTGGTGGGAGTTATCAGGGATCTTTGCAGGAGGAATGCTGGGCCTGTTCCTGCTGGGGTTGATCAGCCGGCGAACAAAAAATACAGAAGCGCTGACCGCTACTATCATTGGCGTAGCGATCATTTTATGGATGACTTTCTCTGACAGGATAAGCGGGGATTATGCTTTCCTGAAAAGCCCTTTGCATAAAAATATGATCATCGTGGTGGGAACCCTGACCATATTTCTGGCCGGGCTACTGCTGACAAGATTACGAAAGAAAAGAGTGGTGCCAATAAGCGTGTAAAACAGGAAAATTGTACAGGAAATAGTGAAATCCTGCATTTTTCAGGGAGTGAAAAGATTGAAATTTTATAGGGTTTAAAATTGTGTTGCTATGCCTGATAAGAAGTTTGTACCGGTCATGATCACACCGTTCAACCTGAAAGCAAAGGTTGACCTGGACGTAGTATCGCACCTGATAGATTTTTATCTCGCTGCAGGGGTGAAAGGTTTTTTTGCCAACTGTCTCAGCAGTGAGATGTACAGCATCACCGAAGACGAACGGCTTGAGCTGACACGCCATGTCGTCAGTTACGTGAATGGACGTGTACCGGTGGTGGCAACAGGTTCTTTCGGTTTGACGATCGAAGACAAAGCTGAGTTCACCAAAAAGATATACGACACGGGTATTGATGCTGCCATCCTGATCACAGGACATTATGCCAATGTGGAAGACAGCGATGATATTCTGCTGCGCAATTTTGAAAAAATGTTCCGGTTGACCGGTAATATCCCGCTTGGCATGTATGAATGCCCGGCGCCTTACAAAAGGATCATCGGGCCGGATGTTTTCAAAACATTGTTATCGGCCAACCGGATGGTGTATCACAAGGATACTTCCATTGACCTGGAAAAGGTGAAAGCAAAATTAGATGTACTGAAAGCATCAGGGAATAACCTGGAATTTTATGATGCCCATTCGCCCAATGCGATGTACAGTTTGCAAATGGGGGCAAAGGGGATGTCGTCTATATCCGGAAATTTCTATCCGGAAATATTGGTGTGGATGGTGAACAACGCCACTAACCCGGACAGGCAGGAAAAGGTAAAATGGTTGCAGGGTGAGATCAGCCGAGTTGACCCGCTGATTCATGTTGCTTATCCCATGAGTGCAAAATATTTTTTGCGGAAAAGAGGTTTGCCGGTAAGAACCATCAGCCGTGCCACTGCTTTGGAATTAACACCGGAACAGAAGAGGACACTTGATGATATTCATCAGAGCTTTCAGACTTGGTGCGAAAGGCTGGATATAAAACCTGTGGATGTTGAATCTTTGATGTTACCTAAAGTGCCGCTTGACCCAGCGATATAATGTATAATAACCATGCTTGCTGACCCGCTCAAGATATTTTTCCCCGGTAAACTGGTATTTGGTAACGGGACCTTGCTGCAACTGGCGGACGATATACTGCAGTTGAAACCTTCCAGGGTTTTTATTGTGACCATCGATCCATTGAAAACAGCTATTGATCCGTTTGTAAAAAGATTTCCAGATAATAAGATAGGAGTGCTGCTGGATACTTCTATCGTGCAGGAACCATCCTTTAGTGATTTTGAGAAGCTGATGCAGCGGGTAGCGCCTTATGATCCCGATGTGGTGATCGGCATTGGTGGCGGAAGTGTACTGGATATTGCTAAACTGGTAGCTGCTCAACTGGAAAATAAACAACAGCTAAAAGATTATGCCGGTATTGGTTTATTGAAAGGAAGAAAGAGGAAACTGGTGTGTGTGCCGGCTACTTCCGGTACCGGCAGCGAGGTGTCGCCGAATGCAATATTGGTAGATGATGCGGATGGCCAGAAGAAGGGTATCATCAGTCCTTATCTTGTCCCTGATATCGTCTATGTTGATCCTTTGCTGACGATATCGGTTCCTCCTTCCATTACTGCAGCAACCGGACTGGATGCGTTGACACATTGCCTGGAAGCCTACACCAATAAATTTTCACAACCATTCATTGATATGTATGCGTATGAGGGTATGCGCCTGATAGCATCCAATATTGTAACGGCCGTGATGGATGGCAAAAATGCAGCAGCAAGGGAAAAAGTAGCGATGGGAAGTTTATTGGGCGGTTTTTGCCTTGGGCCCGTAAATACGGCAGGTGTGCATGCATTATCCTATCCATTAGGAAGTATGTTTCACCTGGCGCATGGATTGTCCAATGCATTGTTGCTTCCGTATGTAATGGAGTACAATATTCCGGCTGCTGTAAAAAAGTATGCTGATGTGGCAATAGCATTGGGTTGTGAAAGGCAAAACAGTGATGAAGCCACGGCAAAAGCCGGTGTACAAAAGATCAGAGAACTGATCAGGGGTTGCGGTATCCCGGCTACCTTACAGGAAGTGAATGTGCCGGCATCAGCCATTCCGCAAATGGCGGCTGATGCTATGAAGATTCAGCGATTATTGAAGAACAACCCAAGGCTGATAGAAGAAAAGGATGCGGTTGACATATATAAAGCAGCGTATTCATGATGGGTGAGAAAAAATATAGTGGTGTGATTGTGCCCGCGATAACTCCGCTGACCAATAAACTGCAACTGGACGAGGCGGCTGTTTCCCGCTTGTTTGCTATGTTCTACAGGCATAATATTTCTCCTTTTATCTTAGGCACTACCGGTGAAGCGGCTTCCCTGCCGCTGCAGCTGCGGAAAGAATATATGCTGGCAGCCGAAAGGAATAAAAAACAGGGTACAACACTTTATGCAGGTATCAGTTCCAATGTACTGGCAGAAAGCATTGAGTTTGCCGCTTACTGCAGCCTCCACGGAGCAGATGTGCTCGTGGCAACATTGCCTTCTTATTATCCATTAACGGAGAAACAGATGTTGCAGTACTTTACAGAACTGGCAGATGTCGTTGAGTTGCCTCTCTTTATTTACAATATTCCTGCCACTACCCATATGAGTATTCCGTTGCCCGTCATTGAAGAGCTGAGTCATCATAATAATATTGCTGGCATGAAGGATAGCGAACGCAGCGAAGAAAGGATGCTTCAGTCTTTGAAATCATGGAAGGATCGTGACGATTTT
>JAEUVK010000178.1 GCA_016787135.1 Chitinophagaceae bacterium | reverse complement strand
ATCTGCTGCTGCCATGTATCGGTATTACTTTCTTTTCTTCCGCTTTCCCGGCCAGTCTTCTTTTTAGTTCAGCAATATCAGCATTAACATTTACTCCGGCAATGGCATATCCTTCCAGAGCATCGGCCAGGAACGAATCATCCATCGCCGCTTTTTCCATAGCATGCATTTCTTTGGCAGATAGCAAACCTTTATGATATTTTTCAATATCTGCGGCAGTAAATGTCTGTATGTTGTTATTGTCTGGCATTGCTTACTCCCTTTCGGGAAATATTTATATCTGTTTTATAATCATGCAATCAATGTGCCCGGTCTCAACCCCGAAACTGCATTTACCTGCCGGTCTCCGACACCTGATTTCCGACCTCCTGTTTTTCCATGCATATCTTCAGGTTTCTCCTGCCGTTCTGAATAAAACTTCTGACTTGGTTCCATTCCTGCCCGGTTATCTCAACGATCTCGTTATAACATTTCCCTTCTAAGTAGAACAGCCTGATGGCTTCCTGTTGTTCTGTTGTCAGCGTGCTGAGGCAGTATTCCAGCTTCTGGAAATTCTCCTCTTTTTCGAGCACACCATTCAGATGCACATTCTCTTCGTTTTGCACAAGTTCCGTTTTAAACTCAACGGTTTTTAGGTTTTTAGGGGTCCGGAGCTGCATCAGGCAATGGTTTTTAGCTACCATGTGTAGCCAGCCCTTAAAATTGTCCACCTCGTGCTTCTTTAGTTTGGTCACCAGTTCCTCAAATATCTGTATCACACTGTCCTTGGCGGTTTCAGGTTCTTTAAAATATTTCAGGCAAACCCCATATACAAGCTCCATATAACGCTGGTACAGTTCGCCAAGCACAGTCATATCTCCCGATGCCTTATACAGGCTGACCAGTTCTTTATCAGCTAGTGTGCTGTGTGATATATTCTTTAAAAAAGCCACAGGGTTTAAAAATAACAAATAAAAATCAGGGGATGCTTATGCAATTGCTAAAAAAAGGACATCTCCGGCTGAAAACACCCTTTATGAAAAAAATACTTTTTATGCTGGCGCCATTGATCGTGCTGATGGTGGCATTTCGCCCCGTGACTTCACACACCGTGAGCGGTAAGGTTATTGATGAAACGGGTAGCCCCGTTGCAGGGGCTACTGTTTCCGTCAAAGGCACTGCACAAGGGACAGTTACAAAGGCAGACGGAAGTTTTTCTATAACGTTACCTAAGCCGGAGATGACACTGGTCATTAGTGCTGTTGGTTATAAACAGGTACAGGTAGCTGTAAAAGGCAGGTCGGTGATCAACGTGACGCTTAAACTCATGGAGAATAGGCTGGAAGAAGTGGTTGTTATCGGTTACGGCGGGAGAACAAAGCAGGAGATATCAGGATCGTATTATAAGAATATTACCGGTGCACCGCAGGGTTATTATGATGGAAGATATTCCGGTGACCTCGAAACGAATTTCAATACGGAAGGGTATGACAATATCACTGAGAATCGTTTTCTGCGTGTAACAGATAATCCGCTCAGTACGTTCTCTATTGATGTAGATGCTGCGTCGTACAGCAATGTCCGCCGGTTTATTAATGACGGCGAGTTACCCCCGGCCGGTGCAGTAAGGATCGAAGAAATGATCAATTATTTCAAATATGATTACCCGCAGCCGGATGGTGACAAACCTTTTTCCATCAATACCGAAATATCCGATGCGCCCTGGAATAAAGCACATAAACTGGTGCTGATCGGCCTGCAGGGAAAGAAGATACCTGTCGGGAACTTACCGGCCTCTAATCTTGTCTTTCTGATAGATGTGTCGGGCTCGATGAGTTCACCCAACAAATTGCCGCTGGTAAAAGCTTCTATGAAAATGCTGGTGGACCAGTTGAGACAGGAAGACAAAGTGGCGATCGTGGTATATGCAGGCGCTGCAGGTCTGGTATTGGCGCCTACAAGCGGGGCTGATAAAACCAAGATCAAAGAGGCCATTGATAACCTGGGTGCAGGCGGTTCTACAGCAGGGGGAGAGGGCATCAAACTGGCATATAAGACAGCCAACAAATATTTTGTAAAAGGAGGCAATAACCGGGTGATCCTTTGCACCGATGGTGATTTCAACGTAGGTGAAAGCAGTGATGATGCGATGGAAAGATTGATAGAGAACGAAAGAAAGAGCGGTGTGTTTCTCACCGTACTAGGATATGGTATGGGT
The DNA here is from genome assembly GCA_016787135.1 of Chitinophagaceae bacterium. GTDB lineage: Bacteria > Bacteroidota > Bacteroidia > Chitinophagales > Chitinophagaceae > VBAT01. The sequence continues at coordinate 2,680 of JAEUVK010000178.1, read as the reverse complement.
AATTACAAAGACAATAAGATGCAAAAGCTGGCGGATAAAGGGAACGGCAACCATGCGTACATAGACGGAATGAGCGAAGCAAAAAAAGTTCTGGTCAATGAGTTTGGCGGTACTTTATTCACTATTGCTAAAGATGTAAAACTGCAGGTGGAGTTCAATCCTGCTAAAGTGGCCGGGTACCGGCTGATCGGTTATGAAAACAGGATGCTGGCCAAAGAAGATTTTAATAACGATAAGAAAGATGCCGGTGAACTGGGAAGCGGCCATACCGTGACCGCCCTGTATGAAGTGATACCGGCAGGAGTAAAGAGCAGTTTCCTGGAAAAGGTGGATGATCTGAAATACCAGAAGAATGTAACCCCGCTGAGCAAATCGTCGCATACAGATGAGATCATGACGGTAAAGTTCCGTTACAAAGCCCCGGATGGCGATGTCAGTAAGCTGATCGAGCACCCGGTACGCGACAAACAGATAGCCCTTGCAAAAACCTCTGACAATTTCCGGTTTGCGGCAGCCGTGGCGCAGTTCGGAATGTTATTACGCAATTCGGAGTTCAAATCCGATGCTTCGTATGACGAGGTGGTCACTCTGGCCCGCCGGGCTAAAGGAAAGGACGAGGAAGGATACAGAACAGAATTCATCCGGATGGTGGAGAATGCCGGGGAACTGGCAAAGAACCATAAAAAAGAGCCGGCAACAGAAGGTATTTCAAAAATTCCGGCATTTCATAAATAGCTTTTATGTAAATCTTTTCGAGACGGCATCCAACAAAAAACGACAGTTATACTAACAGCCGGTTAGTGATAAGGGGCCGGTTTCTACCGGCCCCACATTTTTTGACCCGATAACCATTGCTTATGAAGCTGATCTTTACATTTTTTGTTTTAGTATCGTCTTTTTTCTGTCTTGCGGCCAGAGATTTTACCGATTCCATTCCTGTTAAAAACAAGCCCGCGGAAACAAGAGTAAATGGTTTCATTACCAGTACAGGCCAGGTTGATATTCCTGTCACTTTTTTTTGCCGGAAGCCTTTACGCAACAAAGAGCCTTTACTGGTCATTGACGGTGTTATTGCAGAATTTGATCAACTCAACCTTTTGAACCCAGATGAGATTGCTTCGATAGATATTTTGAAAGAGAATACCTCTTCTATTATCTCCTGCCGCCGTAATTATAACGGCATCATTGTGATTACCACAAAGTCGGCTAATACCAGGAGGCTTATCATCAAAGATTTTCTGACCGGACAGCCGGTACCGGGTGCTTCGGTTTCATTCCTTTCAAGATCGGATACATTACGGGTGGTGGCCAATGACAGCGGGATATTGGTAATGAAAAACCTGAAAACAGGGGTGCAGTATTCGGTTGTGGTTTCTTCGGCGGGCTATAAAACTGTTTCAGCAATAGTTAAAGGAAAGGAGCAGGAGATATTACTGGAAAGAGATGTGAAAGCATGCCAGCCAGCTTATGCGATTGGTTATGTTCATTTGAAGAGGCGGGACATTTCTTGCGGAGGTGTTGTGAACAGGGCTATTTGTTCTTCCGGAAAAAAAAATGAGATACAGAACAAGGACGCCTTTGTTTATCCCAACCCGGTGCAGCGGGGTAATACATTCAATCTTGAAGTAACCGCATCGGAAGAGAAGATACTACAGTTATCAGTTACCGGCCTTGATGGCAAGCTAGTTTGGCAACAATCGCAAAAACTATCTAAAGGGATGAACCGTTTTGCGGTGATAGCCGATGCAAGATGGACCGCAGGTATGTATATTATTCAGTTGCGTGACAACAGGGGCAAGGTTGTGAAAACGGAGAAACTGATCATCCAATAAATCTTTTCTATGGGGAAAAAACTTCAGCTTTCTATCCAGGAGCCCTGTCACGAGAACTGGGACAATATGACCGCAGCAGAGCAAGGCCGCTTTTGCGCATCCTGCCAGAAACAGGTTGTGGACTTTACGGGTATGAGCGATGCGCAATTAGCGGCTTTTTTTAAAAGACCTTCGGGCGGTTCCACCTGCGGCCGCTTTTATGCAGACCAGTTGGATAGGAGTATTGAAATGCCAAAGAAACGTATCCCCTGGATCAAATACTTTTTCCAGTTTGCCCTGCCGGCATTCCTTGCATCAGCAAAAGCAACTGCGCAAGGAAATATAGCAGAAAAAAAGCCGGAGGTATGCGTATCTCCCTCTGAGAATGTATTGAAGATCGGTAAGGTCTCAGTTCCTCGCAGTGAGGGATCAGTTAAGCCGTATCAGCGAATCACTATTCGTGGTAAAGTAACAGACGAGAACAAAAATCCTGTTCCTTATGCAAGTATTATGGTAAAAGGGAGCAGGCAAGGTGCAAGTGCTGACAGCAGCGGTGTTTTTACAATTGGAATAAAATTCCGCGAAGGCGAGCAAATGGTGCTGGAGGCATCTTCGGTTGGGTTCAAACTGGAAGAAACAATCATTACACAGAACGCAGATGTATCAAATGAACTGGTCATCCAATTGAAAAGAAAGGTGATGAGTGAAGTAGTACTTGTACAGTCATATTCATCAGTCAAGATGGGTATGTACGTTGGTGCTGTGTCAGTCATGAGAACCAGCAAGCAGATCCCTCTTGTCCCATCTTCTCAGGCAAAACCATCTATGATCAAAGTATATCCCAATCCTGTACAGGCAGGAGCCAGTAT
>JAEUVK010000145.1 GCA_016787135.1 Chitinophagaceae bacterium | reverse complement strand
CAATCAAATCCGTTATTTACCCATGTATTCTCATTGCGTCTTGACATGGTGAATGATAAGAATAAAAAGAACAAATAACCGTACCTGTAAAACTGTTTAAATGAAACGAATTTTACTTTTATTGTTGCTATTTGTAACTGTTGCTGCTGAAGCGCAGGTGTACAACAATGAATGGATTGACTATTCAAAAACCTACTATAAATTCAAGATAGGGGCTACCGGTTTATACCGCATCAGCCAGCCTGTACTTTCAGGTATCGGCCTTGGCTCGGCATCTGCCGAGCATTTTCAATTGTGGAGAAACGGTAAGCAGGTTCCCATTTATACGTCTATACAGACAGGGGTAATGGGGGGCGGGGATTACATCGAATTCTGGGGTGAAATGAATGATGGGAACCCGGATAGTGTTATGTACAGGTTGCCAGACTACCAATTATGTCAAAAATGGAGTTTGCAAACAGATACGGCAGCTTATTTTCTTACCATTAATACTTCCGGAGCTAATTTCCGGTTAGCGCCAACTACCAATAATGTTGCCGGTAATATACTTCCTGTTGAGCCATATTTCATGTACACGGCCGGAACTTATTACAAGAATAAAATCCACAGTGGGCGATCAGAACTAGTGGGTGATTCTTATACATATTCTTCATCCTATGATTATGGCGAAGGCTGGTCAAGCCAGGACCTGCCTGCATTATTTTTTACCACTTCAACACATAATAATCTAAGTGCATATACTGGTTCCGGGGCCCCTCAACCTGTTATTAAAGTAAATGCTGCTGGGAATGCTGTACAGCCCAGGTATTTCAAAGTAACTGTAAATGGTGATTCTGTTGCCGGTCAGGCGTTGAATTATTATGACTACGCAAAAGTAACAGCGCCTGTGCCATTAACACTTATAAGTGGGGGCACAGCTACTATACAGGTGACTAATATGGGTTTGCAGGGTGGTGACCGTATGGTGGTTGCAATGACGGAATTGATCTACGCCAGGCAATTCAATTTTGGAGGCGCCAGCAATTTTACCTTTGAACTGCCGGCGAATACTTCCGGGAATTATTTAGAGATATCCGGATTCACTTACAGCGGATCCGCCCCTGTTTTATATGATCTTACCAATGGTAAAAGATATGTAGCTGATATCACCAATCCTTCTTTATTGAAAATAGCTCTTGAAGCTTCAGTTTCCAATAGAAAGCTGGTATTAGTAAGCGAAGCGACATCCAATATCACCGCGGTCACTTCGTTTCAGCAAAGGAATTTTGTGAATTATAGTCAGGCGGCCAACCAGGGTAATTATCTTATTATCACCAATCCTGTACTGACTACAGCCTCCAATGGATCAAACCCGATCGACGATTACAAAAGTTACCGAAGCTCAGTACAAGGAGGAAGCTATAATGCGAAAGTGTATATGATCGACCAGTTGGAAGACCAGTTTGGACTTGGCATTAAAAAGCATCCGTTGTCAATAAGAAACTTTCTCAGGTGGGCGAGAGCTAATTTCTCAGCGCCTTTGAAAACTGTTTTGATCATTGGCAAAGGGCTTAACTATACTCAGTTCAGGGCTTATGAAAGTAACCCGGATGTCGAAAAGCTTGACTTAGTAACGTCCTTCGGTTATCCTGCATCAGATAATTTGCTAAGCGCTGTACCCGGTAGTTCTGTACCTCTTACACCTATCGGCCGTATTTCAGCTATCAATGGAGACGAGGTCAACGTATATCTCAATAAACTAAAAGAATATGAGCAGCTACACTCATTTTCTTCTCCGGTGATCCAGGATAAGGCATGGATGAAAAATATCCTGCATGTGATTGGGGCCGGGGATCCGCTCACTGAGAATATCCTGGTAACAGCTTTGAACGGGCATAAAAGAATTATTGAGGATACATTATATGGGGGATATGTAAGTACATTTTCAAAAGGATCGGCTGATGCTGTTCAGCAGATAGATAATTCACGTCTTGCTGATATATTTAATAACGGGGTAGGGATACTTACTTACTTCGGGCACTCATCGGCAAGTACATTGGAGTTTAATCTTGATAACCCGCTTAACTATTCAAATGCAGGAAAATATCCTGTATTTGTTGTGATGGGCTGTAATGCAGGTAATTTCTTCAATTTTAATGTGGCCAGATTTTCTACTAAAGAAACACTATCAGAAAAATATGTACTGGCGCCGGAAAGGGGCTCAATTGCTTTTTTGGCCAGCACCCACCTGGGTATTGTTCATTACCTCGATATTCAGAATACGCAGAATTATACAACATTGTCCACTACCAATTATGGCAAAACCCTTGGAGAGATTATGGACGCTACTATTGCAAGGGTATTTGGGATAACGACAGAAAATGATTTCTATGCCCGTTTTCATTGTGAGCAGTTTACCCTGCATGGCGATCCCGCTCTTAAACTTTACAATTTTGCAAAGCCTGATTATGCCATTGAGGACCCCATGGTGAAAATATCCCCGTCTTTCATAACAGTTGGTGACCAAAATTTTACGATGAAGGCAAGGTTTATGAATATCGGGAAGGCAGTATCAGACAGCGTAGTGATCGAGGTGAAGCGTACATATCCTACTACTCAGGTAACGGAAGTGATATACAAAAAGAGGATCAGGGGTATCCGTTATATTGATTCGCTTACATTAGATATTCCCATTGTTCCTACACGGGATAAGGGGCTTAATAAAATAACAATCACTATCGATCCGGACAATGAAATAGATGAGTTGTATGAGACCAGCATCAACAACATTGTAACAAAAGATGTATTCATTTTTGAAGATGAGGCCCGCCCGGTATATCCCTATAATCTTTCTATCGTAAATGATCAGAACATAAAACTTGTTGCATCTTCTGCCAACCCATTTGCAACAATGAGGGATTATATTGCCGAAATAGATACTACTGAATTATTTAATTCTCCGGTGAAAGTAACACGAACAACCAGTTCTGTCGGCGGGGTGTTTGAATTCACGCCGGGTATTACGTTTTCGGATAGCACGGTGTATTACTGGAGGGTTGCACCCAATGTTACCACCGGCTATCCTGTATGGAACACATCCTCTTTTATTTACATTTCCGGTACTAATACCGGGTTTAACCAGTCACACTATTTTCAGCATGATAAATCGTCATTGCAGCGTACGATATTGAGACCTGATAGAAAATGGGTCTTTGATTCTGTCGGGCATAATATTTTTATCAAGAATGGTGTTTATCAAACCGCCACTACGCAGGAAGGCGATCTGATCGTAAGTCTTGATGGTGACCCGTTCATCAGAAGCGCCTGTGTCGGGTTTTCGCTCATTTTTAACCTGATCAACCCCAATACATTCCAGCCTGTCGAAAATCTTACCGGTTATATGGGAAGCGCTCTGCCATGTTTTAGCAACCGTCGTTTCAATTTTGAATGGTCCTACATGACGGCAGCGAAAAGAAAGCAGATGATGGATTTCATGGACTCTATACCTGTGGGTTACTATGTGGTGGTAAGAACGATCAATAACCATACACAAACAACCGGATTTATCAATGAATGGATGGCTGATACATTGTTATATGGCTCCGGGAACTCCTTATATCATAAGTTGAAGAATGTTGGCTTCAATGCCCTTGATTCGTTTAGCGGGCCCAATTCAAGAGCCCTTATCTGCCTGTATAAAAAAGGAGACAACAGTTTTGCGCCTATGTCGGTGGGGTCTTTCGGGCTTTATGACCTGATCACAATCAACCGCGATATAAGAACTCCTGATACATTAGGTTATATTACTTCACCGATAATGGGGCCGGCGAAAGCATGGCAAGAATTGAAATGGCGGGGAAGCATGGATCTTACACCGGGCGACAGTGTATCTGTAGATGTTATTGGTGTAAAAGCCGACGGGTCAGAAAGTGTTTTGTTCAGTGGCCTTAGCCTTTCCCAGCAGGATTATGATGTGTCTTCAATAGATGCCAGCGTATATCCTAATATTAAACTGCGGATGTTCACCTCAGACACCTCGCATTTTACGCCTTATCAGCTCCGTTACTGGAGGGTATATTACACCCCGGTTCCCGAAGGCGCTATTGCCCCCAACCTGTATTTTACCACTAAAGAATCAGTAGATGTCGGAGAACCCTTCAATTTCGGAATAGGGTTTAAGAATATAAGTAGGGTCGATTTTGATAGTGTGAAAGTGAAAATGGTCATTACAGATGAAAAAAACAGGCAAAATATTGTACCTATTCCGCGGCAGAAACCATTGACAACGACTGCTCCTAATGACACTATCCGCCTGAACGTACCTATCGATACTCGTTCGATCCCGGGTAACAATGTCATTTACGTTGAGTTTAATTCCGATAACGATCAGCTTGAGCAGTATCACTTTAATAATTTCGCATTCAGGAACCTTTATGTAAAGCCTGATAGCCTGAACCCTCTGCTGGACGTAACCTTTGATGGGGTGCATATATTGAACAGGGATATTGTTTCGTCAAAGCCTGACATTATTATTAAGCTGAAGGACGAAGCCAAATGGATGATACTGGATACCGCCAGCCTCATGACGCTGAAAGTAAAATACCCTGATGGAAGCATGCGAACATTTACACCGGGTAATGACACGTTGCAATTTACACCTGCAGGGCAGGCGCCTAATACTAATAATACGGCTATGCTGAATTTCAAGCCCTACTTCCCCCAGGATGGGGAGTATGAACTGATCGTAACCGGAAAAGACCGCAGTGATAATAAAGCAGGTAATATTGAGTACAGGGTTTTCTTCCAGGTGATCAATAAGCCCATGATCTCGAATATGCTGAACTATCCGAACCCATTCACTACTTCAACAGCATTTGTATTTACAGTGACAGGCAGCGAAGTACCACAGAATATACGCATTCAGATATTGACCATTACAGGTAAGATAGTCAGGGACATCACGAAGGATGAACTGGGCCCTTTACATATCGGACGTAACATCACTGAGTTCAAATGGGATGGTACTGACCAATATGGCCAGAAACTGGCTAATGGCATCTACCTGTATCGTGTGATTACCAACATGAACGGGAAGTCGCTGGATAAGTACAAAGCAGAAGATGATGACACCGATAAATATTTTAATAAGGGCTACGGAAAGATGTACCTGATGCGGTAAATAAAGCAGCTTTTAGATATTTACAGGGCCGCATTTGCGGCCCTTTTCGTTATTCGTAAACCAAAGCAGGCGGCGAAGTGTTACTTTTGCAACCGTTCAAGAAGTTTATTGATCATGGCAAAGATTGGCATTAATATAGCAACAGGCAGCTTGCAGCAACAGGAAATGATTGTGGGCATTGATCTCGGCACTACCAATAGCCTGGTGGCGATCATTCACCCGGAAAGTAAGAAACCAGTAGTGCTGAAAGAATTTGATGGGAATGCATTGGTACCATCCGTTATTCATTTTGATGATACCGGATCGGTAACTGTAGGAGACAATGCCAGGGAATTCCTTATCACTGAGCCTCAGAATACTATTTTTTCGGCCAAAAGGCTGATGGGCAAATCATATAATGATGTCCGGGAACATGCCTCTTATTTTACCTATAAAGTGATCGATGATGATAAAGAAAGCCTGGTAAAGGTACAGGTGGGCACTAAATTCTATTCGCCGATCGAACTATCTTCTTTTATCCTAAAGGAATTAAAGTCAAGAGCAGAACATATTTTGAAAACACAGGTAGTAAAAGCTGTTATAACAGTTCCTGCCTATTTTAATGATGCGCAAAGACAAGCCACCAGGGATGCCGGCAAGCTCGCCGGACTCGATGTGTTGCGAATAGTGAACGAACCTACTGCAGCAAGCCTTGCTTATGGACTTGGACTTAAAAAGGATGATATAAAAACAGTTGCAGTATATGATCTCGGCGGTGGAACATTTGATATTTCTATACTCCGGATCACTAACGGTATTTTTGAAGTACTATCCACTAATGGAGACACCTATCTTGGAGGTGATGATTTTGACAGGGCCATTGTAGATTACTGGATGAGCCAGCTTGAGCTCAATAAAGAATCTGTTGATAAAAAGACAACGCAGGTATTTCGCTTATTGGCGGAAGAAGCCAAGAAGCAGTTAAGCAGCGCAGACCTTTTTGAAGGAAATGCAGAAGGGCGTCCGGTGAGTTTGTCAAAAAAGGAACTGGAAGAGGTTCTTATACCCTTTGTAGAAAGAACCATACAGTGCTGTAAAAATGCTATGAGTGATGCGCATCTTTCTATTAATGATATAGACGAAATAGTGATGGTGGGTGGATCGACCAGGGTCCCTCTGGTTAAAAGATCAGTGGCTTCATTTTTCGGTAAGTCTGTGAATGATTCATTGAATCCTGATGAGGTCGTAGCGCTTGGCGCTGCCGTGCAGGCAGACATCCTGGCCGGAAATAATAAGGATTTTCTTTTGCTGGATATTACACCTCTTTCATTAGGTATAGAAACAATGGGAGGGCTGATGGATGTGCTGATACCGAGAAATTCCAAAATTCCATCTAAAGCAGGTCGCCAATACACTACCCAAAGAGACGGACAGAGCGGGATGCGTATTTCTGTTTTCCAGGGAGAAAGGGATCTGGTAAAAGATAACAGGAAACTAGCAGAGTTTAATCTTACCGGTATTCCGGCAATGCCTGCTGGTTTGGCCAAAGTGGAAATATCTTTTTTGGTTAATGCAGATGGGATACTAGTAGTAAAAGCAAAGGAACTGCGCAGCGGAGTGGAGCAGAGTGTCGAGGTCAAACCTCAGTATGGATTGACAGACGAGCAAGTAGAGAAAATGCTGCTGGACTCCATTACACACGCCAAAGACGATATGCGGACCCGGGCATTGGTAGAATCACAGACAGAAGCGAAGATATTATTAGATACCACACAGCAGTTTTTAGAAAAGAACACTTCTTTCCTTTCAGCAGAAGAATTGGCTGCTACGCAGCATGCGATGAATTCGTTACAGAATACCATTCCGGCCGGAAATAAGGACGAGATACAAACTGCTATTGAAAAACTGAATGAAATATCCAGGCCTTATGCGGAAAGGCTGATGGATCATGCGATCAGTACGGCTATGAAGGGGAAGAAGGTATAAAGATTTTTCTTCTGGTATATATTACTCCCTGCCATACAAGAAAACAGATGATGACCATGTGCAGTAATAATGCTGATACCCCGGCAAAGTTTCTTTCGTATTTATAATCAATGACCCCTTCGCCGGCAGGTGCATTGATAGTTATTCCGGTTTTATTGGTTTTTACCTTTTCCATTTCGTTGCCATTGTAGTAGACTTTCCATCCCGGGTAGTCATTCTGCAGTAACGTTATAGGGGAGGGGTTTGGCAGTTTGACCGATACGTTTATATGTGCAGGTCTTTGCAACAGTAACTGAATAGCGCCTCCGGTATTATTCTCCAATGAAACCAATTGCCTGTCATAAAATATTAAATTATTGCTGTCTGCCGCAAAGCGATGGAAATCTTTTAATGTCAGCGGTCCGCGATAAGAGTCTTCGGCAGAGACCTTTTTATTGAAGACGTTTACATTGAACCAGCGGTTCATTTTCTTATCTGTATAAGTAGCTGGGTTTTTGTTTACTTTGTCAACCTGTATCGGAAAGCCATCTTTTGACTGTAGAATATTGTTCACTTCGCTTATCGGGTAGTTGCTCACGGAAAAGAAAGGGGTACAAATGAGAGTATTGATGGTGAGATCCATAAGAAGTAAGAGTGTTACAGGTTTCTTGCTTCTCATTTTTGCAGCAAACAGGATGGCAATAAGTAACATAGCCTGAATAAATGAGCTGATAAGTAAAGTGCCGGAAAGGCTCATATTCTTTATGCTTGTTTGCCATGAACCGGTGTATATAAGATCCCAGGCTTTACCGTTACTGGCCAAAATAATGACGCAGATCGCAAGGAGTACCCATGCGGTAATGTATATATTTTTTGCAAAAGGGTTTCGTGTAACGGAGAATAAGGTCTCGAAAGATATGTTTCGTAGTATAATGGCTAAATAGAGTATTAATGCTGCTAGGAAAAAAAGCCGGAAGATAGCAGGATTCCGGAAATAGGAAAATCCGGGAAGGAAATTGAACAGCCCTCTGATAGGTGTTACCCCGCCGAATGATAGAAGCAGGAAGATAACTGCTGCAGCAAGGAGGAAGATGGCAGATTTGTTCTTTTCTTTGATCGTTTGCCAGGCAGCGCCGGGTATGAGCAACAGTACAAAAAGCCCTGCATATGTATTCAGCATTGTTCCTTCTGTATTGTGAAAATTCATTCGAACGGAAGAAAAAGGCAGGAGCATATTGCTTAGTGCAGCGGGATGTAGATAGTTGGAATTGAAAAAAGCAGTATTGGCTTCGATCGAACTTCCTCTATCAATATGATGCAGCAATTCTGCTGTATAATAAATACAGGGACCACATAGCAGTGATGTAAATAACCCTGCAAGAACTATGTAGCTAAGCGTACTGGCTTTTGTGCGATTGTCACTCTTCACCCGTACCAGGTAAACAATTATAAAAAAGAAAAGGCAGTATGTGGTAATGATATTAAATGCAGCATAGACGCTGGTGAACATCATGGTGTAAAGGACTGCCAGCAGAAAAGCATTCCTAACAGAAGGCGCATAGAGTAATTTCAGCAACGAACATATTATAAATGGCATAAAAGAGGCGGCAGTTATATATAATAACCATTGCGTGGAACCAACCATAAACCCTGAAAGCATATAGCAAACTGCGAGTAGCAAAGCGATATTACTGTCTTTTACAACATATTTCTGCAATAAATGGTACATGCCCCAGCCAGCCATAAGCAAGAAGAACATGAATTCTATATGCAGCACGTACAGGTTGTAATCAAAAAGAGAACAGAATATCATCTGTGGTGTACTGTATATGCCCCACGTAAGGCTGCTATGCAGCGGGAAGCCCATACCCCAGGTATTGAACCAATAGGGGAGTTCTCCATAATGAATGCATTGACTGATGAAATAATTGATGGGGTATTCAATAGCAACAATATCATTCTTCAACGATCTGAGCATGAAACTGACAGGGGCGAAAGCCAGTATGCCGGTCAGTGTGATAAGAAGATATGGCCGTATCCTGGCGATAAGACCGGGTTGTAGTTGACCGTTCAAAAGATATAGTTTATGTTTTGCGTTTCAGCTTCCACGACCCATTCATTAACCTGTCGTAGATAAAAATCGGCAAAAGTCTCTGAATATGGTAAACAAGCCACCATCTTTTGGTAATAAAGGCCCTTGCTCTTTTTTTAGAGATGGCCCTCATTGACTGCCGGGCAGCTTTTTCGACGTTAGCCATCCAGAATACACGATCCCCTTTTCCCATAGCTGTGTCGATATAACCGGGTATCAACTCGGTGACTGCAATATTGTTCTTATCATGTTTGGCTTTTACCCGCAGGCTCTCAAGATAGGATGATTGAAATGATTTGCTGGCATGGTAAGCCGGAGCGTTTTTGTTTCCCCTTGCTGCCGCTATCGATGTTACACCTATAATATGGCCTTTGCCTTTTTGCAGAAAATAATGCCAGGCGGTAACGATCACATTAACAAAACCATTGACATTTGTGCTGATGGTTTTCATTTCAGATGCATGGCCGAGATCGTTATTTAATTCAACGATAGCGGCTGTGAGAATTAATGTATCAATACCATTCATTGCGTTGATCAGTGTTGTTACCTGTTCCCCTATATTTTTATCATTTATATCTGCTTTACATATTTTAATATTTTCCGGAAACTGCTGCTGGATTTCGAGCAACAGGTTTTCCCTGCGGCCAATGATACCCACCTGGTATCCTTTCTTTGCATACAGCATGGATAATTCCTTTCCAAGCCCTGATGTACCTCCTATGATCAGGATATTATTGCTCATTTATCAGGGATTTACAAATTGTTTATAGGTTTTCTTTTTGTCTTTTTCCCACCAATAATAACCCAGCAGTTTCTGAGTGACCGATCTGCCGAAATATCTTTCAAAGCTCCTGAATAAAACAATATCGTATTTGCGGTGAAAATTTATCCAGCAGGCGTTACAGTTTTTCGAATAATGTTTATGTTTTTTTTGCGTTTCTATTCCATTGAAAATTTCATCAAGGGAGTTGGTGAATATATTGCCTATAAGTACATCGAGGTTCTGGCATATAGGAACATCTCCGTTGGGTAATATCACGACACTCTCCAGAATGCTATTGCAGGTAAGCCTTGTACCTCCCTGTCGCCACTCGTCGTACAGCACAAGAAAATCAAAATTCTCAGGGAATTCCTTAACGACCTCCGGAATACTTTCTCTTATAGGAAGTTTGTTTTTCCCTGGCGGAGTGTCTGAAGTTTTCGGGGTGTTCTCTTTTTTGACTTTGATCAGTTGTTTTGCTTCAGTAAAAGAACGGGGTTGCAGAGACTTTTGTGAACCGATCTCTGTCAGGTGGGCGGTCTCTATTGTATCGAAGAGAGGAATGTCATTGTAAACGCCAATGCGCATGTCTATACCTTCCGCTTTGCATATCTCTGCCACATGTCGCATATCATTAAAGTCATTATAAGGGGTAAGTGTGAACATAGCAGAGACAGGAACAACAGTTTTCAGTTCTCTTATCACTTTGAGTACATTATCATAACCGTCCTTGCCACGCATGTTAAGGTAAGTGTCTTTATCGCCATCCAATGATATCCATAAACGTTTTGGCGGAAATCTTTTCACAGCTTCGATCAGTAAATCTGGTTTCAGGCAATTGCTTAGCAGGTCAAACTTCGGGTGATATTTACTTAGCCATTCCAGGATATCCATGGCATCAGGGTGGAGCATGAACTCGCCGCCCTCCAATCCGATGGTTGTTTTGGAGGTAATACATTTATTGTTCCGGATCAGGTTGAATATTTCTTCTTTGGGTATAAATGTGACCGGTCTTTTGGTCCATATCTGGCAATGTTTACAGGCGCTGTCGCAGAGATCGGTGGCATAGACCATCACGGTGGACAATTTCTTTCGGGATGGGAACCATTTATTATGAAGATAGACAGAACCTCTTTGCCAATAATCTTTGAGACGGTACATTACAACGATCGGATTTTTGTAAAGATAACTAAAATAGAGGCCATAAGACAATGGCCCTTTACCGGTCAGTGAGGGTTATTCAGGCTGCTGTCATCTATTGCAGAAAACGTCTTCCTGTTCCTGAAATAATAATTGACCAGGATACTCTTTTTATAAACAGTATCAATTTTCCTGATACTTTTTTTGTGCTGAACCGACTCCTTTTTTTCAAAGATCAGCCATTTGAACGCAGCAAGAACAGACAGGACGATCAGCCATGATTTTTTAAAATAACCTCTGACCAGGAAATGAAATGCCGCTGCGATATTCAACGCAAGTCTTACAGGTATTATCCACAGCTTGTCAGAAAAAGTGAGATTGCGAAACAACATCACCAGGTTATTCCGGAATACATAATAAACCCTTTTCGCGGATTGACTGGCAAATTCAGCTGTTTCTTTATGATACACGACCGATGTGGCACAGCAGAATATCTTTTTGCCCGTAAGTTGTACCCGCCAGCAAAGATCTACCTCTTCAGCATACATAAAATAATAATCGTAAAATCCATTCATTTCATGAAATAAGGAGGCTTTTATCATAAAGCATGCTCCGCTTGCCCAGAATATCTTACGATTGGTATCGTACTGCCCCATATCCTCCTCTGAAAAATCAAGAATACGTCCACGGGCGAAAGTATAGCCATATTTATCTATAAAACCACCGGATGCACCCGCATATTCAAACATATGGCGATTTTCCAATGAAAGGATTTTTGGCTGACATATCCCGGCTGCAGGGTGTGCATTCATTGTATCAAGGAGAGGTTCAATAAAACCTGGTGTTACTTCCACGTCGGTGTTGAGCAGGATAAAATAATCGGCGGCTACCAGTTGCAGACCTTCATTGTAACCTCCTGCATATCCTTTGTTAGAGCTAAGTTCAATAAGCTGAATATCCGGGTAATTATTCTTTAAGAACAAAACCGATCCATCAGCAGAAGCATTATCTATGACTGCAATTTTTTTATTTGCATAAGTTGCCTGCAGGATAAATGGAAGGTTGCGCTGCAGCAGCTCTTTTCCATTGTAATTGAGCAAGACGATGGCTATGGATGGGAATGCGTTCATTTACCCCGGAAATATTTGTGACGTATGCGTATCAGGTCGTACATCATCCTGAAAAAATAATGATAGCGGAGTTTGGAATCCTGTTTCTCTGTCCATCGGCTCACCGGTATTTCCGTTATATTTTTATTGAATGCTTCTGAACCGTATTTTCTTTTATAACGTGATAATAGTTCCACATCGAACAGCCATTTGCTGATAAAGACTTCTTCAAACAGTTCTTTTGCTATTTCCTTTGAAAAAAGTTTAGCGCCGCATTGCGAATCGTAAACAGGTTCATTGATCACTTTGCCGATGCCGGTAGCAATGATACGCCCGAACCAATGCCTGAAAAGGTTTCGTTGTATATTCTTCCCAAGCATTTGCACTCTTGACCCCAGGACAATGCAGACGTTTTTATCTTCCTGCATTTTACTTCTGAAAGCATAAAACTCATTCAGGGGAGTGGAAAGATCGGCATCAGCAAAACCTATGTAGTCAAAATCAAATTGCTGAAAGCTATGCAGGATGCCTTGTCTCACGGCTTCTCCTTTTCCCCTGTTTTTTGCTAAGGGCAATATTTCAAAATTGCAGGTAGTGGAATGCAGGCTTTGAAGAACTGCAGATGTATTATCCTTACTTCCATCATTTACAAAAAGGAAAAAAAAATCCGGATTAGACGTTGAAAAATCCCGGTAGAAGCTTAAATCAAGTCTTTTTTCTTCGTTGTAGCAGGGTATTATCAGTATTGTTGAATATGTATTTTTCAAAAGCCTTTTGGGTTGAAATTGTAACGGTGAAGTTAATTGAATGAAATGTCATTTAAACAGGTCAGGTAAAGCGGTTCTTTAATTTAAGAAAGAAACTTTCAAAATACCGGTAACTTAATACGCTTATAATTACACCAGCAACTGTCGCTGTTACAGCACTGCCAATTTCCGCCATGCGGGTTGATTGGATACCGGCCTTAAGGATAATATCCCTGAAAACCGGGAACAGCAATATGTAAACAGGCCAGTGATAAACATAAAAGCCATATGATATTTTTCCAAAAAATATCAGGATCCTGTTGCTGAAAACAATGCTGATGATCTTAGACCTGCCTGTCACACCATAATATACCAGTATCCCAAACAACAGCGCAAATGTTGTATACCCTACAAATGCCAGGTAGGGAAGCTGAAAGGAATGGCGTGTATTGATAAAATAGAAGCCAAAATTCATGGCGGCCAGCAACAGCACGATGATCGTGATAAATTTTTTTATTGATCCTGGATTCATGTACATCAGTATGGCAAGCATGGCGCCAATGCACAGGCCATCAATCCTGGTAAAAAGATACAGGCTGGCGTAGGCCAGATCTTTGATATTGTATTCCCATAGTACGTAGCGTGTCAGTCCAACCAGGAATAATACTGTTATTACTACCGCCAGCAATACCCTTGGTCTTTTGAATAATAAAATCACAAAAGGCCATATTAGATAAAACTGTTCTTCTACGGCAAGGGACCATGTGTGGAGCAATAGCTGGTCGCCGGCAGGTTCTTTAAAAATGTACAGCCAGTTTTGAAGATAGGTCCATTGCCAGGCCTGGTTATGGATATAATAGCCCATATCCAGATTCAGGCTGTTGATGTTGGGTAATATAAAAAGGCAGACGATCAGTAACAGGTAATATATGGGGAATATCCGCAGCACCCTTCGCATGTAAAAGTTCTGAAGGAAGTGTGGCTGTTTCATTTTATTCAAGAGTATCTCTGTTATCAGGAACCCGGATAGAACAAAAAAAAGATCAACTCCCAGCCATCCGAAAAAGAAGTAATTAAGAAACCTGAAATTGTGATGAAATACCACCATTAATATGGCAACGCCCCTTAGACCATCCAGGGCAGGATAATAATTGCTGGTTGAAGTTGCCGGTCTCATCAGGTATTGAAGCAATGGTTGTTCGTGATCAAAGATAATCTTCCGGATATATACTTCAAAAAGAGCCGGATAAACTGTTATTCAATGCTCCTGTTTTGGGATTACTATACTGTCATTCAGTAAAGGCAGGTTGCCATCAAAGAATGTATTGGCTACGATCCTATAGGTGTTAACATGGCTCATGGTCTTTTTCAGATCATGGTAATCTCTATTGTAGAAAAAGACTGCACTTAATGCACCAAATTGTGTGCTATAAGGAGCGTTGGTATAATGACGATAGCCGTGGTCGCCCTGGATAATAATGATCTTTTTTCGTGTAGTGTCGCTCAGCAGGCAGTTGCTGATCTGTTCAATAAGTTTGTTGCAGTATTTTATCTGGGCCAGGTACCCGTTCATATTCATGCCACCGGGTTCAGGTACTGCAACGGGAGCCCCATTTTCATCATAGAGATAAGGATCATGAGGTAGCAAAATGTGAGTAAAGCTGAATACTGGTTTATTTTTTTCTAATTCTTGCCCCTGGGTTTTCCGGCAATCTGAAAATATATGTGCAAGCGCCATTTTATTATAATCCTTAAAGCTTTCCATGCTTTGAGTTATTAAGGCGGGCTGTTTACCGGATGATCTGCCAAAATTTTTTATCTTTTCCCATATGGCAGGGTTCAGATAAATCCTTTCCATCGTCTGTTTTCGCAGCCAGGTGGCGGGGGATGTCACTCCGAGTGTGCCCAGGCTTAGCATCAGTTTCTCATTTTCTACCTGTGCGAATAATGAAAAATCATACCCATTACTCTTCAGAAATTTAAAGAATGTATTATTACTAAAAACCTTCTGCCCGATATAGAAATTAGAGGAGTTGGACAAAAGATACGATTCGGCGCCATCAAGGTATTGCAAATTGAAGACGGAAGAAAGAGAGTAAGGAGTGGAAGCATAATTACTAAATGCCGAATCAATGGTAAAAAAGCCTTTTGAGGCCAGGAAGGGGTATATCTCATTTTCATAGCCCCAGTATTGCTTTAGGGCCGGGCCATTGGTATAAGAATCGAAGACGATATGGTATATATCCGGCTTTTCTTTATGTTCAATTTTTTTGCCGGATAATACTGTTGAACTCATACGTTCAGTAAGGGAGGCTATGGTTCTGCCTTTATATATATTGATCCCGAGCTGTATGAGTTCGATGATAAATAAAACGAAGAAAAGAACTGTGAGGTATTTTACAGGTGTAAGAAAGGAGGCTTTCTTTTTTTTGGCCCACACAATTATTATAACGGAAAGAAAGATAGATAGCAATAACAGAAAAAGGCTATTACTGATAAGCGAGAATCGTTTTAGCTGTGAAAGTGTATCCTGTATGGTGCCAAAAAAGATAAAAAAGATAGTTACTAAAGTACCTGTAAAAACGGACGAAGGGCTGTCTAATCCTGCAATTTTTTTTAACCCATATGATAATAAAAGAGAAAAAAAGCAATAGATCAAAATAAGAAAAAGCACCTCTTTTGAGAGGACGAGTTCTTTATAGTTATTAATATTATGAAGAAAGAAAAAAAATACCGGGGCCGTGGGAAGCAGGAACTGCCTCGGGTTATTATTGGGTTTCTTTGAAAGGTCGTTCATCAGGCGTCTGGCAAAATGGATTGTTTCTCACCTGTTACAATTGCAGGCTAAATTTCCGGTAAATATACTTGCCAATAATATCAAATTCAAGGTTTACTTTATCTCCGGGATTTACCTCTTTGATATTAGTGTGCTCAAATGTATAAGGTATAATGGCTACAGTAAAGCTTTTCTTTTTTACATTAAATGCGGTCAGGCTGATACCATTAACTGCTACGGAGCCTTTTTCGATCATCAGTTCAGCAAATTTTTTCGGGAATTCAAATTCGAATTCCCAGCTACCGTCTTTCTCCATTCTTTTCCTGCATATCCCTGTCGTATCTGCATGTCCCTGTACAAAATGACCATCGAGACGGGCATTTACTACAAGGCACCGTTCAATATTGACGGTTGAGCCTGTCTTCCAGGTGTTCAGATCGGTTTTCTGAAGGGTCTCGTCGATAGCTGTTACCCTGTGCCTGTTACCCTGCACTTCTTCAACGGTCAGGCATACCCCGCTATGACTTACACTTTGGTCCGTTTTAAGCTCTCTGGAAAGAGGGGATTCTATCCAGAATGTCTTGTTTGAACCATTGGAAATGACTTCTTTAATAACCCCTGTCGTTTCTATTATACCTGTAAACATAGCTGCAAATTAACGGTTATTACTACTTACAGGAAGATTGATTGACCCGGATTAAACTTTCCTGTCAGAAGTCTTCCGATTTCGGATTTTTCCCTATATCTTTGCCGCTCTTAAAAAATACCAGGGAGGTATATAACATGTTAATCATTGATTCAAAAGATTGCGAGAACATCGACAAAGCGCTGAAGAAATACAAGAAGAAATTTGAGAAATCAAAGGTTTTGCTTCAGTTGCGTGAGCGCCAGAGTTTCACCAAGCCGTCAGTAAAGCGTCGTGGTGAAGTACTGAAAGCGATCTACAAACAGAAGATCGCCAGTGGCAAAATTGAAGGTTAATCCACCGGATCTTTTCCAGATATAATTCAGATAGCTGTCCTGATTCAAATTGGGGCGGCTATTTTATTTAAATACTGTAGCTTTACCTGAGCTATATGTCTGCACTGTCCCGCACCGATATCCGCTCATTTCTTGACTACCTGAAATTCGAGAAAAGATACTCTGCCCACACCATCACCGCCTACCAGAATGATCTGACTGATTTCTTCAATTACTTGTCAACTCAGTTTGGTGAAGTGCGACTGAAGGAGATTTCCCACAGTTTTATCAGGAGCTGGCTGGCCCATTTGAAAGGTGAGGGGATCACCGCCAAATCCATCAACCGGAAAATATCCAGCCTGAGGTCTTTCTTCAAATATCATCTGAGACTGGGGCATATTAATGTGACCCCTATGGTGAACGTTATTTCCCCAAAAGTTAGTAAGCGGCTGCCGGTATTCGTAAAAGAAGAGGAAACAAAAGAACTGATACAAACACTAAACCATGCCAGTGAAGACTGGAAATCGCTAAATGCAAAAATGCTCATTCTTCTTTTTTATAATACGGGTATGCGTCTGGGAGAGCTGATAAACCTTCGGGAAAAACAGCTTGATTTCAGCCGGTCGCAGATAAAAATCCTTGGCAAAGGGAATAAAGAGAGGGTCATACCCGTGAGCAAGGAATTGGTGAAAAATATTGAAGAGTACAGGCAGTTGAAGAAAAAGGAATTTGAGAAAACAGATGACGCATTGCTGGTGACGGAAAAGGGGAAAAAACTATACCCCAAATACGCTTATCTTCTGGTGAAACAATATCTCGGGCTGGCGGGCACGCTGGATAAAAAAAGCCCCCATGTTTTACGCCATACTTTTGCCACCCACCTGATGAACAGCGGTGCTGATCTGAATGCCGTCAAAGAGTTGCTGGGCCACAGCAGTCTCGCTTCCACCCAGGTTTATACACATAATTCTATAGAAAAGCTCAGGAATGTTTATAAAAAGGCGCATCCCAAAGCCTGATTTTTTTTTGTCCCCGGACAATAAAAATTTTGCTCTATTTTATTTGTTTAAGCTTATTATTTATGTAATTTCATAACAGAAGCCCTCCCCGGACTTCTAACCAACTTTAAGCTCTTTCATTTATTGTTTCACAGATTAAAATCTCACGATTATGAATGTAAACATTCAGACTGTTCGTTTTGATGCGGACGCCAAGTTAGTAGAGTATATCAATCGTAAACTCGAAAAACTTAACACCTTTCACGACCGTATCATTAAAGTAAGTGTGTTCCTGAAACTCGACAATGTTGTGCATACCATTAAAGACAAGATCGCAGAGATCAGAGTACACGTACCCCGTCACGATTTTTTTGTTAAATCAACTAGTAAATCTTTTGAACAATCCTTTGACGACGCATTTGAATCTATCGTCAGCCAGATAAAAAGAAAAAAACAAAAGCAAGCAGCTTAAAAATGAATATCAAGACCTCCCCCGGAGGTCTTTTTTATTTGACAGGATTACCTGGAAGAAGATTTCGGGGTTCCTAACTCTAACATGCCCGCGATCATTCATCCTCAGAAAGAGATTAGCTGGATCAGCAATGAAGAAGATTATTCTGCCAATGCAGCAAAACGCTTAGGAATACCGGAGTTTTGAAATAATACTAACACTGATCCTGTCTTATTCGCAACTAACTGAAAACAAACAAAAAAAACCGGGAGCAAAATTTTTGCAATATCCAAATTCCCTTACCTTTGCCTTCCCAAAAATTTGGGGGTAGTTCTTTATTGTTTATTTCGTGCCACTTTAGCTCAGCCGGTAGAGCAACTGATTTGTAATCAGTAGGTCGTTGGTTCGATTCCGACAAGTGGCTCCAGATAAGGGCAAGTAGCCAAGTGGCCAACGGCAACAGACTGTAAATCTGTCCTCTTCGGAGTTCGGTGGTTCGAATCCATCCTTGCCCACAGTTCTTTTTCATTAAGAATTGACAGTAGTAAATTCTTAAATTTTTTGCGGGAGTAGCTCATTTGGTAGAGCGATAGCCTTCCAAGCTATAGGTGGCGAGTTCGAGCCTCGTCTCCCGCTCTGACAAGACCAGTCATATAAGTCAAATCGGTCTAAAGGTCATTCAGGATTTGACTTATATGACCTGCTGACTTCAATGACTGATCAAAAGCCGTTGTAGCTCAGTGGTAGAGCACTTCCTTGGTAAGGAAGAGGTCAAGGGTTCAATTCCCTTTAACGGCTCAAGCGGTGAATAGTCAGTGGTGAATGGTGAGTGGGTTTCTGTGATCAGGAATGTCACTCACAATTGACAACTCACCACTCACAAAAGTTGAGTAGCGAACAGAACCCTGAAGAGTGCGACGCAATAAAAGCTGATAGTAGTAATGCTGCCGGCTTCATTTATAAGAAACAATAATTGATAAAAACACAATTAAAAACCGATAACAATGGCAACTAAAGAGACCTTCAAAAGGGACAAGCCCCACGTTAACGTTGGTACCATTGGTCACATTGACCACGGCAAAACAACTTTGACTGCCGCTATCACTACCATTCTTGCTAAGAAAGGTATGGCGGAAGCAAAAAAGTATGATGAAATTGATGCTGCGCCTGAAGAAAAAGAACGTGGTATCACGATTAACACTGCTCACGTTGAGTACCAGACGAATAACCGTCACTATGCTCACGTTGACTGTCCCGGTCACGCCGACTATGTTAAAAACATGATCACCGGTGCCGCCCAGATGGATGGTGCTATTCTGGTGGTGGCTGCTACCGATGGTCCTATGCCTCAGACAAAAGAACACATCCTGCTGGCCCGCCAGGTAGGCGTTCCCCGCATGGTTGTATTTATGAATAAAGTTGACCTGGTTGACGATCCGGAATTGCTTGATCTGGTGGAAATGGAGATCCGTGATCTGCTTACTTTCTATGGTTTCGATGGTAACAATACCCCGATCATCAAAGGTTCTGCTACAGGCGCCCTTGCTGGTGAAGAAAAATGGGTAAAAGCTGTTGACGAACTGATGGAAGCAGTTGATACTTATATCCCGCTGCCTCCTCGCCCGGTTGATCAGCCGTTCCTGATGTCTGTTGAAGACGTATTCTCTATCACAGGTCGTGGTACAGTTGCTACAGGTCGTATTGAAAGAGGTCGTATCAAAGTAGGTGAAGGTGTTGAAATCGTTGGTTTGATCGAAAAGCCCCTTACCTCTACTGTAACAGGTGTGGAAATGTTCCGCAAATTGCTGGATGAAGGTGAAGCTGGCGACAATGCAGGTCTGTTGTTGCGTGGTATTGAGAAAACACAGATCCGCCGCGGTATGGTTATCGTGAAACCCGGTTCTATCACCCCGCATACTGAATTCAAAGCTGAGGTATATGTACTGAGCAAAGAAGAAGGCGGACGTCACACTCCATTCTTCAACAAATACCGTCCTCAATTCTATTTCCGTACTACGGACGTAACCGGTGAGGTGGAGCTGGCTGCTGGTACTGAAATGGTAATGCCCGGTGATAATACTTCACTGACTGTAAAACTGATCCAGCCGATCGCGATGGAGAAAGGATTGAAATTCGCTATCCGCGAAGGTGGTCGTACAGTAGGTGCAGGCCAGGTAACTGAAATTTTAAAATAAGCCCTTAAGCTTTTAGCATTAAGAGCTTTGCAAAAGATTATTATCTTTGCGACATATTAGTCTAAAAGCTGTTTCGGTAACACGGAATAGCTTTTAGCTTTCTACGGGCATAGTTCAATGGCAGAATAGCGGTCTCCAAAACCGTTGATGGGAGTTCGAATCTCTCTGCCCGTGCTGAGAAAAGTTTAGTCGTTTAACGGTTCAACATTTAAAGTTCCTTTCTGAACAGGTACTGATAATTGTGAACCTTAAGATTTAAGCCTTAAACAAAGAAACATGAACAAGATTGCATCTTATTTCAAAGACTCTTTCAAAGAACTGACTGAGAAAGTGACCTGGCCAACATGGACACAGCTTCAGCAGTCAACTATGATCGTATTGGTAGCTACATTGGTGATCACAGCTCTCGTATCCCTGATGGACTTTGCGGCAGGCGGTGCTTTGAAATTCATCTACAACCAACTTTTTAAATAATGACGGAAGTAACAACCAATAATACTGAAAGTACGCAGCAGCAACAGGAAACCAAATGGTTTGTGTTGCGTGTGGTAAGCGGAAAGGAGCGCAAGGTGAAAGAATACCTGGATAAGGAAATTTCCCGGGGCGGTTGGAGCGATGTGGTAAAGCAAGTTTTTCTTCCCGTAGAGAAAGTCTATAAAGTCGCTAATGGAAAAAAGGTGGTTCGTGAACGTAATTATTACCCTGGTTATGTAATGATTGAGATCATTGACGGTAAATTAAGCGATGACCTCCGTGATACTATCAAAAATACCAATAGTGTCATTCATTTTCTCGGCAAGGAAAACCCCATTGCTTTGCGTAAAGCTGAGGTAAACAAAATGCTGGGTAAAATGGATGAAATGGCTGAATCAGGAGGTGTAAGTATGGTAGAGCCGTTCATAGTTGGAGAGACTATCAAGATCATCGAAGGGCCATTTAACGATTTCAATGGGGTGATCGAAGAAGTGAATGACGAAAAGAAGAAATTAAAAGTAACTGTAAAAATATTCGGACGTTCTACGCCTGTTGAGTTGAACTATATGCAGGTTGAGAAGATCAGTTAAAACCGAAGACTTTATTCGGATAAAGCCATCTTTTTCTTTAATAAGAGGTGGCTTTTTTTATTTCCTGTTAAGGCTTTCCCAAAAGATATTTTATAACAAAAGATCCGTATTTGTTTTGATGGACGGTAACAAAAGCGCCTGCCTGTACGTATATCTTCGTAGCGAAGACTGTTCACGAATCGTATAAACCAAGTACCATCAGTATGAAGAGAAGACGCTTTCACCTTCTATGCCTTGTGGTGTTATACTCGGCAGGCGTTTTTTCCCAAACACCGGCGCCAAGGCAATTACCCGCACAAAGAACAACTCAAAAAGTAACGATAGATGGTTTGTTGAACGAACCTGCATGGAAAGATGCGGCGATGATGACCGATCTTGTTGAGTTTCGTCCGAAAATGGGGGCCAAAGAACACTATGAGAACAGGTCAGAAACGTGGCTGATGTACGATGACGAAGGCATTTATTTTGCTGGCTACCTGTATGAAAGGGCCAGGGACAGTATTGCTACTGATTTGAGAGGACGTGATGGCTTTGGCATGAACGATTATATCGGGATCATTTTTGACACATATTATGATAAGTTGAACGGGTTCGAATATTTTGTTACCCCTTTAAATGAACAATGGGATGCTAAAATGTCGCCTGCCGGGATAAACAGTAATAATGGTGGCGAAGACTTTACCTGGAACGCTGTCTGGCAAAGTGGGGTAGTGATACATAATGACGGATGGAGTTTCGAAATGTTCATCCCGTATTCAGCGATACGCTTTGGTAAAAAAGAAATACAGAACTGGGGATTTAATATCACCCGGAGAAGAAGAAAAACTGAACAGCAATACACCTGGAATCCAATTGATGTAAATGTCAGTGGATTTCTCACACAGGAAGCAGTCTGGACAGGTATCACTAATATCAAGCCGCCGATTCGCCTGCAGTTCTCTCCTTACTTTTCTTTATATGCCAATCATTATCCTGCCAGTCAGCCCGGACAGAAGAGCCTGACCGGTCAGGTTAATGGAGGACTGGATGTAAAGTATGGGATCAACCAGGCTTTCACATTAGACGCCACCCTGATCCCGGATTTCGGACAGGTACAAAGTGATAACCAGGTATTGAATCTTTCCCCTTTTGAAGTCAGGTTCAATGAAAACAGAAGTTTCTTTACTGAAGGAACTGAATTGTTCAGTAAAGGCAATTTATTTTATTCAAGAAGAATAGGGGGGACACCCATTCACTTATATGACGCCTATGATAACGTAAATGGAAATGAAGAGGTGGTGAAAAATCCAACCGAGTCGAAACTGATCAATGCTTCAAAGATTTCAGGGAGAACGCAAAAAGGACTTGGTATTGGAATACTCAATGCCATCACCAGGCCGCAATATGCTACTATAGAAAATACAAGTTCAAAAGAGCAAAGGAAATTTGAAACAGATCCCCTTACCAACTATAATGTTTTTGTTCTTGACCAGACGTTAAAGAACAATTCAAGCATATCGCTGGTAAACACAAATGTCTGGAGAAGCGGAAATGATTACGATGCAAATGTCACGGCAACATTATTCAGTTTAAGCGATAAAAAGAATATCTGGAACATTACAGGACAACTGAACAATAGTAACCTGTTCGGTTATGATGCCGCTGGCAAAACCAAAAGCGGGTATAGCCATAGTTTCAGCTTTGGCAAAAGAAGCGGCCGCTTCAACTTCAATGTCTGGCAGGACCTGACAGATACCAAATATACCAGCAATGACCTGGGCTATTTTACCAATAATAATTTTTTCGATCATGGTATATATGCCGGTTACCGATGGATACAGCCCAAAGGATGGTATAACAGGATATTCATAAACTTTAACGCCAGCATCAGTAAGCTGTTTCAGCCCATAGGGAACCTGGGAGAAACGTATCAGCGATCGAATTTCAACTTCAATTTTAACGTCCAGACCAAAACCTTGCATTGGTTTGGTTCATTCTGGAATTATACTCCCCATCAAAATGATTTTTATGAGCCTAGAACAGAAGGATGGTTCTTCCGTCGCGGGGCTAGCCTGTTAGGTGGTGGCTGGTTTGAAAGTAACGCAGCTAAGAAATACTCCTTTTATACGGAAGTGGCTGTACGGAACTATTTCAAATTTTATGACCTGGTGGCCATGGATGCATTGCTTTTCCAGAATTACAGGTTCAGCAGCAAGTTTGCCCTGTCGCATCGCATCAGTTATATGCCAAGGTTCAATGGTGTAGGCTATGCCTGGTCAGATGATACAAAGATCATTTTTGCAAGAAGAAAAGTAAACACCGTTGAAAATATCCTGAATGCCAAATACAGCTTCACTAACAAAATGGGTATTACATTCCGGCTGCGGCATTATGTGAGCAGCGTCGGGAATAAAGAATTTTTTACCCTTCAGCAACAGGATGGTAAACTGGCTCCTGATCCATCATTCAGCGAGAATGTTGACAGGAACGTGAATTTTTTCAATATCGATATGGTCTATACCTGGCAGTTTGCTCCGGGCAGTTTTTTAAATATCGTTTGGAAGGATGCAGGCTATACCTATCATGACTACGTAGAAAAGAATTACTTCAAGAACTTCGGGAGAACCATAGAATCAGATCAGAATAATAATATCTCTCTGAAAGTGATCTACTTCCTAGATTATCTTGATCTTAAAAAATGGCGGAAGAAAGGGAAAAATATAGCCAAATAGCCTGTCATGGGGGTTATCTAACCAGGTCAGGAAGCTTTTAAAATACTTCTCCAAAACCTTCCAAAATCCGTTTTTCTGCCTTACCTTTGCCGCCCCAATTAGTTCTTTTGAGATCCCGTCAAAAACGGGAAAGAGGAATTTGGGAGATTCGTCGCGGCGGATCGTTAACACCAAAAAGTATAAAAATGGCAAAAGAAATCACCGGCTTTGTAAAGCTGCAGTGCAAGGGTGGCCAGGCCAATCCTGCACCTCCGATCGGTCCTGCGTTGGGTTCCAAGGGTATCAACATCATGGAATTCTGCAAACAGTTCAATGCAAGAACACAGGACAAAATGGGAAAAGTTCTCCCGGTATTAATCACAGTTTATTCTGACAAGAGTTTTGAGTTCATCATTAAGACGCCTCCT
>JAEUVK010000127.1 GCA_016787135.1 Chitinophagaceae bacterium | reverse complement strand
GCAGCAAAACCCTGGACCATCCTGACACATATGTTTGTGCATGCAGATATCTGGCATGTGTTTGCCAATATGCTCTGGCTATGGATGTTCGGGTATATCCTGCAGGACCTTACCGGCAACCGGAAGATATTTCCTGTGTTTTTTTATGGCGCCATGTTCGGGGCATTGGCCTTTATACTCTCGTATAATTTTTTACCCGGGTTAAAACCTTTTTTACCTGTTCAAACAGCATTGGGTGCATCGGCCGGTGTGATGGCGATAGCTGTGGCCACCACTTTCATAGCGCCGGGTTACCGCATCTTTCCTATGCTGAACGGAGGTATTCCTCTCTGGATCATAACAGCTATTTACCTGATCATTGATCTGGCTACGATACCCGGCGGCAACCCCGGCGGGCATATAGCCCACCTGGCAGGTGCATTGGCTGGTTTTCTTTTTATGTATTCTTACCGCCAAGGATATGACTGGGGTGGCTGGATCAATAATTTCTTCGACTGGTTCACCAACCTGTTCAATCCTGATAAACCCAAAAAAGGCAAAGTGATCAAAAGCGAGCTGTTCTACAAGTCAACAAAGGAACCGTACAAAAAAACACCCAACGTGACTGAGCAGCGCATTGATGAAATACTCGATAAGATCAGTCAGAAAGGGTATCACTCTCTCACAGACGAAGAAAAAGACCTGCTGAAAAGGGCCAGTCAGAAAGACTGGTGATCTGTTGCAGGATTTCCTGCTAAATGACGTTATTGGCCCGGGTTCAAGAGCACTATTTGCAATAAACCTGCTGCCAGTATATTGGGTTAAATTGCACTAAACAGTGAAATTCGTGTAACATGGCCACCCGGTTTCGTCTTTTCACCAAGCGTTTTTTGATCATCTGTAATGCGGGCATCGTATTACTCTTCCTGCTGGCCTGCCTGGCGCCTTATCTGAATCCTCAAAAATTCTGGTACATTTCTTTTCTCGGTATTGGCTTTCCTTTTTTATTGCTGGCAGTGATCGCTTTTATAATCTGGTGGTTATTTATAAAAAGGAAACTGGCGCTGCTATCAGCTATCGCTTTACTGATGGGGTTCAAAAGCATCAGTGTTTTTTTTGCGTTTCACGTTGTTCAGCAGTTTGATCATAAAAAACAACCGGGTGCCATACGCATTGCCACCTGGAATGTAGCCAGGTTCATCGAGATGAAGCGGAATAACAATAAAGGAAGCCAGACGCGGTTAAAAATGCTGCAACTGATCAAAGAACAGGATGCGGATATTTTCTGTATGCAGGAATTCTTTCACTCTATCAACCCTGACTGGTATGCCAACCTCGATCATGTCCGCGACAGTCTTCATTACCCGTATGTCTATTACTCGCATGATCATGACGGCGACAAGCATTTTTTTGGCAATGTGATCTTTTCCCGCTACCCGATCATTGACAGCGGCATGATACGCTATCCAAGGCCAACACTGCCCGAATCGCTGATGCATGCAGATATAAAGATCGGCGATGACACGATCCGGATCTATACTACGCACCTGCAGTCGCTGCAGTTCCGGAAAAGCGATTATGAAAAGATTGACAAGATAAAAGAAGGCGATGAAGGCATGGTCTCCAATTCAAGGACCATTTTTTCCAAACTTAAAAGGGGGTTTACCCACCGGAAGATACAAACCGATATGGTGAGACAGGTATTGGATGACAGCCCTTATCCATACCTGTTCTGCGGCGACCTGAACGATGTGCCCAATTCCTATACGTATTTCAAGATAAGGGGCGACCTGCAGGACGGGTTCCTGAAAAAGGGCTTTGGTGTCGGCAGGACATTCACGTCCTTATCACCTACCCTACGTATCGATTATATCTTTGCTGACGATCATTTCAGGTTCAGGCAGTTCAACAGGATCGTCAGGAACTACTCTGATCATTTTATGCTGGTAACCGACCTGGAACTGAAAAAAATGAGCGGGAAGAAACTATCTTTGAACTGATGATTACTCCTCTTTACCACTTATGTTGTTGTTGCCTCGTATTGGCGGCATAAATATTACTTTTGCCGCATTCCGGCGACGGATCATTTTCCGACTAAAGCAGCCGAATAGTATAACCGAAAGATAAGCGGGTCTCACCCGGGCGGGACAATGAAGTTCAACCGGTGTTACTGAAGCTGATAAAATAATAGTATGAGCGATCTGAAAGTTTATAATTCTTACAGCAGGCAAAAAGAAGTGTTTACTTCTGTTACTCCCGGCCATGTGGGCATGTATGTGTGCGGACCAACCGTAAGCGGCGAAAGTCACTTAGGTCATGCGAGGCCCTATATCACGTTTGATGTGGTCTATCGCTACCTGCAGCATCTTGGTTATAAAGTGAGGTATGTTCGCAACATCACCGATGCAGGCCATTTTGAAGAAGAAGGAAGAGAAGCGGAAGATAAAATTTCCAAAAAGGCAGTGCTGGAAAAACTGGAACCGATGGAACTGGTGCAGAAATACACCAACCTGTTTCACTGGGCCATGGACCAGTTCAATACGATCCCACCTTCCATTGAGCCAACGGCGACGGGGCATATCGTAGAGCAGATAGAAATGATCAAACAGATCATTGAGGCTGGTTACGCTTACGAGGTGAATGGCTCGGTTTATTTTGATGTAAAGAAATATGCCGCTTCCCACGATTATGGCAAACTCAGCGGTAGGGTGATCGATGACCTGCTTGAGACAACAAGAGAACTGGAAGGCCAGGAAGAAAAGCGGGACCGGTCCGATTTTGCCTTATGGAAAAATGCGGCGCCGGAACATATCATGCGCTGGCAAAGTCCCTGGGGGGTGGGTTTTCCCGGCTGGCATATCGAATGCTCGGCCATGGCCACGAAATATCTCGGTGCACAATTCGATATACACGGCGGCGGCATGGACCTGCTGTTCCCGCATCATGAAAGCGAGATAGCGCAAAGCACTATTTGCAATCATTCAGCGCCGGTACGTTACTGGATTCACAACAACATGATCACCATCAACGGCCGCAAGATGGGCAAGAGTTATAACAACGTGATCAAACTGACGGAACTGTTCAGTGGTAACCATCCATTACTGGAGAAAGCTTTTCACCCGATGGTGATTCGCTTCTTTATCCTGCAGACGCATTACAGGAGTACTCTTGATTTCAGTAATGAAGCATTACTCGCTTCGGAAAAAGGATTGAAAAGATTATGGGAGGCTTATGAGAAGTTGGGAGTTATGAGTTATGAGCCGGGAGGAGTTGCTGATGCAGAACTTGACAATCGTGTTGTGAAGCTTTTAACTGAGCTGGATGAATTCATGAATGATGATTTCAGTACGGCCAAAGCGCTGGCCAATATCTTTGAACTGGTACCGGTGATCAATTCGATGAAGGATAAGGCCATTCCTGTTTCGGCTTTATCGGCAGCCACGTTTGAGTTATTACAGAATAAACTCAAAACATACTTGGAAGATATCTTCGGCCTGAAGAGCATCACGGAAGCGGACAATGATAAACTGAAAGGGGTGATGCAGTTGCTGATAGATATCCGTAAAGAGGCCAAGGGAAAAAAAGATTTCGTCACTTCTGATAAGATACGCAACCAGCTGGCACAGCTTGGTATTACGCTGAAAGATGA
>JAEUVK010000171.1 GCA_016787135.1 Chitinophagaceae bacterium | reverse complement strand
CAGGCAATACTGGCCCGGGCATTGAAAGGCAATTTTTCGCACCTGAGCAGTATGCTGTTCAGGAGAAGCATCGTGAATAAAACAATTCCTTTTGATACGGGTATGAAAGCGATGGAAGATTATGAGTTCCTGCTGAGATGTGCACTGGCCGATGCTTTCTTTTTATACCACGATACACCGGGCACGTACTCACTCGTACGCTGGCACCCTGATAACATGAGTAAGAACCTTCGCCTGATGTGGTCGGAAGACCTGGCGATGCGGAAGAGACTGGCACCCCGGCTGGGGCATGATCCGGAAGCAAAAAGAAATAATGAAGAAGCGATACAAGGAGATGAGTATAAACTCAGCGGCTCCTGGAAAAAAAAATTCCTTAGCGGCGGCAAAATGGAAGGCATAAAAAAAGCGCTTCGTACATTAGGTCTTGAAAAACTGGCAAAGCGGATCTTTTACAGGCAAAACTGAACCATCTTTCCTGTAGCACAAGACAGGCAGCGATCCAATAACCACCACCAGATGAAAGTGCTTTTTGACACACAGATATTCGACTGGCAGATCAATGGCGGCATATCCCGGTATTTTACAGAATTGTTTCACCGGTTTGACAAGAGTGGGGACATTGATCTTCTTTTCAAATGTTATCACTCGTATAATACCTATATACAAAACAGTCCCTGGCTTTCCCGCAAAAAGATACTGGCGGATACGGACTTCAAAGGGAAACTGAGGCTGGTAAAAAAATTCAACGAGTTCATGAACCGGCGGTATTCCAATGCCATCCTGAAAGCCGGCAAACAGGACATCTTTCATCCTACGTATTACGATACCTACTTCCTGAAGCGCCTGGGGCAAAAACCTTTTGTACTGACGGTATATGACCTGACGCATGAGAAATTCTTTGCCCGCAATGCAGCCGTAGAGAAGACACTGGCACAAAAGAAGCTGCTGATAGAGAAAGCGGCCCATATCGTTTCCATATCGGAGAATACGAAGAACGATGTGGTGAATTATTATCATATCGCCCCGGAGAAGATCACTACGGTGTATCTCGCCAGCAGTTTCGGCGAAAGCAGCAGTACAGTGAGCGAAGAAGAGAAGGATACACTGCCGGCTGATTATATTTTATTTGTCGGCAGCCGCAAAGAGGTCTATAAGAATTTCATACCCTTTGTCAGGGAAGCGGCGCCCGTTATCCGCAAACTGAATATACATTTGATAGTGGCGGGCGGTGGTGGATTGAATGCCACTGAAACTGCCTTGCTGAAAGAGCTGGACATAGATAAGCAGACCATTTCCTTTGCCCATGTAAGCGATGCTTTTTTGAAACACCTGTATAAACAGGCGATGGTGTTTATCTTCCCTTCTTTGTATGAGGGGTTTGGTATTCCTGTACTGGAAGCGATGCAATGCCGTTGCCCGGCCTTATTAAGCAACAACTCTTCGCTGCCCGAAGTAGGCGGAAACGCCGCTGTTTATTTTGACCCGTTCAAAGCAGGGGACCTGGGCGGCGAACTGGAAAAACTACTGCTGGATGAAGCCGGGAGAGAACAAATGATAGCAGCCGGAACAGAACAGGCAACAAAATTCAACTGGGACATCACCGCTGAACAGCATATACAGGTATATAAAAAACTTTGCTGATCCCCGTGGCTGCGGCCTTATAAACTACCTATGCAAAAAGAACTGGCGGTAAAAAGAACCGACCCTTCACTGCTTCCTGCGATCACGATCATCACCCCTTCTTATAACCAGGGACGTTTTATTGAAGAGACCATTTTATCGGTCATTGATCAGGGATACCCACGCCTGGAATACATCATCATGGATGGTGGCAGCACCGATGAAACGGTGGAGGTGATAAAGAAATATGCGGACCGTATTCATTACTGGGTATCTGAAAAGGATAACGGGCAGAGCCATGCCATCAATAAAGGACTTCGCATGGCCACGGGTGATATCATCAACTGGATCAACAGCGATGATATGCTGACGCCGGATTCTTTATGGATCATAGCGCAGCATTTTCTGGATCACCCGGAAGCGGTGATGGTACATGGCAGGATAGAATATTTTGGCCAGGGCAAAAACTATTATTCCCGCAACCTGCCGGAGAAAGACCTCAACACCCGCTATGCGGCGCATATCTGCATGCCGCAACCCGCTTGTTTTTTCAAACGAAAACTGGTGCTGGAGCAGGGATACCTCGATGAAAGCCTGCATTTCTCTATGGACACCGATCTTTTTGTAAGGGCGGGTCTGCATTATCCCATCGTGCAGGTGGAAGAGGTACTGGCAAAGTTCAGACTGCATGGTGACAGTAAATCGGTCAGTGCTTTCAGCAAGACCTTTCTGGACGACAATAAAAAAATATTCAGCCGGGTACTTGCCACACTGGGCGCAGAAAAGGAAATAGCTGAAATGAAAAGCCTGCAGTTGTATGAAGAGCCGGCTTATCTCTATCATAAACCGGCAAAGGCATTTGATACAGGCAAGATGTTGTTCTATTTCCTGGCGCACCGCCTGCTGACCCTGCATTTCCGCGGCGACAAACAGGAATACAAAAAGATATTCGGCTACCTGCTAAAGAAACATACAGGATTATTGATTTCATCCGGTAAACTCGTTTTGTACAGGCTGGCCCTCTTTTTTCCCCGTGGTTTTTTTCATTCGCTGGCAAAGCTCAGGGACAGGGCAGGGTAATTCCTGCGGCTGAAACAAGAACAAGACCTGTAAAGAAACCCGTTGTGTGAAAACCCGGCACCCCGTCGCCCTGCAGCCATCACCATACCATTTCAAAAGATCCGTACTATTTGATTTGTTCACCTTAAAATCAATTCAAACGACATGAAGATTTTGTTTGTCCAGAAAATGAATGGTATCTCCGGTTCGGAACTCTATGCACTGCAGATAATGCCGGAACTGAAACGGAGAGGATATGATATAGAGATGCTGATCATTTACCCGGTGACAGGCTACAATAACAAACGGTTCATTGAATACCTCGCTGAGCACGGTATCAGAACACATGAGATATATAATCATGGCGCCTTATCGCCCCTGTTATTTTATAAAATAAACAGGCTGCTGAAAAAAGGACGATACGATATTGTGCAGACCAACCTGGTACATGCGGATACATGGTTATCCATTGTCAAATTCCTGTGGAGACGAAAGCTGAAGATCGTCAGTGTGAAGCATGGCTACCATCCCGCCTACCAGGCCAGGCACGGGTTTGACCTGACGTATTTAAAAAGGGACCCGTATTACTGGATACAGAAATTTGCTTCCCGCCAGGTAAATTTCAATATCACCATTTCAAAAGGGTTGTATAAAGTATATGTGGAAGGCGGCATTGTGAAAAGACAGTATATACGGAACATCTATTACGGGCTCACATTGGAAAAACCGGTTGACCAGTCTTCCGCAGTACAGGTTCCCGGGGGAGATTTTTTATTGATGACGGGCCGTCTTGTCCCGTTCAAAGGGCATAAATACCTCATCGAAGCCTGGAAGAAAGTGCACGCAGCATTTCCCTCTCTTAAAATGTTGCTGGCCGGCGATGGCAATATAAAGGATCAGTTAATACAGCAGGTAAATGACGCCGGGCTGCAGGATGTCATTATTTTCATGGGCCATGTGCCCGACCCGCACCCGCTGATGGAAAAATGTTTGTTTACGGTCGTATCATCGGTATGGGAAGGTTTCGGGCTGATATTGCTCGAAAGCTGGCTGCATAAAAAGGCGATCGTGGCCTTCGATGCCCCGGCCATGAATGAAGTGATAACAGAGGGAAAAACCGGGCTGCTGGCAAAGCCGATGGACCCGGATGACCTGGCAGAAAAAATCATTTATATGGTGAAAAACCATGATATTGCCGTACAGATGGGGGATAACGGCTGGCAGGAACTGCACACCTATTTCACACTGAAACGGATGACGGACGAAACAGAAGAAGTATATAAGGCGATATATGCAGGTGAACCTGTGCCGCTGAATGAAATGCCACGCTGATCTATGGAAGAGGATCTGAGTTATTACTTGTTCCGGGATAAGGATCTCTACCTGGCGCCGATATGCCTGGCAGTGATGTACATTTTTGCATTCATGATGTACAAAAGGTATAAAGGATCCCCATTGCAGCGATATATCCTGCCTGCACTGACCATACGGTTTCTGTGTGCTTTTTTATATACCTGGGTAATTGGCTATTATTACGGGTTTGGCGACAGCCACAACTATTACCAGGGGGTGCTGGATATGCACAGGGCGGTTGAGAATGATATTTCCAATCTCGGGGAGATCTACAGCAAACTGAAACTGGATCCCTCCGATAATATATACACCTATTTCCGTTACGACCCTATCGGCATCACCCATTATTATATGATGGAAGTAAGGAACTATACCGTATCCCGTTTCGGGCTTCCTTTGTCGCTGATCTTTGACAGGAGTTTCATCTGTATTTCCTTTTGCATCAGTTTCTTTTCATTCCTGGGTTCCTGGAGATTGTTACTGATGTTTTATGAGATGTACCCCCATCTCTATAAAAAGATAGCCTATGCAACGTTGTTCCTTCCTTCTCTTTTGTTCTGGGGAGTGTCACTTTTAAAGGACCCGATCTGTGTAGGGGCGATGGGTTATTTTACCTATGCGGCTTATTCTGTTTTTATCAAGCAAAGGAAAATAGCGGTTAGCCTCATTATTATGTACCTGTCCGGCTTTTTGCTTTTCAATACCAAGCCTTATATATTGATCTGCCTGTCGGCGGTCTTCCTGGTATGGATATTTTTCCGGGTAAGGGACAGGATCGAAGATAAAACCCTGAGAGGTGTGTCCACTATTTTATTCCTGCTATTGGCGATGGGAGGCGGATTTTTTGTCATTGAAGGCCTTGCCCAGTCCGAAGTGACGGCCCAGTTCTCTACCGACCAGTTATTAAATACCGTGCAGAAACAGCAATCAACGTTCTCCAGCAACACCGCAGCGGCAGAAGGGGGCGGCTCTACTTTTAATGTTGGCCAGACGGGCGGCTCGGTACTGGGTGCCATCTCCCTTTTCCCGATCGGGGTGGTCAGTACTTTTTTCAGGCCGTTTCCCTGGGATGTTCGTTCCCCGATGATGATCCTGTCGGCCCTCGAAGCATTTGCTTTTCTCGCATTGACCGTTATGTGTTTCAGGCGGGTGGGTATTACTCAGACCTTTAAAATGATCTTTTCAGACCCTGTGATAGCTTTTTGTTTTGTGTTTGCCATATTGTTCGGAGGGATCATCGGCGCTACCACCACTAACTTTGGCGCCCTGGTAAGGTATAAACTTCCCTGCATCCCGTTCTATGCACTTGCATTTATACTGGTGATGGATAAATCCGGCAAGTTCTCTCCTAAGTATATATTCAGTAAAAAACTTTTTTAATTC
Source organism: Chitinophagaceae bacterium (assembly GCA_016787135.1). Taxonomy (GTDB): domain Bacteria; phylum Bacteroidota; class Bacteroidia; order Chitinophagales; family Chitinophagaceae; genus VBAT01. The sequence goes on along the minus strand of JAEUVK010000171.1, from coordinate 2,158 downwards.
ATGTGCGGCATTGCAGGATCTGTGAACTTCTCGCTTGATATTCCAAGACTGACAAAGGACCTTTATCACAGGGGGCCCGATGAACAAACGACCTTTGAGGAAAATAATGTACAGCTTCACCACCATCGCTTATCCATTCTTGATATAGAAGGCGGCAAACAGCCCATGCATTTTGAGCATCTCACTATTATTTTCAACGGGGAGATATACAACCACCAGGATGTCCGGAAAAAATATGACCTGGCCTGTACCACCCGTTCCGATACCGAAACGATCCTGCAGGCCTATGCAAAAAAAGGAGCGGATTGTCTGAATGAATTTGACGGCATGTTTGCATTCGCCATCTATGACAGGAAAAAGAATGAACTCTTTCTGGCAAGGGACAGAGCGGGTAAGAAACCGTTGTATTATTTTGCCGACGGCCGCCGGTTCGTCTTTGCCAGCGAACTGAATGCCCTGCGCCACCAGTTAACGCTGGCTATAAACGATGAAGGGATCGAACAATATGTGCATGCCGGCTATTTTTTCCGCCCGGTAACGCCTTATAAAAAGGTAGGGGAATTACCGGCGGGCAGTTATGCCACAGTGCCGCTTGCACACCCCGAACCGAGGGTGGCAAGATGGTGGGATATCCATACTGTTTATCTTCAGCGGAGCCAGGATGATTTTGAAACGGCTTTGCAGAAAACGGATCACCTGATCCATCAGGCAGTAAAAAGAAGGGTGGAGTCGTCCGATCTTGAAGTGGGTTCCTTTTTAAGCGGGGGTATAGACAGTGGTGTCGTGTCGGCTATTGCCCGGGAGTACAATCCTTCACTGAAGACCTTTACTGTTTCGTTTGCGGGTGAATACGATGAAGCGCCGCTGGCCAAAATGGTGGCCGAGCGGTATTCTACCCGGCATACGGAAATAAAGATATCCTTTACCCCGCTGCTCAATGATATTGAGAATATATTGAGTAATTACGGGGAACCGATCTTCGACAGCTCGGTCATCCCGAGCTTCTATGTCAGTAAGGAAGCAAAAAAATACCTGACCGTTATACTCAACGGTGACGGCGGCGATGAAATATTCGGAGGCTACAGGCGCTATGTTCCTTTTGCCAAATACGATTTTTTTAATTCAGGTGCAGTAGTGAGGGCCCTGGCATCCGGCCTGTACCATATTTTGCCGGAGAGCCACGATAAAAAAAATAAGTACAATTACATTTACCGGCTGGTGGACTTCGCCCGTAAGAAGGGGATACAGGCGTACCACTCTTCCACGCTTGACATCTTTGATAATTTTGAAGAATACCTGGCAGGCACCCCGAAGGTGAGTGATGATTTCAATGAATATTTCAACAAGATCACCCGGTCATCACTGAGCGGCCTGCAGAAGATCATGAACCTTGATTTTGATAATATCCTTGCGGCCAACCTGCTGGTGAAAATGGATATTGCTACCATGGCGCATTCACTCGAAGGAAGAAGCCCGCTGCTTTCCAAAGAGATATTGGAATACACTCCCACCATGAAAGATGAATTCAAAATAAAGGGAGGGCAAACAAAATACCTGTTGCGTAAACTGGCAGAAAAATATTTGCCGGATGCACTGATCAACCAGCCTAAACGCGGTTTTGAGATACCGTTAAAACAGTGGATCGACAATGAACTGAAAGATATCATCGCCGCTTATATCTTATCGCCGGATGCGTATTGCCGGAATTTTGTGCAGCCATCGTTCATAGAGAATTTGTGGGAGCGTAAAGTGAAGACCGGCGATGAAAAAAGAGCCAAAATGATATGGACCCTCTTTGCCCTGGAAGTGTGGTATAAGAAATGTTTTCTTCAATAACAGTATGTGTGCAAACCAATAAGCATTGTCTTTCAGCAAGGCAGCCTTATTGGTTTTAATGTATAAGAATGCCTAAACTCATCCGTATAACCACCGCTCCTATATCCCTGAATGTTTTATTAAGGGGCCAGATGCGCTACATGAATGCCAATGGATTTGAAGTGACCATGGTAAGCAGCGACGGGCCTGAACTGGAGCTGGTGAAAAAAAATGAAGGCTGCCGCCATCATATCATTCCCATGACGAGGAAGATAACGCCGCTGACCGATCTCCGTTGCCTCTGGCTGATGTACCGTTTCTTTAAAAAAGAAAGACCGGATAT
>JAEUVK010000170.1 GCA_016787135.1 Chitinophagaceae bacterium | reverse complement strand
TAAATGGATATTGATCATTCTCGGGGTGCTGGCGGTAGTGTTTGTGGCTGCCAAAATACTGGGAGGCGGTGATAAAGGAACAAAAGTAACGTCAGAAAAATCTGCGAAAAGGACCATCATAGAAACAGTAACGGCAAGCGGCAATATCTATCCGGAAGTGGAAGTAAAGATCAGCCCGGATATTTCCGGCGAGATCACTGAACTGAACTTTGAAGAAGGCGACAGTGTAAGAAAAGGACAGGTGCTGGCCCGCATCTTTGCTGATATTTATGCGTTGCAAAGGGATGATGCGGCCTCCCAGGTCAACCGTTCGCAGGCAACGGTGGCGAACAGTAATGCAGCATTAGAAGCGTTGAAGGCTTCATTGGACCAGTCCAAGCTGGCGTACGACCGTAACAAAACATTATTTGACCAGAAGATCATTTCTCAGTCAGAGTTGGAGCAATTTGAAACTACATACCGTTCGGCATTGGCAAACTACAATGCAGCCAGGGAAAATATCCGGAGTCTGCAGGCCGGTGTTCAGTCATCGCAAACAGGATTGAACAAGGCCAACAAAGATCTAAGCAGAACGGTGCTTACGGCCCCGATGGATGGGGTGATCTCATCCCTGAAAGTAAAAAAAGGAGAGAGGGTGGCTGGTAACAGTTTTAATGTCGGTACAGAAATGATGACCGTGGCGGATATGAGTGTACTGGAAGTAAGAGTAGATGTGGGAGAGAATGATATTGTAAAGGTGAACATTGGCGATTCGGCCGATGTAAAAGTGGATGCGTACAATAACCGCAAGTTCAAAGGTATTGTCACCAAAATAGCCAGCAGTACCAAAACCACGCTGACATCCACTGCCAATGATGTTACCAACTACGAGGTGAGGATCAGGCTGATCAGGGAATCGTACAGCGACCTGGCAGCAAAGACATTTCCTTTCCGCCCCGGTATGAATGCCAGCGCCGATATCAAGACCATGCGGAAAGACAATGTACTGGCCGTGCCGATCATGGCGGTAAATGCAAGGGTAAAGGGAAGCGACAAGAGCATGGCGGATAAACAGAAAGAAGAAAAAGAAAAGAAGGGGGATGAAAATGCAGACATGACTGAAACTGCAACCGGTGACGAACTGGAAGAAGTAGTATTTATCCTGCAAAAAGACGGAACAGTAAAAAAAGCAGTGGTACAGTCCGGTATACAGGACATCAACTATATCGAGATCATCAAGGGTTTACAGGGCGGGGAAGAGGTGATCACCGGTCCATACGAGGCCGTCAGCCAGAAGCTCAAGGATGGAATGAAAGTAAAGGTGGTACCGAAGGAAGAGTTGTTTAAGAAATGATGTGTAAACACTACTCTGCGATTTCAAAACACTTATAATTATTATGCTCTCTTATCTTCTTTGATAAGGTCGGAAATATCCACTCCTAAAGAGATTGCGATTTTATTGAGATGCTCCAACGAAATTTTTGACCTTCCGTTTTCATATCTGCTCAGCATAACCCTTGAAACCCCAATCTCTTTTGCAAACGAAGCTTGTTTTTTGCCTTTGAAATCACGCCACTTGCGGATGTTTTTGCCAATAACGATTTGTTCCATACTATAAGGTTTATAAATGTAAAATCACAGTTTACATTTTGTAAAATCGTTAGACATGTTCAATTCATAGGTTTTCTGGAATTTTATAGTGGCAAAATAATTTACGTTTTTTTTTCAAAAACAAATAGAATCCGAATAAAATTTAACAATGAAATGAAAAAAGTATTTTTCTTCATTGTTCTGGTAATTTTTTGGAGCCAGATTGATTCTCAATCTGCTATTGACTCTACTATACGTAACCTGGTTCAGATAAATGAAACAAGTAAATCACAGATACAGCAATTGAGTAAGGAAGTATCAGATCTGAAACTCCAGATTCAAAGGCAGCAAAAGGCTGAGTTTGGAAAGTTTCTTTCTGTTTCACTTTTTCTTGATGCGGCAATTAGCTCCTCAAATAACCTTCAGGGCCTAGTCCTTAAAGAAAGTTATCGCAATAAGATAGCATCTTTAAATAATCCAACGAGTAACGAACTGGGCTTTAGCCTTGAAACAGAAATTCACAATGCACTAAAGCCATTGCTGCAAAAGGCCCGGAAAACCAATAATAATAAATTTAGCCAGGTAGTGGGTAGTTTTTTAGAAACTGGCAAAAGAAGTCCCGGTTCATTATTCCCTGCAGGTAATATTTTTACCAGTATAATAGGGATGGTGGGCAATCTTACAGTCAAAGAAAAGGCGATTGATCAGCAGGATCTTGACAGTTTTATCAGGAGTATTGAGAAATACTTTAATCAGTATGAACGATTATATCAGAGCAACCTCGCTTTTAACAGCGAGATGGAAAAAATGAAGGGAAAGCTCAGGTTGTTGCAGGATGATATCAGACTGGTTTTGCAGGATATTGTTATGCTAATTGATAAAAGCATCAAACGGAACCAGCTAAAATCCCTGATGCCAGAGGAAGTGATGCTCAGGTATTTTGAGAATAAGAAATTATCGGAATTACTCAATAAATTACCAGCGGGAGCAGAAATTCGCTTTCCGCAGGACGCAATTAAAAGTTGCAAGGAGATAGCCAGCGGTATTCAACGAGTGTATGATGAATACGTAATTTTATACGTGAATAATTATAAAGAGATCAGGGCGATTATATCCGACACAAAAGGCGTTTCCGGTACTATAAATCATATCCAATTAGGAAAGACATTGAAAGACCTCGAAGCGTTATATACCGAAAGCAGAGGCGCAGACTCCTATAACCTGCGCTTAAAAACCTTGTTTGAAAGGCTGGAAGCAGTTACCCAGTAGCAGGTAAGAACAAAATGTTCAATTGCGTTTTTACAAATTGTAAAACCTGAGAATCTTCATATAGAAATAGTTTCCCTCAATTTTAATTTGTCCTTCGCGCCAGGATACGGAATTCTCAAAGCCGGTAAATTTTGAGATCATTCTGTAAGTACCCCTAAATCACAGACAGTTTAAAATTAGAGAAATCTATTAATTTTAAACTGACAACATGAAAAAGACAAGATTTACCGAGACACAGATTGTTTCGATTTTAAAGCAGCAGGAAGCTGGAATTTCGACCAA
>JAEUVK010000208.1 GCA_016787135.1 Chitinophagaceae bacterium | reverse complement strand
TTATCAAAATACATTTACCCGGCTTAAAAAGATCAAAGAGATACCGGAGATACTGGGTGAGAAAAAGGAAAACCTGAAACTTTTTATTGAACAAAAGAAACTGACGGGCCGGCCGGATACAGATTACAGTGAACTGGTCACGTATTACAATAAACTGTCAGAACAAAACCCCTAGCAAAAGAGAATAAGGATAATTTAAGTCTATGACTAAAGAAGAAATAAAAAGCAAACTATCAGAAAATCACCAAAGCCTCCTCGATCTTGTGCTTTCCCTGAACGACACCGATTTTCTTCACTCCGCCAACGGCAAGTGGACCGCCGGACAGCAACTAGATCATATATGCCGGAGTGTTTACCCGGTCCGCCTGGCATTCAGCCTTCCCAAACTGATGCTCAGGTTGTTCTTTGGTAAATCCAACAGGCCTTCCCGCGACTATGAATTGCTGGTGGCAAAATACCTGAAGAAATTGGAAGGCAAATACCAGGTCGGGGAAAGATTCATTCCCAAACCCATACAGCCCGATAAGAAAACAAAATTGAAAGACGAATTGATTAAAGCAATTGACAGCATTAATAAGAATATTGACAAATACAGTGAAGAGCAACTGGACAAACAAATACTGCCGCATCCGCTTTTAGGCAAACTGACCTTACGTGAGATGTTATGCTTCACCATTTATCATGCAGAGCATCATCGCCGTCTGGTGTTACAGTATTTAGGCCGTTAGCCATTATATTTGCTTCACACAACATGCAACTACTCAGAAGCCTTTTGCTGCTATCTTTTGTACCATTCTTTTCATGGAAGGCCGTACCGGTTAATGAGATCAGTATAATCATCACCCATCTTCGCAACGAAAAGGGACAGGTGCTTATCAGCCTGTTCAAAGACAGCGAAGGTTACCCTGATGAACCCGAAAAAGCATTCAGAAAAGGAAAAGCAACGATAATATCTGGCAACAGGGCGGTACTGAACTTTACTGACCTGCCTGCCGGTAACTATGCAGCCGTTGTATTACATGATGAGAACAGCAATCTGAAAATGGACAAGAACTGGATCGGTTTGCCGAAAGAAGGCTATGGCTTTTCTAATAATGTAATGGGAACATTCGGCCCGCCCGGATTCAGCAAAGCCAGTTTCAAACACACAGGAGATAAACTGTCCGTCGTTTCGATCAGGTTACGCTACTAATAAAAAAATCCCGCCATAAGACGGGATGTGTAAATAATTATGGTAAGAGGATCACAATACCCTCTCCAATCCTGAGAAGAAAAAGTTGCCTTCAATAATTGCGTTCTCATCGCTGTCGCTTCCGTGTACGGCATTTTCACCTACAGATGTCGCATATAATTTGCGGATAGTGCCTTCTGCTGCCTGTGCGGGATTGGTAGCGCCGATCAGTGCCCGGAAAGCAGATACTGCATCGGCCTTTTCCAAAATAGCGGCGATGATTGGGCCGCTGCTCATGAACTCTACCAGCTCGCCGTAGAAAGGTCTTTCTTTATGGATGGCATAAAACTCGCCTGCTTTTTCAGGACTGAGTTTGGTCATTTTAAGTGCTACAATTTTAAATCCTTCTTTGATAAACCTGTCAATGATCGCACCGGCGTGTCCATTCTTCATGGCGTCGGGTTTGATCATGGTAAATGTTCTGTTACTCATATATTGTCGTTTGTTTAAATACTTTTTGCATCCTGCAAAGCAGGCGGCCGCAAAGGTAAAGGCAATTAACTAATCAGCCAATTTGATAATGATCAGTCCGGCCCGGTCAGTCCGCAGGATCATCAGTAAATCAGCGAATTGACACATCGGTACATTTCCCTACCTTCGCAGCCGCTTTATGAAGCCTATACAGGAATTATACCCGTTATTAACGCAGCAGCCCAGGAAAGTCGTCATCACCACGCACCAAAAGCCCGATGCAGATGCAATGGGATCTTCGCTGGCGTTGTTTCATTTCCTGAAAAAATTTGGCCATAACGTCTCTGTCATTTCTCCCACCAATTGGGCGCAATGGCTCGATTGGATGCCAGGCTGTGATGATGTAATAGATTTTGATTTCAACCGTAAGCTGGCAGATGAAGCATTGAATAATGCAGAATGGTTGTTCTGTCTTGACTTTAATATTTTTCACAGGACCAGGACAATGACCCAGCAGCTGAAGGACCTTACTTGTGTGAAGATCTTGATCGATCATCACCAGGAGCCGGATGAAGCTTCTTTTGATTATGGCATCAGCGATGTACGCAAAAGCTCTACCTGCGAAATGATCTACGATTTCATCGTCGGAGCCGGTCATAGTGATAAAATTGACGAAGATATCAGCGAATGTATTTATGCCGGGCTGGTAGGAGATACCGGATCATTCCGTTTTCCGTCTGCCCATGCCGGCGTTCACAAATTGGTAGCTGACCTGAAATCAAGAGGGCTGGAACACCCGAAAGTGCATGAAAACCTTTTTGACAATTTTCTCGAAAACAAATTAAGATTCACCGGCCATGTCTTATTGCACCGGATGCAGGTCTTCTATGAATACAATACGGTGCTGGTCGCCATTCCGAAATCAGACCTGTTGAAGTTTCATATCAAGACCGGTGATACCGAAGGACTGGTGAATTTTCCCCAGACCATACAGGGGATCAAACTGGTAGGACTGGTCATTGACCGTGATGAGGAAAGAAAATGGAGTTTTCGCAGTAAAGGTGATTTTGATTGCAATACCTTTGCCCGCAAATATTTTGAAGGGGGAGGGCATTACAATGCTGCGGGTGGCAGAAGCAGTGACTCTCTGGAAGTAACCGTTCAGAAATTCAAAGACGCTATAAAAGACAACAAATCTCTATTACAATAATCACTACAAATGAAAAGGATCAATTATTTATTAGTGACGATCGCAGTCCTGTCACTGGCTGTAGCTTGCAATAAAGTAACCTACAAGAAAACAAAAAGCGGGCTTGCTTATAAACTTTTCCCTTCCAAAGGGAAAGATTCTTTGCTGAAAGACGGGCAGATCGTCAAATTCAATTACACCATTAAGTTCAATGATTCTTTGATGGATCGCTTCAATAGTTATGGCAAAATGCCCGGCTATGTAAAGATCCAGAAACTGGAAAAGCCTACTTATGATTTCCAGGAACTTTTACCGTTGTTAAAAAAAGGAGACAGTGTCGTAACAGTGCAGATGGCCGATTCACTGATGAAATACCAGGCGCCCATCCTGCCGCCCAATGCAAAAAAAGGCGACAGGCTTATCATGACCGTAAAGATCCTTGAAGTGTTTTCCGTTGACAGTGTTGCATTGGCTGATTATAATAAAGAAGTAGAACGTGACAGGCCTCGCCAGGAAAAAGAACAGCAGGCAGAGATGGCCCGTGCACAAAAAGAACAGGAAGAAATGCGTAAAAAAGAAGAAGAAGAATTGGAGAAATCCGGCGAAGTAGCAAAAGAATTAAAAGAGATGGATGCTTACCTGGCCGCCAAAAAGATCAATGCACAAAAAACCGGGAAAGGGACCTACGTAACCATCAAAGAACAGGGTACCGGCGCACAGGCAGCCAATGATAAATATGTGAACGTAAAATACAGTGGCAGGATATTAAGAACAGACAGCGTTTTCCAATCCAATGCATACGCCTTTCAATTAGGAAGGGGCAATGTTATCCGCGGATGGGACGAAGGTTTGTTATTGTTCAAAGAAGGCGGCAAAGGAACATTATATATTCCCGGATTCCTTGCCTACGGAAAGAACCCTGGCCCTGGCTCACAGCCTTTCGAAGCGCTGATATTTGATATTGAGTTGCTGCAGGTTTCAGACAGCGCTATCACAGAACAACGTCAGCCCCGCCATTAAAAAAATTGATGCCGCTCAACTGAAATCTGATCTTAGTTTACTGATAAAGCAGGAACTTTACACCGTCTCATCTAAAATGAGACGGTTTTATTTTGTGCAGATTGGCCCCGTTTTTAGTCCAGGCAAAATTTGATACCCTTCTGAATTCGCAGGCTCCCGTTACCTTCATTATTCTCGCCTGTTACCACCCAAACATGTATCCGTCTCCCTTTAGAAACATGAAAAACCTCTCAGTAAGCTCTGATGAATAAAGAAATTCTGCTATGCAGGATTTTTTTATTTTATGCAGAGGAAAATAAAGATTAACCGATGCAGGAAGTCACCAGTTTTACAGCCTCCTTCGCTTCTTTCACATCATGCACCCGGATGATATTGGCCCCATTCATTAAACCGATCGTATTTAGTACCGTTGTACCATTCAGTGCTTCGTCAGCAGATGTGCCAAGAGTCTTCCAAACGGTTGATTTGCGGGAAACGCCAAGCAGAAGAGGCTTTCCCGGTATTTTAAACACCTGGAGATTGCGCAATAGCTCAAAATTATGCTCAATAGTTTTTCCAAAACCAAAACCAGGGTCAATGATGATATCAGGTATCCCTGCTTTCCGCAGCTCTTCAGTTTTGAATATAAAGAAATCAAGCACTTCTTTGGTCACATTATCATAGAGCGGTGACTGCTGCATGGTCTGCGGAGTTCCTTTCATGTGCATTAGTATATAGGGAACACGCAATGAGGCAACAACGGGGATCATTAATTCATCCAGGCTGCCTCCACTGATATCATTTACTATGGAAGCTCCTGCTTCTACTGCCTCTTTGGCGACAAGTGAATAATAAGTATCAACAGACATCACAACCTCCGGAAATCTCTGATGAATAGCATTAATACCGTCAATGATTCTTTTCAGCTCTTCTTCGGCGCTTACTTTTTCACTTCCCGGGCGGGTACTTTGCCCCCCTATGTCCAGGATATCGGCTCCTTCCTGCACCATTTTTTCTGCCTGCTTCAGCAGGGCATCGGTGCCCGAGTAACGGCTTTCAGCATAAAACGAATCCGGCGTTGCATTGATAATACCCATCACCAGGGGTTTATCCACAGCAAGTAGCCGTCCTTTGCAATTCAGTGTAAACATTAGCTGTTGTTTCGCTATTTTTGAAGCGAAGGTAATCCAGAAGTCAGTAAGTCATATAAGTCAAATGGGTCGCACTGAAGGCCGTTTCACTTTGATTTGCCTGACGGGTTTGATCAATATGACCGATATGACAGAATTGACCAGTATGACAACAACCGACCAGCAATACGACCAGGTGATCCATTCCTGCAAAGAGGTTTTTCTGAAAAAAGCAAAGGACTATGGCACAGCCTGGAGAGTATTGCGTACCATCTCTATTGTTGACCAGATATTCATCAAAGCCCAGCGGATACGCACTATCCAGGAAAAAGGCCAGCAAAAAGTAGCAGATGATATTGCGGCAGAATTCAAGGGCATCATTAACTATGCAGTGATAGGGCTTATCCAGCTTGACCTTCATGCAGGAGCGCCGGAGGAACTGGAAGTAGCAAAAGTCTCAACACTGTATGATCATTATATCGCTGTGGCGAAAAAACTGATGCAGGACAAGAACCACGATTATGGAGAAGCGTGGAGAAGCATGAGCCAGGAAAGTTTCGTTGACCTGATCTTAATGAAACTGCAGCGTATCAGACAAATATTAAATAATGAAGGAAAAACGATCATAAGCGAAGGGATAGATGCGAACTATAACGACATTATCAATTATGCAGTGTTCGCACTGATACTGATGCAGGAAGCCGGAAGTCAGCGAGCAGCGGTCTAAGATCCCGTAATAATTATGTTTTTCACCAATAAGGCTACATGAAAATACTGATCACGGCAGCAAGGATTATCGTTGGGCTGTTATTTATTTTTTCCGGTTTGATAAAAGCCAATGATCCCCATGGGCTCAGCTATAAAATGCAGGAATTCTTTGAATTGTGGGATATGACGCAGTTCAATAGCTGGACATTATGGTTGTCTATCCTGATGAACGCCTTTGAGATCATAGCCGGGTTCGCTTTATTACTGGGATGGAGGATCAAACTTTTTATCTGGCTGTTATTATTGCTTATACTATTTTTTACTTTCCTGACCGGCTACACTTTTATTACCGGTAAACCCACGAATTGCGGTTGCTTTGGAGATTGCATTCCTATTACGGCCCAAACCTCTTTCTTAAAAGATGTCGTGCTTACGATCCTGATCGGTTTTCTTTTCCGGCAGAAAAACAAAATAAAACCATTGTTCTCCGGTAAGATCAGCAATATTATCATGCTGCTGATGATCAGTTTTGGCTTCGGCATTCAGTGGTACACGCTGAATTATTTACCTGTGATCGATTGCCTGCCTTATAAAAAAGGGAAAAACATCAATCAGCAGATGCAGATGCCGGATGATGCGATCCAGGATAGTACCGTTATCACTTTTGTATATAAAAAAGAGGGGAAAGAAGTGGAATTCACGGCTGATCAGTTCCCGGCAGACTTCAGCACACCGCCATACGAATTCGTAAAACGATACGACAAGATCGTAAGAAAAGGCTCGAACAATACACCGCCCATCAAAGGGTTCCTGTTATCGGGTATTACCAATGAAGATTCCACACAATTCGTCCTTTCCCGTCCGTATGCTATCCTGCTTTTCTGCGAAGATTTTTCGGTACCTGTATCTGACTGGCAAAAAGATTTTGAAAGACTCTATACTGCAGCCAAAGCAAAGAGTATTCCCGTGTTCGTTATTACCCGGCAATTGGAAGAAGCGCAGCAAAAACTGGGAACAACCCCGTTCAAAGACATTACTATTTTCAAATGCGACTTCACGGCCATCAGGACAGCCGCGAGATCAAACCCTGCCATATATTTATTGGAAAATGGTACGGTAAAGAATAAACAGAGTTACCGGAAGATGGATGAGATCACAAATGACCTGAATAGCATAGCTATTCAACCACAAACACCATTGCCGGTTATAGACACCGCTCAGCAACCAGAAACCAGTAACCAGTAACTATGCTCAGGTACATAGCCAAAAGGATACTCTACGGCCTCTTAGTATTGATAGGAGTGGTGATGCTGGTCTTTTTTCTGTTCCAGGGATTTGGCGATCCGTCAAGATTAGTGATGGGGCAAACAGGAGATGCTGCTACGCAGGCCAATATCCGTAAAGAACTTTACCTGATCAATGAACAGGGAGAGCCAATTCCTAAATTCAAACAATTTCTCTATTACCTGAACGACGTTTCACCCATCTGTGTTCATAGCAAAACAGATATTGAGAAAAAGCAACTGAAAGGTTTTTTTATCGGTGGAGAAAAGAAGTTTGGCATAAAAATTCCGTACCTGCGTAAATCATACCAGACAAAAAGAGATGTATGGAGTGTACTGATGCAGGCGCTCCCCGGCACATTGATGCTGGCATTTGCGGCTATGTTCATTGCTACGCTGATCGGCATCCCGCTTGGTGTGGTTGCAGCCGTCAAACAAAATACATGGGTGGATACATCCGCTATTTTTTCGAGTATTATTGGGATATCAGCCCCTTCTTTTTTTATGGGTATCATCATCGCCTATTTATTCGGTTTTGTATTGAGCGACTGGACAGGGCTGCATATTTCAGGCAGTTGGTTCGACATAGATGATGTGACGGGAGAGAGAAGAATGAGTCTGCAAAATTTAATTCTTCCGGCTATTACACTGGGCATTCGTCCGCTGGCGATCATTACCCAGCTTACCCGCAGCGCCATGCTCGATGTGCTGGACCAGGAGTATATCCGCACAGCTTATGCAAAAGGATTGAGTAAACGAAAAGTCATATGGAAACATGGTTTGCGCAACGCATTGAACCCGGTTATTACCGCCGTTACCGGCTGGTTTGCTGAACTGCTCGCCGGAGCCTTTTTTGTCGAATACATTTTTGGCTGGCAGGGAATGGGCAAGGTAACGGTAGATGCATTGGATAAATTGGACTACCCGGTAGTGATGGGATCGGTACTGGTGGCTGCTGCCTTTTTTATCCTGGTTAATATACTGGCGGATATACTTTATGGCGTAGTAGATCCGAGAGTTAAAGTTCAGTAATCGATTTTATTCTCTGGTCGGATTTCCATGCTTATCAAGTGAGATTTTAATCGCTTTGTCAATTGTCTGTATTTTTAGCAATGGCTCTTCCTGTGTGACTGGAGACATTTTCACATCGCCTTGTATAATCGTGTCGTCAACAAATATTTCTTCCGTAATACCTATAGCCTCAAAAGAACATTTCTTTGTCAAAACTGTATCTATTGGGGAATTAGTATATGGTTCGATTTCTGATAGTATGATTCCTGTTGTTGTAAATGGCAAATCTTTCAATTCCGTCTTTTGGCTATTAACAGCCGGCTTACCTAATGTAACCTGGTTGCAACTGCTCAGCAAACTGCCAAATACGATAACAACCATCGCCAGGAATTTTTTCCAGAAAGGAATAGATGTTGCTAACAATTTATTCAAAGAATTATCCTTGCCGGCTAACTGGTCATTGCGGAAACGGCCGCAGGTCTTTTCTTCTTTTTTATGTAAAAAATAATTTTGAACCTCCTTATCGCTGAGTGCGGTAAAATCAACCACGGTCTTTGAGCAAACGCTGCAAAAGGCGCCTTGTCCGTTAGGTGTCATTTCATCCCATTTCTCATGGCAGGGTGTGGGTATAGAAAGTAAAAGCATCTCGTTTTTGAAAGAGATGCTGATGTATTAAAAATTCCACAAAGACCTTTACGCAGGTATCATTTCTGCTTTTTAAAATGGATCTGGAAACCGGCCCCTGCAATGACCAGGCCGCTATCATCAATACGAAAATAGCTGACTGACAACTCTACAGCGATACTTTGATTGAGAAAGACGGCATACCCGCCTGTAAGACCGGCACCCAGGAATACATCAGACCCGTCACCGCCATTAATGGATACTGATCCCTGGCCGAATAGTTTCCCCTTATCATTCTTACCAAAATAGAGACGGGCAAAAGGCCCGAGTGCCCATTGCGAATATCCCTCAGAAGATAATATACTGGCCTGTAACCCTACGGCGAAGTTGTTAGCCGCCAGTACTCCAAAATTAGGATTGAATAGAAAGACCGAAGCATCTTCGGTCGCCTGCAGGCTGGCGCTGCCGCCAAGCATTAACGTTCCTCTTTCTGTCTGGGCTTTCAGATCACAATTGGCCATGAGCATAGCAATACATACAAGAGCAAGTAACTTTCGCATAGGAGTGTGTTTATGGTTGAATAATTATTGAACGATCACTTCATTGATCACCTTTTGCCCCAATGCCTCATTTACCCGTTGTTTTATCTTTTCACGCTGGTAGATCAGTTCATGTTTAAGCGGGGCCACGGTCGTAGTGATGATAAGCTTGTCGCCGATGATCTGGAGTTTATCGGTATAGTGGGCTATGGTTTTTCCCATGATCTGCTCCCACACATCTTCTATCTGCAAAGCCTGGATACCACCTTTGATACGGCTTTTGTTTAAAAATTCTTTGATAGCATCCCCGATAGAAAATTCACCCATAAGGCAAAGGTAAAAAGTTTAAAGTTGACATATCTCCAATATCATAGACATTACAAAAGTTGACCTGCCGCCAAGAGCATTAACCCGTAAACTTTAAGCTTTTCATAGATTGATTAACTGGTAAGCCACCGACAAGGTATCCAGGTGCTGCTGTAACCTTTCCCCATTCGTATCCGTAATGAATACCTGGCCATCATTTTCTACACACACTTTCTGCAACAGGTTGCTGATACGGCCCTCATCTAATTTTTCAAATACATCATCCAGTAACAGGAGGGGGGGAAAACCTTTCTCTCTTTTCAGCACTTCCAGTTCCGCCAGTTTCAATGCAAACAGCAAACTCTTACGCTGCCCCTGCGAAGCGATATTGCGGAATAGCTGGCTGCCCAGTGTTATGTCTAATTCATCGCGATGGATACCGGCCGTAGTACGGCAGGCATATATGTCTTTCTGGCGGGTAGCTTTTTGTAATTCCGCAAAAGAAGATTGCAGTAACTGGCTTTCATATAGCAAGGTCACATCTTCAGGCTGCATAGCGATCTCACTGTATAAATGTTTCACCTGCGGGAGAAAGGATACAAAAAACTCCCGTCTCTTGTTAAAAATGTACTCCCCTGGTTTTAGGAGTTGCTCGTCCAACACGTCTAACAGGGAGAGATCCTTCTTATCTGTTTCGGCAAATGATTTTAATAAAGAATTTCGTTGCTGTAATACTTTGGCATACACGATCAGGTGCTGTAGGTAACTGCCATCTACTTGTGAAAGCAGACCGTCAATGAATTTTCTTCTTTCCTCGCTGCCGCCTGTGATCAGAATGGCATCATCCGGGGCAATGATCACACAGGGATAGCGGCCGATATGCTGCGAGAACTTTTCGTAAGGCTGTTCATTGATAGTGAATTCCTTTTTACCTGTCTCACGAAGTATGCAGATCGTCTTTTCCGCTTTATTATTCAAAATAAAATTCCCTTCGATACGGAAGCCGTTCTTGCCTTGCTGCACACTATTGCCATCAACCCGTGTAAAATAGCTTTTGGTGAAACAGAGATAATGAATGCCATCCAGCAGGTTGGTCTTGCCAACGCCATTATTCCCGCATATACCTACGACCCGTTCAGTAAAATCAAAAGAGCGGTTGGTGTAGTTTTTAAACTGCAGAAATGATATTGATCGCAGGCTGAGCATTAAGGGCTGCAAGATAATGGACAAGGTGCAAGGTACAAGGCCCGGGGAACAACACCAGCATGACGAGCTTTCGTATAAACAGCTGGCTAAGAGAGTTTTTGCCCTCCGGAGGGGTAAACCGCAAATCTGAAACAGGCATTAGTAAATTGCATTCTTTCCCTTATTTTTGCGGCTCAAATTTTAACCCATTGGCTACCAAATTTTCCAAAGAGACTTACCTCTACTGGTACGAACTGATGCAACTGATCCGCCAGTTTGAACTGATGGCGGAAGAGAAATA
>JAEUVK010000162.1 GCA_016787135.1 Chitinophagaceae bacterium | reverse complement strand
GCTGTCTCCTTCCTGGCTATCTTCAACCCTTAACGCAAGGTTCTTTTCTGTTTCCTTCATCAGGCGGTCACGCAGGTGCCTGGAAGTAACAAATTTTCCGTCTTTACCAAAGAAGGGTGAGTTGTTTACTGAGAACAGCATGTTCATCGTTGGTTCATCTACACTGATCACTGGTAATGCTTCAGGATTTTCTGCATCCGCGATCGTATCCCCGATATTAAAGTCTTCGATACCCACAACAGCGCACAGGTCGCCCGCCACCACTTCAGTTACTTTTTTCTTTCCCATTCCTTCAAAAACATACAGTTCCCTCACTTTTGTTTTTCTGCTGGTGCCATCCGCCTGCATCAGCACCACATTCTGTCCATCATTCAATACACCGCGGCTTACTTTTCCTACAGCAATACGACCGAGGAATGAAGAATAATCCAGTGAAGTGATCTGCATCTGCACAGGGCCTTCATTCACCTTGGGTGGCGGCACATATTTGATAATGCCATCCAGCAACGGGTTGATATTATCAATTTGCTCTAATGAATCATTGAACCAACCATTTTTGCCACTACCGTAGAAAGTAGGGAAATTCAATTGCTCTTCTGTGGCATCGAGATTAAAGAATAATTCAAACACCGCATCATGCACTTCATCCGGACGGCAATTCGGCTTGTCTACTTTATTGATAACAACGATCGGTTTCAAATTCAGGTGCAATGCTTTCTGCAACACAAATCTCGTCTGCGGCATTGGGCCTTCAAAGGCATCCACGAGCAACAATACACCATCAGCCATTTTCAAAACCCTTTCCACTTCTCCGCCAAAATCGGCGTGGCCCGGAGTGTCTATCACATTTATCTTAACGTCATTATATACTACAGCTGCATTCTTACTGAAAATAGTGATACCCCGCTCTCTTTCAAGATCGTTGCTGTCCATGATCAGTTCCCCTGTCTCCTGGTTTTCACGGAATACCTTGGTAGTGTGTAATATCTTGTCAACCAGCGTGGTCTTACCATGGTCAACGTGGGCGATGATGGCGATGTTTCTTATTTGCATAAATAGTTGCAGCTTTTAGCTATTAGCCTTCACCGTTAGCTATTCGGCAGTGTGCCAAAAGCTATTAGCCGATAGCTAACCGCTGTTTTTTTCGAGCGGCGAAGGTACGCCAATTAAGCGGGGAGAGCAAACGAAAGCGACAATTAATAAGGACTTAACCCTGTTTAAAAGCGGAATTATATTAGTTTTATGAAAACCAGCGATATGAAGTTCCTTAAATGGTTAGCCTTCATCATTTTGATACTGATCATTGTCTATTTTCTCGGGCCCCAACCTTCTTCACCAAAATATACCAGGGACCTTCCTACGATGCCGTCTGATGCTGCATTGCTGGAAAAATACGTTAACGATCATGAAGCTTTGTTCAAGCTTAAACCCGGCAATGAAGCAAGGATCATCTGGAATGACGATTCCACCAGAGAAAAAACAGAATATGCGGTTGTTTATCTGCATGGATTTTCCGCCAGCCAGGAAGAAGGCGATCCGGTTCATATTGGTTTCGCAAAAAAATTCGGATGCAATTTATTTTTATCCCGGTTAGATGATCATGGCGTGGATACACCGGAACCGCTATTGAACTTTACGGCCGAAGGGGCATGGAATTCAGCCAAAGAAGCCTATTCAATCGGGAAACAGTTAGGTAAAAAAGTAATACTGATGGCAACCTCCACAGGCGGAACACTGGCTTTGAAATTAGCTGCAGAATACCCTGAGATCACCGGGCTCATTTTGCTTTCACCCAACATTGCCATCAATGATCCGAATGCATGGTTGTTAAATAATCCCTGGGGGTTGCAAATCGCCAACATGATAAAAGGGAAATATAATCACGCATCAGATACTTCTGCTATTTATGCGAAGTACTGGAATTATCAATACCGGATGGAAGCAACGGTGCAATTAGAAGAGCTGCTTGAAACCACCATGAAGGAATCCACTTTTCAGAAAGTAAAGCAGCCCACACTGATCCTGTATTATTTTAAGGATGAAGAACACCAGGACCCGGTTGTCAAAGTATCTGCGATGAAAAGGATGTTCGCTCAATTAGCCACAGCTGAAAGCATAAAAAGAATGGTGGCCATACCCGGCGCCGGCGACCATGTTATTGGCTCTTATATCAAATCCAAAGATGTTCAGTCGGTACAACACGAATGTGAAAGATTTGCTGCAGAAGTATTGAAGCTGACAAATGCTCAATGATCTTCAGACCCTGACATAGATTTTTCTCTTATCTAAAAAGTATCCAACCAGCCAGCAGACCATCATTACGCTTACAGCAAAAAGGAAAGACCCGAAATAACTGCCTGCATGAACGAAAATGTTATCATACAGCCATGAATATAAAGGTTGGCGACTCTCCCCTATAGGAAAGAACCAGAGCAGTATGACACCCAGCTCGGACAAGAGATAAATAAACAAAGGGTTCTTTCCAAACACTTCGAAGAAATAAGTCCATCTTTTGATCTGCAAAAAGTCGGTGATATACAATAAAGCGGCGATCAACACACAATCGATGCCTACTGTAAGCAATACAAAACTGCCTGTCCAGAGTTTTTTATTTATGGGAAAACTGATATCCCATAAAAGCGACAGTGAGATCAATATAGAGCCTGTCAGCAAAAGCTTTGCCAATCCTTCATACGTATTTCCTTTTTCCTGAATCCATTTGCCGGCCACATATCCGAATGTGACATTCGCAATGGCAGGTAGCGTACTCAATAACCCTTCAGGGTCAAATGCCACTCCCTCCCCATGATACAAATGATCTCCACCAAGTAACCACAGGTCAAATCTTGTTCCGGCATTCGTCAGTAAATTATATGGATCCGTCTTATCTCCAAACAACAAAAGGATCAACCAATACAAAAGAAGAAACACAACTGATAACCGGATGATCGTGGAAGTCTTCAGATACCGCACCATCAAAGCTGCAAAAAAGTATCCAAGTGCAATACGCTGCAGCACGCCCATGACCCTTGTGTGAGAAATCGGGTTAGTCTCCAGATTTCCTTGTTCATTCCAATGCATAAACGGGAACCAGTACATGAGGTAACCAAGCAGAAAGATGATCACTGTTCTTTTGAAGATTATCCAAAAGACTTTTCTGTCCGAAATGCCTTCCCATTTCTTTGCCACAAAACTGAGCGCATTCCCAACTACGAACATGAAGGTGGGAAAGACAAGATCAGTAGGGGTAAAACCATTCCAGGACGCATGTTGCAATGCTGCATACGATGTAGCGCCATTGCCCGGGCTGTTGACTATTATCATAAAACATACCGTCATGCCCCGCAATACATCCAATGCCAAAAACCGTTGTGATGAACTTTTCATATAGAACAATTATATTCCGAATATAGAAATTTATGCTCGTTAAAGTTCGTACCTTCCCTTATCAAAAGTTCTGATTTAAATCCGATAGCATGCCAAATCAATTATCCCGCCGCGACTGGCTTAAGATAATGGGAGCCGCAGCCGGCACTTCTGCATTACCCTTTTCTTCATGGGCTGTCAATGAAAATGGTGAAAAGATCATTTTACCCGACAACACCCTGCACCAGCGTTTGGGCAAGCCTGTTACAGCCATTACCTGCGGAGCCGGATCGAGAGGAAATGTATATGGCAATTATGCTGTACAATATCCTGAACAACTGGATATAATTGGTGTAGCGGAACCGATACCTATCAGAAACGAACGTTACACCAAAAAACACAATATACCTGAAGCCAACCGCTTCAAAACATGGGAAGATGTTTTCAAACGTCCGAAGTTTGCCGATGCAGTAATTATATCTACACCGGACAACCTTCATTATGGGCCGTGCATGGAAGCATTGAAGATGGGTTATGATGTGTTACTGGAAAAACCGATCTCCCCCAGTGAAAAAGAATGCCTTGACATTTTAGCATTGGCCAAAAAAAATGATCGCATCGTGGCTGTGTGTCATGTGCTTCGTTATGCTCCCTATTTTATCAAACTAAAAGAGCTGATGCATAACGGATCGATCGGCGAGGTGATCAGTATCCAGCACCTGGAACCAATCATGCATGTGCATATGAGCCATTCGTATGTCCGTGGCAACTGGCACAACAGTAAAGAAACCACTCCTATTATTTTGGCAAAGTCATGTCATGATCTTGATATCCTGAAATGGATGCTGGACAAACACTGCAAGAGCATCTCAGCTTTCGGAGACCTGAAGTGGTTCAAAAAAGAAAATGCACCTGAAGGCAGCACTGATCGTTGCATCAACGGCTGTAAAATAGAGCCGCAATGTCCTTATTCTGCCAAAAGGATATACTACGATAGAAGAACCTGGTTACATCACTTTGATCTGCCGGAAGAAAAAGACAAACAGGGCGACGTCATCATGGAATATTTAAGGAACAGTAATTACGGCAGGTGTGTGTACCGGATGGATAATGACCAGCCTGATCATTACACCACGAATATTCTCTTTGATAATAATATCACGGCAGCATTTTCTATGGAAGCCTTTACCGGATATGAAGGCAGAAGAACAAGAGTAATGGGAAGCATGGGCGAGATCGTTGGCGATATGACGACCTTCACTCACACCGATTTCCGCACGGGCAAAAACACTGAATGGAAACAGGAAAGTGATACGCATGGCGGCGGCGACTGGCGCCTGGTAGCCGATTGGATACAGGCTGTATCACAACATAATCCTGCTTTGCTTACCTCCACCATTGATGCGTCTATCGAAAGCCATGTGATGGGATTTGCTGCTGAAAAAAGCCGGAAAGAAAAGGTCATCGTGGATATTAAAATGTAACTAACCCTTCTTTATACAGAAATGAAACTGTTTCACCAGACAACAGTTTCATTTCTTTTCCTATCTTCCTTCCTCAAAAGCTTGCTATGTTTCGTACAAAGATCGCCGGGATCGGTATGTATGTTCCCCCGCATGTGGTCACCAATAATGACCTCCTGAAATATATGGACACCAGTGATGAGTGGATACAGGAAAGAACCGGTATCAAAGAACGCCGGTATGCCCACCGCACTGAAGAAACTACTGCCACCATGGGAGTGGAAGCAGCAAAGATTGCTATTGAAAGAGCCGGCATCACCCCACAGGATATTGATTTCATTGTTTTCGCCACCCTTTCACCTGATTATTACTTCCCCGGTTGTGGCGTTTTGCTGCAACGTGTCATGAAGATGAATGAGATCGGGGCATTGGATGTTCGCAACCAATGCAGCGGATTTGTATATGCATTGAGCGTAGCCGATCAGTTCATCAAAACTGGTATGTATAAGAACATTTTGGTGGTTGGCTCCGAAAAGCACTCGTTTGGCCTTGACTTCAGTACAAGAGGAAGAAATGTATCCGTGATCTTCGGTGATGGTGCTGGTGCAGTTGTATTACAGCCCTCTGAACAGGACAACCAGGGTATCCTCTCTACCCATTTACACAGTGATGGCGAAAGTGCGGAAATATTAGCCATGTATAACCCGGGCACCCACGCTAATCACTGGATGCCGGAAAAATATGCCGACTTTGACGATGCAGAAATAGGGCAAATGTTCTTCAGCCATGCGATGATCGATAAAGCACAGGTGTTCCCTAACATGGATGGTCCGGCCGTTTTTAAAAAAGCTATTGTAAAATTTCCTGAAGTGATCATGGAAGCCTTGAATAAAAATGGTCTTCATACATCGGATCTAAAGTTGCTGATCCCTCACCAGGCCAATCTGCGTATTGCCCAATTTGTACAACAGAAGCTGAAACTGAGAGATGAACAGGTTTATAATAATATCCAGAAATACGGCAACACCACTGCAGCATCTGTTCCTATCGCTTTATGCGAGGCATGGGAAGAAGGAAAAATAAAAGAAGGAGACCTTATTTGCCTGGCCGCCTTTGGAAGCGGGTTTACCTGGGCGAGTGTCTTGCTGAGGTGGTAGCCTATGTAATTTAAGTGCAACTATCATCTTTTACTTACCGTCATTAGAAAATGAAAAGAATATCAATTATAGTATGCCTGACTCTTAGCTGGCTTATACCCAGGTCTCAAATGGAAATTGTAAAAGAAAATTCATGGATGGTAAAATGGAACAAAAAGGTATTACTGAATGCACATAGTGAAAATGAAACCGCCAACACCCGTAAGATCAAAAAAACTGAATTGTCGAAAAAGTATTTTTTAGAGATAACTTATAAAGAATCCGATCCGGCCAAAGAAAAAGAATGGAACCGTTCTTTCCTGTTCTTCGGTGACACAGAAAACGAGTTACTGCGGAAAGACAGCACCAGGAATGTAAAGATCACTGCAGCAGAGCTGAAAAAACTATTCGGTAAACAGAAAAAGATCAGGATATATACCATCGCCATTCCCACTGATCCGGACATAGCTGCAAGGGTTCGGGTAAGAAGAATCCACTTGATCACACTGGTATTACAATAAGATGATACAAATGATCAAAATCCCAGTTCCCCGACCGGGTCCCAGAATATTTTCTTAAATTCCACCACCTGGTCATTCTTCACTTTTACACCTTCTTTCTTCAGCAGCTTTTCCATCGAACCGGGAGGAGAAAAATGATGTTTGCCGCTGAGCATCCCGATACGGTTCACCACCCGGTGGGCAGGTACTTTTGGCCTTACATTCCCTGCACCATTCATCGCCCACCCTACCATGCGTGCAGATGACTTTGTCCCTAAACATGCTGCGATAGCGCCATATGAGGTTACCCTTCCTTTAGGTATCTGTCTTGCCACTTCATAAACCAGTTCAAAGAAGTTTTCTTCTCTCTTACCAGATGGGTTTACGGTTTTTAGTTTGGCAGATGGTCGTTTAGCAGTCATGTGTTGCTATTTTATTCAGCAGTATCATTTTTTTGCTTCAACAACAGTTCTGTTCTTCCTGGTTCGGGAACATTTTCATATCTGAATGGACAATGCAGGCAACCATTACCGCAGCAATATCCCCGCTCAAGATGATATTGCCTTGTCAGTACCACATACCCTTGATCGTTCATGTAGTAATGAACGCCTTCAATCAATTCCTGCATGAGCTTTCAGTGCTTGTTTTAGTTCTTCATCTTTCTCTTTACCGGGGAATTGTGCGGGCAATGAAAAACACAGATAATGGATACGATTACTGCCGGCAATGTCCAGCGATTCATAGTGGGTTTTAATAGCTAGTTCCCCGGGAATATTGCCGAGGGTACATACATCATCGTGATCAGTATGCAGTACGCAGCCATACATAGTAATCACTTCTTTGGTAAAATGATACAGATCGGGGCTATCTGTCTTCAGATGTATATAACCGCCGGGAATAAGAAATTGCTGGTATAATCGCAGGAATTTCGGATGCGTAAGCCTCTTTTTTGCTTTTGACAGGCGCAATTGTGGATCGGGAAAGGTGATCCATACTTCTGACACTTCATCTTTGGCAAAATATTCGTTCACCTGGTCTATCTGTATTCGCAGGAAAGCGACATTGTTCAGGTTTTGCTGCAATGCTTTTTTAGCGCCCACCCAGATGCGGTTCCCTTTCAGATCAACCCCAACATAATTTTTACCCGGGTATAATTTTCCGAGGCCTACAGCATACTCTCCTTTGCCGCAAGCCAGCTCCAGTATGATCGTACTCTCATTTTTGAAAAAAGCATGCCAACGGCCTGCTATCTCCCGGGGAAACTGCAGCACATTGGGAAACGTATCTAATTCCGCAAAACGTTCTAATTTTTTATGCCCCATCAGGCGGCAAAAATAGAAGAATTTAATGCGATAAAGGCATCAGAATTTCACCAGCAGCCCAATACCTACCAACGATTTTACCTGCAATGCGGGAGAGGTTTTACCGGGACCAAATAGTTTGGCATCGTCATCATAGATGAGGTCAAGCCCCCAGGTTGCAGATAATACTTTTGATATCTTAACATTCAGCGCATTGGTCATGTAGAGGTCAATGTTCTGCGGGTTATGCCGGTAATTGGAAAAAAGATCCAGCCTCGCTTTATATGTAAGTACTTTATTGAATTCTTTCAGGTAATTAACAGAAGCGAAGGCGCCAAACTCTAAAATACTTTTTTTGCCGGGAGTAACGCCGTAAAGGCCTTTATTGGCAAGCGCTGTATCTCTTACTATCACCCACCGGGCTGTAGCGGGTGAAAAGAAAATGGAAAGGTTCTTGTTGGGTTTATAATCCATACCGGCGCTGAGCAATAGATATCCCGGCGCCATGAATGCCGAAGAAAATGTTTTAACGTTACCCGGGTAAGTATATCCTTTAAAAATCTGCGAGCGGAGATTGAATAAGCCGGAAACGCTAAGTTTATTACTGACAGCGTAACCATATTTAGAAAGAAGGTCAAACCGGTCATCATTCTTGCGGCTGCCAAGGCTCGTTGTTTTCACATAGCCAAGATTAAAATCAAACGTATTGTCCCAGCTATGTTTGTCCTTTTTATAAAAACCGTAGAGGCTCACCAGTGAATTCAATGCCAGAGAAAAGTCTTCCCCGCCTGCCGCCCAGTTGCTAAGAGACCCCTGGGATATATTCATGCTGTATAAACCACCCTTTCTCCACGCTCTTTTAGTAGTATCGTTAGCATCTTTACTAATTTTTCTTTCCGAATCTGTACGCAGTTTCTTTACAGTTTCATCCTGTGCACTGGATAGAATAAAAGAAAGGATACCCGCAACGAGCAGCAGTTTTTTCATACAAGTTTGATTTTAACTGATAATGGTTTATTGTAATACCCTGGCAAAACTAAGGCGGCACGTTGTTTTATCCAATGATTAAAGTGTCCGGATAAAGCTGATGATAAAAGAAGGAGATCGAGACCTGCTGTTGAAACTATTGAGGCAATAAAAAAGCCTGCTACAATCGGAAGATTCACAGGCTGTCATTAACAATCAAATGAGAAAAACTTGGCTGTAGGGGGAGGGTTCGAACCTCCACGAGGCAGTTAGCCAAAGAGCAAAGATTTAGTGGTCAACCCTGGTCGGCCTGACGGTCGGCTCTACTCTTCGTTTATCCTGTTATCCCCACCCCCGAGACGAGAGGGCATGTCTGCCAAAAATTTCATCACCCCACAGTATATTTGGGAAAGCTTAGGTGTTAAGCAGGTTCCCGCTTTAATCGTGAACCATTTCAATCCTTGCCATCCCTGTTAAAAGAGCTTTGATAAGACAAATGTAGGTTTATCTGGCTTTTCATTCCAAATTTTTCAATATTTTTTTTGAAATTATAGATATTATTCAAAATAATAGTACTTTCAATAAATAAACAACAAAACGGGTTTATAAAATGGCAGCTAAATTAAATCTCGACAAACTTGATCTGCAGATCATCCAGCATATGATGGAGAATGCAGAAATATCATATGCCGATCTTGGCAAGAAATTGTTTGTATCGGGTGGCACAATCCATGTCCGTATCAAAAAGCTGCAGGAAGCAGGTGTGGTAAGGGGCACCCGGTTAAGCGCCGATCTTAAGCAACTCGGTTATGATGTAATCGCCTTTATCGGTATTTATCTTAAAGAAAGTTCCCTGTATGATACTGTAGCCAAAGAATTGCAAAAGATGCCCGAGATCGTCAGGCTGAATTATACAACTGGTAATTACAGCATGTTTGCGGAGATCGTTTGTAAGGATATATCTCAGCTCAGGTCGGTTTTACATGATCAACTGCAAAAGATCAAAGGCATTGAAAGAACAGAAACATTTATTTCCCTGGAAGAAAGCTTCAGCAGGAATGTAAAAGTGGTAAGCTGATATTTAAATTTACTATGCCGGTCACTGATGCAGGAAACAAAACGATTTTATTCATCACTTAGCTTGCTGATCCTTCTTAATGTCATCATTAAGCCGCTTTGGATCTTTGGTATTGACAGACAGGTACAGAATGAAGTAGGCCTTTCCGAATATGGCGTTTTTTTTTCCATTTGGAACCTTTCTATCGTGCTGTTGTTCCTGCTGGACTGGGGACTTACTGTTTTTTATAACCAGCAATTATCCGCGAAGAACAGGAGTATTGCTGAACAGGCCGGAAGCTTCATTTTTGTAAAACTGATATTTGGCCTGCTTTACATTAGCATAATTTTCTGCATTGGTATATTCACAGGTATTGGCAGGTGGGACCTTGTGATATATGTGATACTGGTACAGGTATTATCATCCATGTTCGTTTTTTTCAGGGCGATCATTACTTCACAGCAATGGTTCAGAACGGATGCGTGGCTATCAATCCTTGATAAACTACTGATGATAGCGCTCTGTGGTATTTTATTGTACTATCCTTCATGGTTCGGGGGTATCAGTATTGAAAAATTTTTACTGCTCCAGATAACCTGTATGGTTTTCGCCTTACTTGCAGCTTTAACGATCCTGCTGGTCAGAAAATTTCACTTCACATTCAAAAAACTATGGCCTGAAAAACAAATCTTTAACGCTGCCCTACCGTTTGCAGTCATTGTGCTTCTGATGTCTTTTCATAGCCGCATAGACGGGTTTATACTGGAACGCATCGGCGGTGCCAAAGAAGCAGGGAGATACGCAGCGGCTTACAGACTCCTGGACGCTGCCAATATGCTCGGTGTACTGCTGGCAACTTTCCTTTTACCTTATATAACCCGTCAATGGAGTGAAGGAAAAGATATAAGCAAAGTTGTTCTGAACATTCGTCATTTATTAATCACAGCAGCTGTATCACTTTCCTGTATCGCGATTTTCCTCGCACCCTGGCTGCATGGAGTATTATACCAGCATGATGAAGCAGGTTCAGTTGCCATTCTACAGTGGTGCATACCGGCGTTGATCGGCTATTCGTTGATACAGGTGTATGGAACAGTACTGACAGCTACCGGCCACATCACTGCCTTCAGCTACATTACACTAGTATCTGTTATCGTAAATCTCTTACTGAATTTCCTGCTGATCCCGTCAATGGGTGCAAAGGGAAGTTGTATAGCAGCCCTGATCAGCCAGGGAATAAGCGGTATTGCGACCATATGGTACGCCAGACAGAAATTACATATAGCCATAGATATGGCCTCAATCTTAATTTATATTTTTACAGGCGGTCTCTTATGCGGATTTTTGTATTTAAGCAGGGATTGGATACTGAATAAGTTGCTGATAATAATTGGAGCGGGGGCCATCTCTTTGTTCGTATTATTGATCACCCGGCTGATAGATTTGAAAAGCTGGAAAATATCCCTGCGTAACTGATCATTTCAAAAGCCAACTCAATGCCTGATCTTATTTATCTCGTTTCAAAATGGTGGAAGCAAATTATTGCTGTGGTTTTTCTTTCAGTAGTGACAGTGGGTGCAGTTTTGTTTTTTAAGCCGGCCAAGTACCTGGCTGTTACCACCGCTTTACCTGCCAGCGCTTACTCTGTGGATAAGTCGAGCATCTTTAGTAAGAATATTCAGGTACTGTACCCGGCTATGGGCACTCCTGACGACCTCGATATGATAATAGGAACAGCGCAACTGGATACTGTATATATCGCTATGGCCGAACAATTCGGGCTTGCTGAACATTATAAAGTTAAAGAACAGGGGCCGGCAGCCATAAGAAAAGCTGCTTCTGTTCTAAAAGAGAATACGCGGGTAATAAAAAGTGATTTCAATGAGCTAAAAATTAAAGTATGGGATGTTGAAAAAACAGTAGCTCCTCAACTGGCCAACGGAATCATTAATAAACTGCAGGCCATTCACCAGGATCTTCGGAACAGTAACAACATTGAATTGTTAACAAGCCTGCAGGCCGGAAAAGAAAAATTACAGGCAAATATTGACAGTATCAGCAATTACCTGAAAAAAGCACTGGTGGACGGGAACGCTTCGGATACATATATCGCACGGAGAAACACATTCATATCGCAGATGCAGGAATATGAACACCTGATCGGCGAATACCAACTGCTGGCAGATAAAAAACCACAGGTACTGGCCATCGTAGAAAAAGCAAGAATAAGCGACTGGCCTGACAAACCGAAACGCTTACCTGTATTGATTGCAACTTTTGTACTGAGTCTTGTGTTTTCATTCCTGGTCGTTCTCCTGATCGAAAAAAGAAAATCCCTGCAACAGTGATTGCCCCGGCATATCATAGCAAAAAACTATTCATTTTGTTTTCCGGCCTGTTTATTCTTAGCCTGCTGGCCGCTGCCTGGCTGGAAGCATATTACCTGATCGTTATTCCATTTGCAGCGGTGTTTTTCATTGCTGGCTGGCAGCATATCAACGCCGTTTTCTTTTTATTACTGTTTACTTTACCTTTTTCTACAGAATTGCAGATCACACCGTCTCTCGGTACAGATTTTCCTGATGAACTATTGATGCTTTTTACTGCCGGGCTATTCCTTTGTTATTGTTTATACTCGCCGAAGGCTTTGCCTTTCAATATCATTGGCCATCCTTTGATCATATTATTACTGAGCAGCTTTAGCTGGTCTATAATTGCCGCCCTCTTTTCTACTCATCATACCATCTCTTTAAAATTCTTACTGGCCAAAAGCTGGTATATCGCAGCCTTTGTATTAGCACCTTTGATCGTTTTCAGGGAAAGGAAAAACATCAGAACAGCTTTTTTCTTATTAGCCGGTTCCCTAGTTGCAGTAGCCATAATAGCCATAATACGGCATTATAAATATGATTTTTCCTTTGCTGGCATCAATGATGCGCTTCAGCCATTCTTCCGGAATCATGTGAATTATTCAGCCATGCTGGTTTGCTTTATCCCGGTATTTTTTGCATTTTATACTCTGAGTAAATCGAAAACGAACAAATATGTATGCCTTGCAGTAATTACCATCTTGCTGATCGCCCTTTTCCTTTCCTATGCACGGGGCGCCTGGCTGGCCCTGATAACAGGAACCATTTCTTACTGGTTGATAAAGAAAAGATGGATGCTTGCAGTATATATAGCAGCGATTATTAGCGTAATCGTTTCCCTATTCTGGATAAAATCCAAGGACCGTTACCTGCAGTATGCACATGATTACCGCACCACCATTTTTCATGAAAATTTCCGGGAACATCTTCGTGCCACGTACGAATTCAAAGATGTATCCACCGCAGAACGGTTTTATCGCTGGATTGCGGGTGTAAGGATGATAAAAGATGACCCGCTGACAGGTTTAGGGCCAGCCACTTTTTATAACAACTATAAACCCTACGCTATCCCTGCTTTTAAGACATGGGTAAGCAACAATCCCGAACACTCAACCGTACACAATTATTTCCTGTTGGTCACCATCGAACAGGGAATACCAGGCTTACTGTTCTTTTTGCTGCTGGCAGGAGCCATGTTTGGGTATGTGCAATGGCTTTATTACCGGTTAAATGATCCCTTTTATAAAATGATCACCATTATCGCCGGGGTTGTACTCTCCATGATACTGACAGTGAATTTTCTCAGCGATCTTATCGAGACAGATAAAATTGGCAGTCTTTTCTTTTTATGCTTATCGTTAGTGGTAATCGCTGATATCAATACCCGGAAATACAGATCATACCCTTCCCTTGATATTCAGCGCATCCCTTAGGCCATTACCAAGAAGATTAAAGGCCAGCACCAGCAGCATGATAGCAAAACCCGGTGCCAGCGCCAGCATAGGGTTTTGTGTAATGATGAAATTATAATTCTCTTTGATCATCAATCCCCAGCTGGGTTGTGGCGGCTGCACACCTACTCCCAGGAAACTAAGGCCTGCTTCGATCACGATCGCAGACGCAAAATTGGAAGCCGCGATTACCATGACCGGGCCCATGATATTGGGCCAGATATGACGTACAATAGTTCTGATATTGGAAAAACCTAAGGCCCTTGTTGCTTCCACATATTCCAGCTCACGTACACCAAGTACCTGCCCCCTTACCAATCGTGCTACATTCACCCACATGGTAAGACCAACAGCAATGAACACCTGCCAGAAGCCTTTGCCTAATGCCAATGTAATAGCAAATACCAGTAATAGGGTAGGGATACTCCATATCACATTGATGAACCACATGATCACATCATCTGTTCTGCCACGATAGTAACCCGCCAGTGACCCTAATATCAAGCCAATAGATAATGAAATAATAACAGTGATCAATCCGACACTAAGACTTACTCGTGTACCGATGATAAGCCTGCTCAGAATATCCCGCCCGTATTTATCAGTACCAAGGAGAAACTTCTTCTCCCGGATGTTTGTTTTCACAAAGTTGAAGGGAACATCATGGGTGGCATAAGCAATTGTGTCTTCAACTCCTTCGTCAATATACCGCCGGAGAATAACACTATCTCTTCCTTTGAATGAGTAGCCGTTAACGGGAATATATTCAACCCGGTCTTCCTTGCCCGAAATAAGCCGCTGAAAGAAATTCTTTGCTTCCATCTTTCTTTCCTTCGGAATAGCCGCAAACAAGCGGGTATAACCTGGCTTTTCTCCCCCTATCTCGAGAATGATCCTGTTTGCATAGGGAGTGGAGTCCGGAGCAATATAATAAGCAAACACGGCAACAAGGACAGACAGGACAATCACCACAAGGCCAAACATAGCACCTTTGTTCTTCCTGAGCCGTCGCCAGGCTGCCTGCTGAAAACTGGGTGAAACTGCCACCATGAAATGGGAAGATAAATTATAACTGACAATTGGCAATAAGCAACAGGCGATGAAGAGTCAGCAGTTGTAGTCTGCCTTTTACTTTACCTTCCTTCCTTTCCAGTAATACTTACCGAATTGTCCGAACAGGCCTGATATGATAGTGTAAAGAATATGCAACGGCTGAAACAGGAAGAACCATTTGATCGCCCATTGTTTATTGAAATAATTTGCCAATGACCGGAAGAAAGGCAACTCCACCACAGTTTTGAGTATCCATAATAGAAGGGCAACTGACCAATAACGATGATCACGGAAACCAGCAACTATCAAAACAAGGAACGAAAGGTTAAGAAGATACACCAGTAATAAGACCGGTAATATTCTTTTATCCCCGTACATTCTTGCTTTGCTGGCCCAGCGTATCCGTTGAGCAAAGAAATCTTTCCACGTTGTTACCGGTTGCGTAACAACTATAGCCTCTTTTGACCGCAGGTAATGGACGTTGCCCGGGTGTTTCTTCCATATTTTATGCATCAGCAGCATATCATCGCCTGAGGCAATATGATCTATGCCATCAAAACCATTAACCTCATAAAACGCTTTCCTGTCATAAGCCAGATTAGCGCCGTTGCACATACTCATTTTCCCTTTAGTTACCACGGCCCCGGTAATACCCTGCAGCACCATAAAGTCAAGTGCCTGGAATACCTGGACCAGGGAGAAATTGCAATTGATCACCACAGGTGCAGCAATAAATACTGAATTGTTCCTGTCTTTAAAAGATGCGATCGTATGTAACCAGTTCACCGGGGGAATACAATCAGCATCTGTGGTGACGATCAGACTGCCTGAAGCAGCAGCAATACCGGTCTCAATAGCTTTCTTTTTGTGTGAATTATTTACATCACTGGTCAGCGGCAGGATCTTCACTCCGTCAAACTGTTTTACGATCTCTGTTGTTCTGTCTGCTGAATGGTCGTCAACGACAATTACTTCAAAAAGTTCTTTCGGATATGTTTGCTGTTGTAATGCGTTCAGTAAAGGTCCTATATTGGCTTCCTCATTCCGGGCCGGTATGATCACCGACAGGGTATAACGTGACGTCTCACCTGAAGAAATATATTCCGGGATGGATACCCAGCCTCGCCAGTAGTAAATGATCAGGATACTGTAAAAGAGAAATAATGGTATGATTATCCAGAGCAAGATCATGTAAAGAAACAAAGCTAACCAATACACATCAGTACAGCAAAGCAGGCAATATCTCTTTTACATGCTTTTCATGCAGCACCTGGTGGCCGGAATGGATCACCGATAACGTGCAATACCCTTCTATGCCTTTCCTGAACTTCTCCCCTCTTACCGGCAGGATGATGCGGTCATGCTCTCCATATATCAGCCGGACTGATGTTTTATGATTTCTAACCAAAGATCTGATAGACTCCAGACCTGGCTTTAATTTTCGCAAGACCATCCACCTGGCATACAAAAGCTCTCTGACTTCCGGATCACCGATATAATAATTGACGAATTTGAAAATACTGCTGTTGACCAGCCTGAGCTTATTCAGTAATTGAAGGAAACCAAAGAACCATCGGGGTTTTTTCATGGTCAGTGCAAATAACCTGTTGCCGATCTGTGTTTGTGTGGAAAGCCAGTACCAAAAATTAATTTTTAAACCATCCGGGGCTAATAAAACAAGTTTGTCAATATTAGCCGGTTGTGTTTGATACAAACTGAGAGCTACCCTGCCACCAAGACTGAAACCAATAAGCGTAATATGCCGGCAGGTGGTTTCAGGGCTGTGGTCATCCACGGTTTGTATTGTATTGATTATCTCGCGGAGGTCTTTCAGTGAAAAATCGTATCCTTCGTTCCAGATCGTTTGACCATGAAAGGGAAGATCAATCGCATAAAAAGTATATTCATTACCGGCATATTTCTCTAAAAAAGAAAAAGTAGCCGCTTCTTCGCCATAGCCATGAAAGCAAAAAGCTGTTTTCGATCCCACACCAAACCGTAAATAACTGACCTGTGAGCCTTTATATGTTAGTTGGTGTCGTTCCAAAGTTTTTGACTGAAAAATTTCAGTGAATAAATTGTCCTGATCCAAAAATAAGGTTATTTTTACTTAGTTGCACAAACAACTATATGTCAAACAACCAATTTAAGAAAGGAGAGCTTTACAGCTTTGTTACCGGCAAGGCTTCTACCGCTATTGCCAGACGTTTGCAAAAGAAGTTCAACAGTGCGGGGCTTAACCTTACAATTGAGCAATGGAGTGTGTTATATCATTTATGGAAGAAAGAAGGAATCAGCCAACAGGAATTGTGTAATGCCACGTTCCGCGATAAACCCAGCATAACAAGACTGGTGGATAATCTGGAAAGGCTGGACCTTGTAAAACGTGTGGCTTCGGAAAATGACAGGCGTATCAACCTCATTTACCTGACCAAGCAGGCACAGAGACTACAGGAGCAAAGTATGGAACTGGCCGAAGAAACATTAAATGAGGCGCTAGAGACAGTACCCGCCGATAAAGTAGATGTATGTAAAGAGGTTTTGCAGATAGTATATGATAATCTTAAATAGGACTGTTTCTCAACTTTAAACTTCTTAAACCTTTTAAACTTATATACCATGAGTGCTGCCACAGAAACTAAAAATGTATTGAAAGGAGGTGAATGGCTGGTAAAAGAGTCATCTCCTTTTGAAACCTTTACGCCAGAAGCTTTTGCAGAGGAGCAACGGATGATACGTGATATGTGTGACCAGTTCCTTGATGCGGAAGTATATCCGATACTGGACCGCATTGATAACCTGGAGCCGGGTTTGATGAAATCATTGCTAACCAAATCAGGCGAGCAGGGCTTATTATCCGTTGCTTTTCCTGAAGAGTACGGCGGCTTAGGAAAAGACTTTGTTACGGCGACGATCGTAAACGAGTATCTGGGCGCCGGCCATTCTTTTTCCGTAGCTATTGCTGCCCACACAGGTATTGGCACATTGCCCATTTTGTATTTCGGCACACCCGAACAAAAACAGAAATATATTCCTAAGCTGATAACGGGTGAATGGGCCGGAGCCTACGGGTTAACAGAGCCTAACAGCGGAAGCGATGCATTAGGAGCAAAGACCACGGCAAAACTGAGCGAGGATGGAAAATATTATATACTTAATGGGCAAAAGTGCTGGATCACTAATGGAGGTTTTGCCCAGGTCTATACTGTTTTTGCAAAAGTAGATGGAGATAAATTTACCGGCTTTATTGTAGAAAGGGGTACGGAAGGGTTTACCCAAGGACCGGAAGAGCATAAAATGGGTATCAAAGGCTCTTCCACCGTTCAGTTATATTTCCAGGATGCAAAGATCCCGGTTGAAAATGTATTGGGTGAGATCGGCAAGGGCCATAAGATCGCTTTTAACATTCTCAATATTGGTCGTTTAAAACTATGTGCTGCAGCCGTAGGTGGCGCCAGGAGATCGTTGAGTGGTACTGTAGAATATGCAAAGACAAGAGAACAGTTCAAACAGCCCATTTCCAATTTCGGAGCTATTAAACATAAGCTGGCAGAAATGGCCATCAGGATTTTTGTAGCTGAGTCTGCTTTATACCGCACTGCAGAGTGGATAGATGCAAAAGAAAAAGAATTACTGGCTGCAGGTAAACCATTTAATGAAGCGCTACTCGGAGCAGCCGAAGAATATGCGATCGAGTGTGCCATGCTGAAAGTATATGGAAGCGAAGTATTGGATTATGTGGTAGATGAAGGTGTACAGGTGCATGGCGGTAATGGTTTCAGCGCTGAATACAATATTTCAAGGGCGTACAGGGACAGCCGCATTAACAGGATCTATGAAGGGACCAATGAGATCAACCGCCTGCTTACACTGGATATGACATTGAAAAGAGCTATGCAGGGAAGACTTGACCTGATGGGGCCTGCTATGAACGTATCCAAAGAGCTGATGAGTATCCCTGATTTTGGTGCAGAAGATGAAACGCCTTTTGCAAAAGAAAAGAAACTGGTCCTGAACCTGAAAAAAGCGATCTTACTGACAGCCGGTGCCGCCGTTCAAAAACTGATGATGAAGATCGAAAGCGAACAGGAAGTACTGATGAACATTGCCGATATGGCCATCGAAACATTCAATGCTGAAAGTGTATTGCTGCGTGTAATGAAGATTGTGGATCAGCAGGGGGAACCTGCGTCAGAACACTATCTTAACATAATGCGCACTTACCTGTACGATGCCGCTGATAGAGTAAATAAATCAGGCAAGGATGCCATTAATGCATTTGCAGATGGAGATGAACAGCGAATGATATTGATGGGCTTGAAACGTTTTACCAAAGCAGAACCATTTAACAGTAAGACAGCCAGAAGGGCTATCGCTGATAAAATGATCAATGAAGGAAAATATTGCTTCTGATAACAACTTAGGGTAATGATAATAAAGGCTGCTGTTAAAAAGCGGCCTTTTTTATGATCTTCCATAAATGACCTTCAGCTCTTCACGGGTGATCTTTAATTCATTCAGTTGTTTTACCCGTCTTCTCTCTATCAGTACTCCTGTAGCTACCAGCAGCGACGAAAAGATAGTGACAAGGTAATACATTAACTGTATATCGGCCCTATCAGGAGTTTTAATAAGGTAATAGGCCACATAAATAAAGCTATACCCGCCATAGGCAAACAACAAGGCTGCCGTCATGAACGCCTTACCGGCTGCTTTCTGATAAACGACTGCGATCTTTACCTGGTGAATAAAGAATATCAAGGAAAAAGCCAGTACCAGGGACAAGCCCGGAGCCATGGCAATGACCACCGAATTTCTATTAAACCCGAATACGGCTATGATGACAACTTCAAATAAGATAAGCGCTATTATAACAACCCTCATTCTATTTCTGAATGTCGCCGTCTTACTGAAATAGGTCATGAATGTAAGCATCAATGGGGCGTCTATAAAATTATTGAACACGCCATAATACTGAATAATATTCCTGTTCGCTTTTATAAAGTCAAGTGAAAGGAAAATATGCACTGATACAAGCAGAAAATATATCAGCAGGGCCGGAAAACTTTTATACCAGGCAAGGCGAAGGGTTAATATGATGACGATGGGCAGGAATAAAGCAATCGCAGTTATCAGGCCCATCGCACTAAACCAGGTCATACGGAATAAATTTTTTTCTTTAGGATAAGGTATCGTTCTAAACAAAATCTAAATGCCGCTACAATATTAACGAAAAACATATTCCCATTATGCTTACTATTAGCGTCTTATATAAAATTCAGTAAAACTGTAAGCTCGTTCCGTAATAATACGAGCTGGTATCTCAAGTGTTTTTATGTTATCTTTCTGTTATGATACGATTTCTCCTGCTTAGCTGCATTTTTTACGGAGTACAAACCACAATTCATGCGCAGCAAAATAGTTTTTTAGCCGGCAGAACGACAGGCGAATTACCATACCTTGAATATGGCCTTGGGGACGACCGGTTAGGCGGGGCCAAGATGACCTATCTGGATACAAATATCCTGGTAAGGATAGTGGATAGTATAAAGGATGATTATAAAATACAATTGTCGCAATCGCATATAGCATGGCTGCCCAAGATCAACTTTAAAACAGACAGCCTGCTCATTCTGCAGCCTTATTATCTGACAGGAAGCTGGAAAGTTTTTGGAGATGACAAATACGATTATGTACATATTGCGCTGAATGAAAAACTGCCTTATAAAAGCATTCAGCAAATCAATCCTTCAAAAATTGTCGTTGATATTTTTGGCGTCACCTGCAATACCAATTGGATCACACAACTGAATACGGCCAAAGAAATAAAAAATGCCTATTTCGAGCAGGTAGAAGATGATGTATTCCGTGTTATTATTGAACTAAAACACTCTCAGCACTGGGGATACAGTATTTATTTTGAAGAAAACAAATTGGTCGTCCGGGTGAACCGCCAGCCACCCGTGTTAAACATCAGCAAGTTAAAGATCGCAGTAGATGCAGGACATGGTGGTGAAAATATCGGAGCCAATGGCGTTTCCTCAGGAATAGCCGAGAAAACCTATACCCTGAAAATAGCAAAGGAGCTTGAGAAAGCATTGAAAAAAGAAAGGGCAAAAGTATTTATGACCCGGGTAAAAGATACTACGCTTAGTATGATCGAGCGGACTTTGATGTTGAGGAAGGAAGCCCCGGATATCCTTATTAGTATTCACCTCAATTCATCCGGAAAAGATTCTGTCAAAGGAGCAAGCACTTATTATCGTTATATCGGTTTCCGGCCATTGACCCAGTCTATTTTAAAACGCATGCTTGAACTGGGTCTTGCTGAATTCGGGAACGTAGGTAATTTCAATTTTTCATTGAGCGGCCCTACAGATTATCCCAATTGCCTGGTGGAAGTTGCTTTCTTAAGTAATAAGCAGGATGAAAGGCGGATTCGCAACCCCACTTTTCATAAGCAGGTAGCCGGAAAGATCGTATCCGGCATAAAAGACTGGCTGCAGAAAATGCAGGGATAACAAGCTATTGCAGATCTGCCGGAAAAGGGTCTCCGCGATGACAGGTATAACAGGTTACCACCCGAAGGTATTCTGGCCGTTGCAGTGTATCGAAATAAAAATAATCTCTATTAAGCTGAATTGTCAGCCGCATCATCTTCCGGGCCTCTTCTTTCATATTATTTTCATCTGAAACATAATTAAGACTATCCGGAAGCTTCTTGTCATAAGGGCTATGACAAAAAGCACAGTTCACTCCCAATGCTTTATTATAGCTATGCATGATACTGTCCAGTTTTTGCTCACTGATGTCTTTGGGCAGTACTTTCAGGTTCTTTGGTTTTCCCCCGGAAATAGTAGTAGCCGCTATCCCTGATGCGACGAGTAAAAAAATGACCGCTAAAGCTATGAACTGTTGCTTTGTGACCATAAACGGAAATTTTAATTTTGTCAAAATACGAACAATACCCGTAGCGGACGATTTTCTGTGACAACAGGTGGCCTGTTATTGACAAAATGCTTTCTGCGGAGCAAAGCCGGAAATGATATTTATCATACAAAAAGGTCTTATTTCATATGATCTCCTTTTGTAAATTTGCAGTCAATCATTTTTATGGCAGAGACACTAACAGCACAGTTGACCGCTAAAGATTTTGCAACCGACCAGGAAGTTCGCTGGTGCCCGGGTTGCGGTGATTACTCTATCCTGGCGCAGGTACAGAAAGTAATGCCTACCCTTGGTATCCCAAGAGAAAATATCGTGATCGTATCCGGTATCGGCTGTAGCAGCCGTTTTCCTTATTATATGAACACGTACGGTATGCATTCCATTCACGGCCGTGCCACTGCCATTGCATCCGGTTTAAAAGCCTCACGTCCTGAGCTAAGTATATGGATAGTGACTGGTGATGGTGATAGCCTTAGTATCGGCGGTAATCATACCATTCATCTGCTCCGCAGAAATTTCGACGTCAATATTCTTTTGTTCAATAACCAGATATATGGTTTGACAAAAGGGCAATACTCTCCTACATCTGAAGAGAACAAGATCACCAAATCAACGCCGTTCGGAAGTATTGATCATCCATTCAACCCGCTTGCATTGGCCATGGGCGCTGACGCTACTTTTGTGGCAAGAACAATGGATCGGGACCCCAAACATCTGCAGGCAATGCTCCTGAGAACGAACCAGCATAAAGGCGCTTCTTTCTTAGAAATATACCAGAACTGTAACATCTTTAATGATGGTGCATTTGAAATATTTACAGAAAAAGGGACAAAGGCCCAGGAAACACTATTCCTCGAGCAGGGAAAACCCTTGCGTTTTGGCGCTGCCAATGATAAAGGAATAAAATTAGATGGATTCACACCTAAAGTAATCAGTCTGAATGAAGGCTATAGCGCTGACGACCTGTGGATACATGATGAGAAAGATATTTACAAAGCGCAAATACTGACCCGCATCTTTGATGATCCAAAGATCGAAGGACACCTGCCAAGGCCTTTTGGCGTATTTTATGAGTCTGACAGGCCCTGTTATGAAGAGGTAATGGCACTGCAGATAGAAGATGCCAAAGCCAGGAAAGTGGCTGACCTTGATAAACTTTTGAAGGGTAATGAGGTCTGGACAATTCAGTAATGATAAAAAAGAAGTCAATAAAAAGCCTCATTTCTGAGGCTTTTTTATTTATGCCTGCTGCATTTCTTTTTCAGCATTCGCAAATACTTTCTTCTTCTTATTCTCATACCACCATTTCGGTGCCGTCTTCTTCATCAGTGTATCAATATTTCTCATCCCAAACAGGTTCCAGGCACCTTTCAGTTTACCACTTAATGAAGACTGCAGGGCACGCAGGCTCATCGCAAAACCACTGTCAAGGTATTCCATATGATGCCAGTAACCTGCAGGCATGAATAAGGTGTCACCGTGCTCCAAAATAAAATCATATCCTTTAGCCAGCCGTAATGCCGGGAACTGTTTGTAATCAGGCGTACCATTGCCTTCATGATAATGAGAAAAATCCGCGAGACTTAATACTTCAAACGGCTTGCGGTAAAGCTTATATTGTTCTTCGAACGGGAACAGCAACACCCTTTTTCTTCCTGCAAACTGCGTATGCAGGATATGCGACAGATCAATGTCAAAATGCATATGCGTGATAGAAGTGGAGCCACCGGTAAACAGCATCGGGTATTTTTTCACAAACCCTTTCATTAAATGATCAGGCCAGGTAAAATCTTTGATCAGTTGCGGCGCATGCTCAAAAATATTGAAGAGGAATATCCGCCAGCCAGCAGGCCCCTGGCTGATCATGTCAATATATTCTCCGAATGTTTTGTAATCATCTGCCTTATTGATCGGTGTATAAGCATCGCTCTTCACATTGTTATAAAGCGGCACCCTTTTATGACCGACCAGGCTTTTGAAATAATCCCATTTCCATTTGGTATAGGCAGGCCAATCTTTTGCAAGGTTCTTAATGACCACCGGTAAGCCCGGTTCATAAAACTCTTTCTTAAAAACCTCCGGCTTTATCGAATCAACTGTTATTACCGGTTTTAGTAGCATAACAAGCAGTTTGTGCAAATATAAATCTTCATGGAAAATACAAATTGTTGCCCGCCCGACAGATGAGCCCTGTCTTTTTTAACGAAAGACTGTAGTTTTATGGCAGGTAAATACAGGGTCTACACCATGAGTAAACATTTACTGCTTCACATTCACCCGGATAACCCCCAGCCACGTCATATCAAAACTGTTGTGGAAACCCTTCAGCAGGGCGGGGTGATCATTTACCCTACCGACACCATCTACGGCCTGGGTTGTGATATTTTTCAGCAAAAAGCTATTGAAAAAATATGCTGGTTAAAAAATGTAGATCCGAAAAAGGCCCAGTTGTCCTTTATATGCTCTGATCTCAGCCACCTGAGCGACTATTCCAAACAACTGACCAACTCCACCTA
The DNA here is from genome assembly GCA_016787135.1 of Chitinophagaceae bacterium. GTDB lineage: Bacteria > Bacteroidota > Bacteroidia > Chitinophagales > Chitinophagaceae > VBAT01. Next base: position 339 of record JAEUVK010000162.1, on the reverse strand, counting down.
TCGCTTACTGAAAGAATACCTGCCCGGCCCCTACACATTTATTCTACCTGCCAGTAAAATGGTACCGAGAATACTGCAAAGTAAAAAAGATACCATAGGGCTGCGTATCCCTGATAATAATATTGCCGGCGCTATCGTCCGTGAGCTTGGCCGTCCCATACTTAGTGCTTCCCTGCCAGGCGAAATGATCGAAGATTATACGGATCCGGAGATCATGTATGAAAATTTCCGGAATGAAGTGGATATCGTTATTGACGGCGGTATCGGCGGCACTGTGCCATCTACTGTAATTGATTGCACAAAAGATGAATATGAAGTGATAAGAATGGGCGCAGGAGA
>JAEUVK010000202.1 GCA_016787135.1 Chitinophagaceae bacterium | reverse complement strand
TGTTATGCCCTGTTCATGACCCTGCTATATATCACCATTCAGAAACTCTCAGAAAATTTTTATCAATCAAATAAATAAAATACAAATGGAAACAATAGCAGCCAGCGTATGGCAAAAAAGTAAACTTCTTATCAAAGGACTCATGATCGGCGTACTGGTATTATTATTACTGATACCCGCTTTTTTTGTCCAGGACCTGATCAGGGAACGAGAAGCCAGACAAAAGGAAGCGGTAGTGGAGGTCAGCAGCAAATGGGCCGGTCGCCAGAATATTACCGGGCCGGTGCTCGTCATTCCTTATAATGAAAATACTACAGGGAGTGATGGCAAACCACTCATCGTCCGGCACCAGGCATATTTTCTGCCGGATAAGCTGGATATCCGGGCTGAAGTAAAACCCGAGAAAAGATACAGAGGTATCTACCAGGTGATGTTGTATTCATCAACGATCAATATTAGCGGGAAGTTCTCTCCTGTCCAATTAGAAAAACTGAAACTGCAACCCAGCGACCTGTTATGGAGTGATGCGTATATATCCATGGGTGTGTCTGACGCCAAAGGGCTGAATAATGAGATACAGGTGAAATGGAATGATTTACTGATCGGCCTGAACCCTGCCTCTTCCGGTCATACTTCATTGGGGGAACTGTTCACGGCACCCATTCAATTAACAGCGGGGGATATTGCAAAAGATATTTCATTTTCTTCTACGCTTAACCTGAACGGATCAGAACAGTTATTGTTTACTCCCATAGGCAAAGAAACTACCGCAGAGATGCGTTCTTCATGGCCCGATCCAAGCTTCACGGGCAGCCAGTTACCGCTTAATTCTGATATTACAAAGAATGGCTTTACGGCCAGGTGGAAGAATCTTTCGCATACCCGGAAATTCCCGCAGCAGTGGACGGATAATGCATATACTGTAGGGAGGACATCTTCTTACAATGGAATGGATACGATGAACAGTCTTTCCTCTGAGGCATTCGGCGCCGGTCTTTTTGTACCGGTCAGTGGCTATCAGAAAACGATGCGGTCTGTGAAGTATGCTATTCTTTGTATCCTGCTGACCTTTGCCGCTTTCTTCATTATCGAAACGGTGAATAAAAGATCCGTTCACCCGTTCCAGTATGCGCTGATCGGCTTGGCGCTGATCCTGTTTTATACCCTACTCTTATCCTTTTCAGAATATACCGGTTTTAATATGGCTTACATCATTGCTTCTGTTGCTACAACAGGATTGATCGCCTGGTTTGTCAAAGGCCTCTTGCAGTCGTCACGCCTTACTTCGGTCTTGTCTGTAATATTAGTGCTGATGTATTCCTACATCTTTACTATACTTCAGTTGCAGGATTATTCGCTGCTGCTCGGCAGTATCGGGCTGTTCCTGACACTGGCTGTCATCATGCATTTTTCAAAACGGATACAATGGTGATTCCGTAAAGTTGGTTGGTTGGTTTTCTCTGTCCCCTATGGGCAAAAACAAGTCTCCCCGCCACGGCAGGGAGACTTTGTTAGTTAAAAAGTAAGCAAGAGTATAATCAAAAGTCCAATCCCATGGCTACATACCAATAAGGTTTGCCCCTGAATACCCCGTTCATTTCCCAGGCCGCATCTACTCTGAGGAAATAACCTAATAAAGTACTCCTGGCGCCAAAACCATAACCGCCGGCAAAAGGCCCGATACCACCGGCTTTTATTCTTACCGTAACAGGAGGTGTCCCATATATTACCTGTGGTCTTTCGATCTTGCCAAAGGCACCGTTCCAGGCAGCGCCAAGATCAAAGAACTGTACGATCTGGAAATTGCGCAGGAAGGCATTATTGATCGGCTTATTAAAGAACGTGGAAAACACAGGAACCCTTACTTCACTGTTCAGCACGACCGCGTTGTTTCCGTTACTTACATTTTGAGGGAAGCCACGCAGATTCACGGCCAGTGTCTGGTAAGTATAATCATTATCCGGGTCAGGCGTATTGGCATCGTTGAACTTTGGTGAGAA
>JAEUVK010000181.1 GCA_016787135.1 Chitinophagaceae bacterium | reverse complement strand
CGACAGCACCGGTATTGATCAAATTGTTTACAGGACAAAAAAAGAAAACACCCGATATTACTTCTAACGATTAAAAAATGCCTGATTGACCATGAGCCAATCAAAGCCTGCTTCCATATTCAATATTGCGGTCATCGTTGCCGCGCTGGGTTATTTCGTGGATATATACGACCTGTTGTTATTTACCATTGTCAGGGAGCCAAGTCTTGCGGGACTTGGTGTTGATTTGAAAGTGAAGGCAGATGTGATAGCCGCAAGCACAAAAGTCATTAACTGGCAGATGTGGGGGTTGCTTCTTGGCGGAATCATCTGGGGAATAATGGGGGATAAAAAAGGAAGGCTTAGTGTTTTATTCGGATCAATCATTCTTTATTCTATTGCTAATTTTTTAACAGGTTTCGTTGATTCTGTTGGCCAATATGCTACCGCAAGGTTTGTAGCAGGAATTGGTCTTGCGGGTGAATTAGGAGCAGGCATTACACTGGTTAGTGAATTATTACCTAAGAATAAACGAGGTATTGGCACATCTCTCGTAGCAGGGATTGGTTTATTCGGAGCCGTAGCGGCTTATTTCACATTTAAATTTACAGATGACTGGCGTCTGTGTTATAAGATCGGGGCCGGGCTTGGAGTCCTGCTTTTGTTTCTTCGTATTACTGTTGCTGAAAGTGGAATGTTTAATGCTGTAAAACAACAATCCGTTGTCCGGGGAAATTTTTTCATGTTTTTTACCGATGCAAAAAGATTCCGCAAATATATCCTGGCTATATTGATTGGATTGCCGACATGGTTTGTCATTGGAGTATTAGTCAATTTAAGTAACCGGTTTGCGACAGAGTTTTATGGGGAAAATAAAATTGAATCCGGCCGGGCCATCATGTATGCGTATGCGGCTATTGCGGTCGGTGACATTTTGGTCGGGTTGGTAAGCCAGTATTTCAAAAGCAGGAAAAAAGCACTTTACCTGTTTTATTTCTTTGCTGTCGTATCAGGGATTTATTTTTTTAGCGGAAGTATCAAAAACGATTCTTCCATGTATATTGCCTGTGCGGCTCTTGGTTTCAGCACCGGATTCTGGGCCATCTTTGTAACGATGGGAGCGGAACAGTTTGGAACAAACCTCAGAGCAACTGCTGCTACTACTATACCTAATATGGTAAGAGGATCATTGCCCCTTATTAATATGCTGTTTGTTGACTTTTTGCAGGGTTCGGCTGGCTATTCATTTGTAAAAAGTGCGGTAATAACAGGTATTATTGTAATGATCATTACCCTGGTGGCAGCATATTTTACAGAAGAGACCTTTCATAAGGACCTCAATTATATTGAGGCTGAAGAAATGATGCCTTAATTTTGCAGACAGTGGCTAAATTCCTCATCATACGTTTCTCTTCCATCGGCGATATCGTTTTGACCACCCCGGTTATCCGCTGCCTGAAAAAGCAGGTTCCCGATGCTGAAGTGCATTTCCTGACCAAAGATGCATTCCGTTCTATCGTAGAGCATAATCCCTATATAGATAAACTGCATGTATGGGCGCATAGCTGGGAACTGATGGTACATGAGCTGAACGAAGAGCAGTACGATTACATCATTGACCTGCATCACAACCTGAAAACGCTGCGGCTCAAGAAAGCATTGAAAAAACCTTCTTTTTCTTTTTACAAGCTCAATGTTCAAAAGTATATCTACACCAGCATAAAGCTGAACATTCTCCCCAAAGTGCATATCGTGGACAGGTATCTTGATACTGTCAGTTCATTCGGGGTGAAGAATGACGGGGTGGGTCTTGATTATTTCATTGCTCCGCATGAAGAGACAAAGAAGAATGACATTCCTGCTTCCCATTACCTCGGGTATATCGCCTGCGTAATAGGAGCGGCCCATGGTACCAAAAGATGGCCGGTGGAAAAATGGAAAGAATTTGCCAGGCAGATGGATCATCCTATCATTTTGCTGGGCGGAAAAGAAGATGCCGCAGCCGGAAAGGAGATCGCATCGGTGGATGATATCAAAGTCTATAATGCCTGTGGTAAGTTCAGTCTGAATGAAAGCGCTGACCTGGTAAAGAATTCAAAACTCGTGATCTCTAATGATACCGGGTTGATGCATATCGCAGCCGCTTTCAAAAAGCCTGTGGTCTCTTTATGGGGAAACACCGTTCCGTCATTCGGCATGTATCCTTATTACGGGGATACACATGTTGCCCATACGCAGCTACAGGTAAATAAACTCAGGTGTCGTCCCTGTTCCAAGATCGGTTACGATAAATGCCCTCTGGGCCATTTTAAATGTATGCAGCGGATCGAAGTGGACGAAGTGCTGGCGGCTGTTAGAAAAAGGCTGTGATCTTTTTCCACCAGGGCTCAGGCTTTACGACAAATAAGGATGAGGTCACGTAAGCATTCACCTGGCCTATGATCTCATTTTCGATCCATTCCCTTTCTTCTTTTGAAAGCGCTGTCTTTTTATCATCAGTACAGGAAAGCCATGTCTGTATCTGGTCCTTTTCAGCCGGTTCTGACTGGCCGCACAGGTATCTC
>JAEUVK010000155.1 GCA_016787135.1 Chitinophagaceae bacterium | reverse complement strand
GCTTTGCAAGAACCTGGATAATCCTTATGATATTATCCCGATCAAAGATATTTACGGGTCTTTTCTCACGGAACTGAAACCTGTTTTTAAAGATCTTCCGTTCAGTATTGCCGAAGAGAATATACAGAGCCGTACACGGGGGAATGTATTGATGGCGATCGCCAATAAGTTTGGGTATATATTGCTGAATACTTCGAATAAAAGTGAACTGGCAACAGGTTATGGTACTTTGTATGGGGATATGGCCGGAGGATTGAGTGTTCTTGGGGATGCCTATAAAACGCAGGTATATGCTCTCGCCATGTACATCAATAAAAATCAGGAGATCATCCCGGTCAATATCATTACCAAAGCACCCTCTGCAGAGCTAAGACCTGGTCAGAAGGACAGCGATAGCCTGCCGGAGTATGATACACTGGATAGGGTGCTATACGAATATATTGAATTGCGCAACGGACCGAAGGAGATCGTTGCCAAAGGATTTGACAAGGCGCTTGTTGACCGTGTGCTGAAACTTGTCAACACCAATGAATATAAGCGAAACCAGTTCTGCCCGATCATCCGCATCAGTTGTAAAGCATTTGGAATAGGCAGAAGGGTGCCGATCGTTGGTAAATATCTTTCCTGAAGTCTTAATGTTTGAATGTTACTTCAATAGTTGTGGCAGGGTAAGGAGCAATGGTCATTGTTTGTGAGAGAACCATGCTGGTTTCAGATAGGGAAACAATAGTAAAATCTGGCGAACCTCCTGTAAAAAGTGTGAAACTCAGACGGAGAATTGTTTCGCTGCTCAGAAAACTCCAGGTAAAATTTGCTGGCGCTGGTGTGGTACAGACATTGGCCCCTTCACTGATAGTTCCTGTCAGATTGGAGGAAAAAGTCATAGTGTTGTCAACATAACAGGCTAATGCGGGTTGTCCTGAAATATCGCCAACACCGCTTGCTGTAGCTTTGTCAAACTTCCATGTGCCAGAGCAAAGCAGTTCCGTCTTTGTTTTGGTTGGAGTGGAGTCTTTATCTTTTCCGCAGCCACTGCTGATCAGCAAAATGGTAAATACCCAAAATGATAAGGTGATGGTTTTTTTTCGCATAAACATGGATTCAGGGTTTCAAAATAATCAAACTTTACCATGAAATATAGGGTAGAAGTACTCCGTTTTAGATAGTATTTTTTGCCACAGGGATTATCGGCAAATAATTTGCTAAGCCATAGTTCGTATTTTGCGGCCTCACCCTCAGTCCCTCTCCAAAGGAGAGGGAGGCCGGGCTGAAGAATATAACTCAGCAATGTATGTACTCTTTAACTGCAGAATATTTATCAACTTTGGAACCTTATTAACCATCCGTTTTCCATACTATAAAGAAATCCCATGCTAAAAACCGCAGAAGATATCCGCCAGCTAAATGAACGCATCAGCCATGCCGGCCAGTTTGTAGATAAACTCAGGGAAGAAGTAGGTCATGTAATAGTAGGGCAAAGTCATATGCTGGATCGCCTGCTGATCGGCCTCCTCAGTAATGGCCACGTTTTACTGGAAGGTGTGCCGGGACTGGCCAAGACACTTACCATCAAATCGCTTTCACAGGCCATTCATGCTAAGTTCAGCCGTATCCAGTTCACTCCTGACCTGTTGCCTGCCGACGTGATCGGTACCATGATCTATAATCAGCAACGGAATGAATTTGTCGTCCGCAAAGGACCGATATTCGCCAATTTCATTCTTGCCGATGAGATCAACAGGGCTCCGGCCAAGGTGCAGTCGGCTTTGCTGGAAGCGATGCAGGAACGACAGGTGACCATTGGTGATACAACTTATAAACTGGAAGAGCCGTTTCTGGTATTGGCCACACAAAACCCCCTGGAGCAGGAGGGAACCTATCCGCTGCCAGAAGCGCAGGTGGACCGTTTTATCATGAAAGTGATAGTTGGCTATCCAAAGATGCATGAAGAGCAGATGATCATCCGGCAGAATGTACAGGGAGCCACTTTCGGGCCCGTAAGACAGGTAGTATCCGTGCAGGAAGTAGCGAATGCAAGAGAACTGGTGAAACAGGTATATATGGATGAAAAGATCGAACAGTATATATTGGATATTGTTTTTGCTACCCGGAATCCGGAAAAATATAACCTGGAAAAACTGAAACCATTGATCTCCTATGGAGCATCACCAAGGGGAAGTATCAACCTGGCGCTGGCCTCCAAATCACAGGCATTCCTGAATAAAAGAGGTTTTGTTATCCCTGAAGATGTCAGGAGCATCTGTTATGATGTGCTGCGTCACCGTATCGGCCTGACCTACGAAGCTGAAGCGGAAAGCATCAATGT
>JAEUVK010000152.1 GCA_016787135.1 Chitinophagaceae bacterium | reverse complement strand
AACGAATCACCTCTAAAACGAGCCTGGATACCCAGCCTGTTCATTCGTATATAATCTGATGCACTCAAATATTCAGAAGGATTTTTACGAATATAGTTTGTGGTGTGGCTGTAAGAATAGGTTACTTGCGTTTTTCCTTTTTTACCTTTTTTAGTAGTTACTAAAACAACGCCATTGGCCGCCCTAGCACCGTATATGGCTGTGCTGGCTGCATCCTTTAGCAGGTCAATGCTTGCCACATCGTTAATATCCAAACCATACAGGGATGGAACAATAACGCCATCTACAATAAACAGCGGTGTACCACCACCACCGAATTCTGTACCTCCTCTAAATGAAATTGAAGGTGTGGTTCCTGGCTGACCAGTACGCTGCTGAACCCTTAGACCAGGTGCATTACCCTGAAGGACTGTAGCGACATTGGTACTGGGGCTGTGCTCAAAGGTTTTTGGGCTAACGGTAGACACAGCACCGGTTACCTCCTTTCTCTTTTGAGTACCATAACCGGTAACAACAACGGCATCCAGTTCACTCACTTTCGTTTCGAGTGATAAATCAATAGTTTGATTAGTACCCACTTTTACCTCAAGGGTAGTAAAACCCGTTGCGGAGAACACCAGAACATCACCTTCGGCAGCATCAATACTGTACTCACCATCAACATTGGTTTGTGTGCCGGTTTGTTTACCCTTAATTGTTACAGATACCCCTGGAATTGGTTTAGCCTCATCATTGAGGATTTTACCACTAACTTTTTTTGATTGGGCAAATGCGACAGATGCCACAAACGATAAGACTGCAAGGAGACAGAGCCTTAAACATTTTAATTTCATAACAAGCAGTTTTGTTTCGTTAAGTATTATGTATGACATAACAAAAATAAAATGTTTTCTCTGAATTCTCCAAAAAAAATTAAACTTTAATTATTAACATTGATAGTCATTATTTTATATAAATTTTTTGTTTAATTTTGCTTTTTGTGTAAATTAGATAAATTTTATTAAGTAATACATATTTTAATGAATCTTGCCTTGCTTAAAAATGGAATGAAATCTATTGATACAAGCTCGTTGGTTGATAAAGTGGAAGACAGCCTCGTTGAGTTACTGAAGGAACGTAAGCTATCAGTAGGTGATGTTATTCCTAAAGAGATAGAATTGGCAGAAACGCTGGGTGTAAGTCGAACAGTAATCAGGGAAGCCCTGACAAGGCTTCGGCTGATGGGGTTGATCGAGTCAAAAAAGAAAAAAGGGTCAGTAATTACCAGCCCGGATTTGTTTGGAATGATGGGCAAAAGCATGAACCCCCACATTCTTGACCAGGAGACGCTAAAAGGGATTTTTGAGATACGTCTGGTACTTGAAATTGGAATGGCTGATTTATTGTTTCACCGCATTACCAAAGAAGATATACGGCAACTGCATCAAATAGTAGATGACGAACCACCGGCTACACAATATCATCTGTTTAATATTGAACATGAAATAGCATTTCATGGTAAGCTGTATGAAGTTACAGGGAATGAAACACTAAAGAAATTTCAAAAAATGCTGTTGCCTGTTTTTGATTATGTACATAACAGCGGGTTGCTGAAAAAACAACCTCTTTTGAAAATGTTCGTATCGCATAAAGAACTGGTAGAAATTCTGGAAAACGGCGACCCGGAAAAATTCCGGAATGGTATGAGAAATCACCTGGAGAACCATTTTGCCAGGATATTTGACTTGTAATAATTCAATAGGTATGCTTTTCAATTGTTATTAAAATATTTGGCTTCATATATTTTAGAATACGCCGTCTGTATTACCCTCCATCCCTAATCCACCAAGGAACAAGCATTACTATTTGTTCATTAAATGTATGTCGTCAAACAAACTGAACTTTTTGCTAGAGACAGTTTTGTGATTACAAGTTAAGTTTTTTTGTTTTTAGTTTTATAGGGTATGGATTAAACCACGGCGACCATTTTTTGTTGCAAATACTCCTGCCTTCGAAGCCGCATAGTTTTTTGCTTGATAAGCTCCCTTCTCTTTATAATTTCTTCCTTTCTGCCGTAATAAACATCTGCTGGTGTCACATTATCCAGTGATTCATGATACCGCTGGTGGTTGTAATACTCTACAAACTGATGGACAGCCTCTTTGAGCTCATCAGGACAGTAGTAGTTGTCCAGTTTCACAACGTTTTTCATCGAGCGGTGGTAGCGTTCAATCTTGCCTTGTGTCTGCGGATGATGCGGTCTGCCATGGACGGCTTTGATTTTTTTGCTGTCCAGATATTCCTTCAGTTCTGAGGCGATATAACAGGCGCCATTATCGCTGAGCAACTTTGGTTTAGGTTTTTTATGTAAGCCTGCTTTGACAATTGCCTGGTCAATGCTTCGCTGCACATCTTCTGCTTTCATGCTCTTACATAATTCCCAGTGAACAATAAAGCGGCTGTAATCATCCAGGATGGTGCTGAGGTAATACCAGCCCCACCCCAGGATTTTGAAATAAGTAAAATCTGTCTGCCACATCTCATGCACAAAAAGTGTTTGCTGACTGAACTCATTGGAGGCTGACATCAGGATATGATCCGGCGTTGTAATCAGCCCCTTTGCTTTCAGTATCCTGTATACACTGCTTTCCGAGATAAACAACTGCTGGGCATCGCAAAGTTTGCAGGAGAGTTCCCTGGGCGAGAGTTCAGGATATTCCAGGGCCACTTCCACCACCAGATTCTTTTGCTCCTGTGGTATGCTGTTCCAACGCTGCCGGCTACTGCTGCGTAACGGATACAGTCCCTCTATCCCGTTTTGCTGATACAGGTGATACCAGTTGTAGAAAGTGCTTTTGTTGATGCCTAACTGCTGCAAGGTCCTGTTTACACTCAGATCAGAACGTTCTGCCAGGCTGATGATTTCTGCTTTTTCCGATGGAGTTAATCTCATGTGCTTACGGTAGATTTCATTTACTCCAGCATGTTCAAGCTTTTTTTTACAATGTCGTACCGAAGCACCAGGTCGGCAAGTGTCTCTTTTAATCGCTGGTTTTCCTTACGAAGTTCAGCTACTTCATCGGAGGTGGCTTCTCTGGTGGTATCACCGGCTAAGCGTTTCTTACCAGCTTCCATAAACTCTTTGTTCCATTTGTAAAACAAGGCATTGGTGATGCCATACTTGCGGCAGATAGCAGAGGTGGATAGTTCTCCCCGCATGGCTTCCATGACAATGAGGATCTTTTGTTCTGAAGTAAATAAACGACGGGTCCTGCGGCGTACCTCTTTAACGAAGTTTTCTGTAGACTGTTTGTGATTGGTTTCCATAACGTTTAATTTAAAGGTTAACAATGGAAACTGTCTCTAAAGTTAGCTAACTTTCAGTCCAGATTCTGCTGACGGTTTACATGTGCGGAGTGCCACAATCTGAAAGATGGCCGTAAACCGGTTATTCCCGATTTTTCGATTCCACAATTGATGGACTATGAAATAATACTGTATCCTGAACATGAAGGCAGGATAGGCGATACCAGGATAGCGGATGAAGAGATGGCTAAGATCATTTTGTTTTTGCGCTTTAAAACCAAAAGCGGTAAAACGATAAAGGGGGAGTCCAGTACACCGGTAAAGGAACCGGTCAGCGTAGGTTTATAACATTGGTGAACTTATGATTTTTATGGCGCCTCTTCTTACATTTCTTCCTGCTTTCACGATTCATATATACAAATTTTATGGATGGACAAATATTTGGAAGTCAGTAATAATCTGGTTAGACAATTTTCCAGATTCCGGTCCAGGTCAGGATCTTGTAATTTCAGTTCTGAGATTCTATTAAGCTCTTCCTGAGATAAAAACTCCTTGAAAACAGGTTTGGAGCTAATCCGAAGTCCATAATATGGATCAGAGATAGCACCTGACCTGATCGCAGGTAAAAGAATGGTCTTGATGCAAACCAGGTACTTACAGGCAGTATTATGGGCAATTTCTTTGTCGGTACGGAGGTAATGGAAATACTTTTCTATAAATTCTCCATTTAACTTTTTTAGGCTAAGGTTTTTTACTTTGTACTCGGACTGCAAGAAGTCCTTCATATACTGTAGGCTGCGTTTATATTTATTGTATGTTACTTTTAGTATTTCAGTTCCAACTCTTTTTTTCATTCGTTGGTTTCCTTCCTCCAAAAATTCTATAAGTAGAGTCGGCCTTTCTTCTTTCCCCCGAATTTTATCCACTAGCTCATCAATTGTAAACTGAATACCAGAGAACTTCAACTCATCAAACGCATCAATTGCCTTTCTTAGGATAAGGCTTAGATTTTGGTTCAGCGTTTTTGCGCTGGACTCTCCCCTTTCAACAGTTTGTTCGGTAGTATTCCAATTTATACTTAGGCAATAGAGCCCAGTAAAAATCTCTCTTCTTTGGCCACCAAAAATTACCCGGAGAATAAGAGGACATTTACCCTCTTTGTTTACATGCGAAGTACGGCATGCGAATGTGAAACGGATGTTGAGAAGCTTGGTCATAGCTGTAAATTTTAAAAGGTTATAAAATTCACAGACTGGTGTACTAATTCAAAGCGCAAAGACGTGCAGAGTCCTGCAGAATAAAAATGAACGGGTGTTTAAAAAAATGTCTCCGAAACTACACCACTTCATTTCGCATTTTTGCATGTTCCTGCAGATTCCAAAAAATACAAAAACCTGCTATTGAACATTTAGCAGGTTTTTGCACTTTCATGCATCGATTATCAGAGGTCCCGAGCGGATTCGAACCGGTGTAACTATGTCAAAATCTAATCGCTTATTCTGTAAGTCTCATGCAGGCCGTAGTCTACTGAATCAAATCGAACCTTGCTTCTACACGCTAAAGGCCTGAATCTCAATTAAACTTCTCACCAAAAAGTTCGAACTGGCGGCAGTCCTGTGCACAAAGGCCATCTCAAATGAGATGGCCTTATTATTTCCGTTTCTTGATACCAGTCAAGCTGCTAAAGAATATTTTAGTCATCGGATCTCTTACATTTACCCCAAGAAAAAAAGCAGGTTGGCTAGACAACCACCTGCTTGGTCTTCGTTGACCGTTCACATGAGAAAACTATTGTTCAGGTCCTGCTCACGCAGGACTATTTTTTTCACTGTAAAATTATCAGCCTGCTTCCTTAACAAGTTTTGCTTTTTACCAAAACATGAATTTTATATCCTTAACCCGTATTATTATATTCCATAAAAAGAGAGGCATATAATTATGCCTCCCCAGCCATGAAACTTTATTTGTGAATCTTTACTTATCGTGGTCCTATATACGTCAGCACATCGGTCCACTCACGGTTAGTAGCCGGATTAAACGTGGGCCCGGGCGAATAGTTATACCCGAATTTCGCATAGATAGTTTTCGTTGCCGGATCATACCGGGAATTAAATCCGGGCGCCATGGTATAAAAAGTTACCGCCCCGGGAAAAGCATTTTGAACGGTCACAGCATTTGTTACAGAATTAACCGTGTATTCAGGCTCCTGCGAACCAAATGCATTTAAAACGCCTCCAAAGAGACCGGGGTGATAATATCCGCCAAAATCAGGCACATACATTTTCACACTGTTGGGTCCTGTGGTATGCATTTCCACCTCAATGGTAAAGGGATCGTATCCCGGTGAAGATGTCGGATGATAAAAAGCCCCGTCAAGACTGTACACTCCATCATACTGGTTCTTGACAGAAAGAGCGATCACTAATTTTCCGGCAATCTGGCTGATCTCCCCGTTTGTGACCTCAAAGATGGATATACCTATCGCATTCTCACCAATCGCCACATCAGACGGTTTGATGCGTATCCTTACGGGCTGGCTTCTTTCCGAAGGAGACAGTGTGAACTGGTCATTCTCCAGCGAAAAAAGCGGTACCCCCACGGGGGTATAGTTTGTACCATTTGCCGTATTATAATCATTGACCACATTAGTGCTGATAACGATCTTTACTGCTGACTCTTTACTGACCTCTGACCTGATCATATACCGGATATCAGTGATGTCCACCGTCACCTGGTTACTGGTATAGTCCATTGCCACACTTTTAAAACCACTGACCTCGGAGAATTCGACAATCGGCCTGAATGTATTGATAGCAACGTCGCCAAACACCACATTCTTTTTACAGGATGAAAGAAAAGCTGCTGCGAACAGCAGGAAAAACAGTTTACTTGTAACTGATCTCATATTACTTCCTTTTAAGATTAATACCCCGGGTTTTGTACCATATTTGGATTGGCCAGCATTTCTGTCTGCGGAACAGGAAAGGCCCATGCCCTGTTAGCAGGCAGCAGCGTACAGAAAGTACTGCAATCCTGTGTGCGGTTGATAGTACGTGTAGTACGCTTGATATCAAAGAAACGATGCCCTTCCATCAGCAGTTCCTTTCGCCGCTCTGTTTGTATGGCTGTCAATAATGCTGCGCCGGTTTCATTGCCGGTGGCGGCATTGCGTGCTGTACGTAATGCATTAAGATCTGCGAGTGCCTGTGTTCCCATTCCTGTTTTACGTGCATATGCCTCCGACCTGATCAGGTACATCTCTCCTGTGCGGAATATTTTAAAGTCAACTACTCCGTCAGGGTTACCTGAGGCAGTGGATTTGGCAAAATATTTACCTAATACGATCCTGCTGTTACGGCTCACCCAATAAATATCTCCGCGTATATCGCCTGCATCATACAAGCCAAGCAAAGCATCAACCGGCGCCCATGATAACTGATCGCCTGAAGTTTGATAGACCTCTCTGGCCAATGCCGGTTCACCCGACTGGTATTTGATGGACCATATCACTTCGGCAGTGGAAGCGTCTTCCCATATTAACGGGAATACAGATGCTGAAGCAAGAGGTCGTGCATTGATAACTATTGTGGAATACTTGATAGCGCTATCCAATTCGTTAGCGTATAAGTACATTCTTGCCAGCAATGCATCACACACCATGCGATCCACATAAGCCCGTGCGGTGCCTGCCGTAGAAGTAGTGGACTGAATAGACCTGTCGGTATTGCTCAGCATGGTGCGGGCAGCTTTCAGATCAGTTTCCAGTTTATCATATGTTTGTTTAACCGTTGGCCTTGCAGGCATTTGTTCAATATCAAACTTATCTACATAAGGAACTCCTAATGCGGTTGAGTTGCGATCATAATCAGTAGCCCACCAGCGCAGCAATTCGAAATGCATCAATGCCCGTATCACCCTAGCCTGTCCTTCAATACGGTTTACTTTTAAAGCGTCAGTAGTTGCAAACCTGTCAATACCTCTCATCGAAAGATTAGCCTGCTGGATGACGAGATAGGCATCGTCCCATGCCCCCTGCACCGATGCATTATCGGCTGTATAATTCCAGCGAAAGGCTGTATTCAGGTTTCCCAGATTATTAGGCCCGTTATAAAAATTATCTGCCGCTATATCGGCCGCTGACAAAAACATACTTCCGCCATTTACCCCTCCATACAAGCCGTTCCTTTTTAAACGCTGGTAAGCGCCTGTCAATGCAAAATCATATTCATCCACGGTATTAAAAAAACCATCTCCATCGATCGTATGCGAAGGGTCCACATCCACCACTTTTTTGCAGGAACTGAACAGAAATCCTGCTACAAACAATGCTATGATATATTTTACTGTACTTTTCATGTTTCTTCTTTTTATAAATTATAAACCGATGCTGGCTCCGAATGTGATCGCCTTCAAAGCAGGATAATGCGCTCCTGTAAGAGCTCCGGTAGATACTTCCGGATCATATCCTTTGAAATTATGCCAGGTGTAAAGGTTTTGCCCCTGCGCAAACACTTTCAGACTGCTGATCTTCCATTTGCCAATAATGCTCTTTGGCAATGAATAACCGATCATAATATTCCGGAACCGCAGAAAATCTCCTTTTTCGAGAAATCTTGTTGTTGCGTATTGAAAATCGCTGAATGGGGAAGGAATATCAGTAATATCTCCGGGATGCTGCCATTCTCTCAGCACATCCCTGCTCAGTTCGGAGAACCAGTATTGCGGATTCTCTACATCAGCCCGTGCATTATTATATATATCAAAACCGTACTGGTAATTGAATAAAGTAGATACTTCAAGTCCTTTGTAAGAAACGGTAGCGCCAAACCCGCCGAAACCTTTGGGGTCAAAAGAACCGGCAATCACTGCATCTGCCGGATCATATATATTGGTGGTGGTTTTACCATCAGCTTTATAATACAGGGCATCTCCATTGTCAGGATCAACGCCGGCATACTTCACCAGGTAAACGCTGTTTGCCCTTTCCCCTATCCTGTTAATGCTGATGCCATTGACGATCTCATCATTGCCATCCAGTTCCAGCATCACACTTTTATTAGTACTCCAGTTACCATTGATATTTATATTAAGATCCTTCCCTTTAACGAGGTCAAATGAAAGTGATACCTCAATACCACGGTTCCTCATTTTACCGAGGTTGGTGACGATGCTGCCTGTACCATTAGTTGAGGAAAGTAATCTATTCAGGTAAAGCCCGTCGGTGATACTGTTATATACTTCCACGCCGCCCGATAACCTGTTCTTCAGTATGGCAAATTCAATACCTGCATTCGCTGTGCTTCTTGTTTCCCAGGTCAGCTGATCTTTCTTAAGATTCGTAAGTATAAGTCCGCCGATACCATTATAAGAGGTGGGCCCGAATTGTTCCAATGCCTCATACGAATCGCCGATCTCTGCATTACCTGCGGAACCATAGCTTACTTTCAGCTTCAGGTTATCGAATATCTTTTGACCAGCCATAAAGCCCTCACTGGTGATAGCCCATCCAAAACCAACGCCACCATAGTTCACATATTTCTTTCCTTCTGCCAGTCTTGAACTACCATCACGGCGGCCGGTCAGGTTTACGAAGTATTTATTCCGGTAATCATAATTGGCGATAGCAAACCATGATAAGATCCCTTCTTCGGTAGCACCGCCCCCAACACGGGGTATGAAATTATTGGTAGGAGTACCGGGTGTGATGCCCGCTGCATTCTTGATCGGGCCTACGAGGCCAAATCCTGTATAACCGTTGGTCACAGTGCTTCTTTTAATAACCTCGTTAAAGACACCGATGCCAAATGTGTGATCACCGGCCTTCTTCTCATAATTAAGAGAGGTTGTACCTGTTGAACGTATCCGGCGAAGCGAATTAGCATTGAATGAACCTGAACGTCCCGGCACCACATTATTGGCCTGTGTATTGAGATCCGTATAATTCTCGTTCTGGTTATCAGTAAAATCAATACCCCATTGTGTCCTTGCACTTAATCCTTTTACGTAAGGTATTTTATACTCAAGGCTTATAGCGCCTATCGCTTTCAGTTGTTTATTGAGATTAGTGTTCAGGAAAAGGTCAGGAAGCGGATTAGGATTATCGCCCGGGTCGCCAAGATTATAACTACCGTCAGGAAGATACGGAGTAATATATGGCATTGTCCAGCGGTAAGCATTCAAAGGAGTAGAGATCACATTATCGTTTTCATCTGTGCCTGAAAATTTTGAATACCCGACCGTGGTTGAAATGCCCACCTTGAAATTACCTGCGGTATGATCAAGATTGACCCTTCCGGTATATCTCTTCAGGTTGGTAGTGCGTACCAGGCCATCCTGTGTAAAGATAGAACCCGATATAAAGAACCTTGTTTTATCATTACCCCCTGTAGCGCTAAGTATATGCTGGTTGGTCTTTGCATGACGGAACATGGCGCCCTCCCAGTCTGCATTGATCTTTGACAAACTATCATAATCCGCCTGTGACCACCCAAAAGGATTCAATCCTTCGGGCCGGTTGTAATAGATCTCATAATCCAGTTTCTCCTTTGAATTCATCAATACGAGTTTGCTTTCGGGAAATTGCTGCACTCCATACTGATAATCGTAATTAAGAACTGTTTTGGCATTCTTTCCTCTTTTGGTGGTGACAACAATAACACCATTGGCGCCCCGGGAACCATACTGTGAAGTAGCTACAGCATCCTTGAGAATATTATAGGTCTCTATATCTGCCGGGTTGATACTTTGAAAATCTGCGCCGGTTACCTGAATGCCATCTACAATATATAAAGGCTGCGTACCCCCAAGCACAGAACCTTTACCGCGAATAGTAACAGCCGCTGCAGAGCCAGGCTGCCCGCTTTGCGACTGTATGAGCACACCGGGAGATTTACCCTGTAATAATTGCTCAAGCGAGGCAATCGGCTGGAGGTTTACTTCCGAGCCGGACACTTTTGCAACAGAGCCTGTATATTGTTTTTTATTCTGCGTGGTATAGCCTGTCACTACTACTTCCTGCAATGCGGTTTGGGCCACAGCCAGTGCTACGCTCATAGAAGAGCCGCTGACCGCCACTTCCTTTTCAGTAAATCCCGTAAAAGAAAAAACAAGTACTCCGTTAGCAGGAACCGATATACGAAAACGGCCATCCTGGCCAGTAGTGGTCCCGGTACGGGTACCTTTTACAAATACACTCACCCCGGATAACGGAGAGTTATCTCTTGCATCTGTCACCACCCCTGACACATCCTGCTGCGCAAAAGCAACAAAAGATATCAATGTGACAAGAAGAGAAAAAAGTAATGATCTTTTCATGTACATAAATTTTGGTTTTTTCAATCGGCGGAAAAGCCTTGCCATCCCGCAAACCATGAGTTAATAAATAATAATGGCTGGAAACAGACCTGTAGTTTTAATACCTGATTAACAGCAGACAGCAAATATTCGGAGTATGCTTCGCTATTATACCAATGAATAACCCAAGCATGAAAAGTAACTGCTGAAGCGTGAAAAATTGGCCTGGCGAAAGCAACTGAACAATGAAAAGGGCTGCCTCAGGGAAGCAGCCCGTTAAAAAATAGTACTATACCATTAATAACCGGGATTCTGCGCAGCAGCCGGGTTACTGAAAAGTTCTGATTGCGGAATAGGCCAGATATATACACTGGCGCCGGAAGGAACTACGGGAGCTGTTCCTTTTGCCGGGAAAGGTTGAAGTGTCCGCATGATATCAAAATTGCGTAAGCCTTCCCCCAGGAATTCAATTCTTCTTTCAATGGCTATTTGCGCCAGTAATGCTGGTGCATCTGCAAAATCACCGGCCACATACGTAGTAGTGTTATCCGAACGGCGATGAACTGCGTTCAGCAGATCAATGGCTCTTGTATCAACTGAATTGGTTTGTCTTACCCTTGCTTCGGTAAGGTTCAATAACACTTCAGCATACCTGATCACCGGTGCATAATCGGTATGAGGGTTGGAGGGAAACTTTCTCCATACAGTAGATGTGCCTGATGTGCCCACAAATGCTTTTCTCGCATCGGTTGCTTTCCAACTGGCGTTAGATACAATGCCCGCAGCAGTGGTGTTCAACGTATAATCCAAAGCTCCGACAGGACCTGGCATATAATAGTTCGCCAGCCCGTTTTGCGTGCCCGGAAGATCCAGCGTAGTAAAAGGCATGGAGAAAATTGACTCCAGTGTTGTATAAGGCGATGCGAATACCGAAGACACATTTGCTTCGAGACGATGGGCAACCCCTGTTGAAGCCTGGAAAGGAGCTGCGGCAGGCACTAACTTGTCTGCTTCCGTTATCACATCTGCCCATCGTTGCATAGCCAGCAGCATTCTTGTCTTTAATGCAATGGCCGTATTCCGGTGCACATGCGTGGTATTTAATTCTGCGCTTCCGTTATTAAGCGGCAGGTTGGTTTCTGCAAAGTTCAGGTCAGCGAGTATCTGGGCATATACCTGGGCTACTGTTGACCTTGTCATGGAGTTATTACCCGTACTGTATTCTGCCGTTAACCGGAGAGGTACACCGGGATTAGCCCCATTGCCGTCTGCAAATGGTTTTGCATAGAGGGTGAGCAATCCCCAGTAACTCAATGCCCGCAATGTCCTTGCTTCTCCCTTATACTGGTTCTTCAATGCGTCAGTGACCGGCGCCTCATCTACTCTTGCCAATACAATATTGCACTGATTGATGCAGGCGTAGGCATCTCTCCATACGTATTGCACTTCATTAGTGGCAGGCGTTGCGCTGAAGTTCCATGTTTGCAAGCCAGTAACGCCATTCGTTGTCCTATTGAGAAAATCTTCACCGCGTACATCACCATATACGATAAAACGGCTGCCAAAAAAGAAGGATGATTTCAGTAATACATACATGCCATTCACCTGTTGTGCGGCCCTTGCAGCAGTGGAAAAAGCCTCCCTGTCAGGCAGATCAGACTGCGGATTGGGATCCAGCTTACTTTTATTGCAGGAAAAAAATATTCCCGCTGCCAATACCCCTATGATTATTTTACTTTTCATTTTGTACATTTTTAATTGTTCTTGCCTGCTATTATTAGAATCCAACATTCACCCCGAATGTAATGGTCCTTGATTGCGGAACAGAGTTCCTGTCAACACTTGGTGTGGAGTTATTATTACCATTAGAAGACACCTCAGGATCGAAGCCGGAATATTTTGTTATCACAAATGCGTTCTGCACAGCTGCATATACCCTGAAGCTGCTGATCTTCGCCTTTTGCGTAACACTCAATGGCACTGAATATCCGATCGAGATATTTCTTGCTTTCACGAAATCTCCTTTCTCTACATTCTCAGAAATAACAATTCCTGAACCGTTGGAAAGGTTATCACCAAATACCAGCCTCGGTATATTAGTGACGTCACCGGGTTTTTGCCAGCGATCCAGTGTTTCAACGGAATTATTCCAGTTACGGTTATCCCTCAGACCGGCCTTTGTTCCGTTATATACATAATTGCCGCCTGAGAAATAAAGAAGCATGCTAAAGTCAAAATTCTTATAACGAACACTGTTTTCCCATCCGCCGGTCCACTTCGGCAATGCCGGCCCGATCAATACCCCATCAGATGCCTGATCAGGAGCACGGGGAGCTGTGGTACCATCCAGGTATGTCCAGCGTGTAGCAACAGGCGACGAAAGATCGAACTGTACCTGCTGGCCATTTCGATAAACAAATATCCTTCTTCCGTTTGCCGGGTTTACTCCGTTGGTTCTTACGGCATAAAAACTTCCAATAGATTCACCTACCCTGACGATACTGGGCCGTTCTAGACCAGAGGTGGCAATAAAAATATCTGCATTGCCCGTTGCCAGTTCCTTTACCACATTCTTTAATGTACCGATATTGAAGTTGCTGCTCCAGGAGAAGTCCTTCTTACTGACAACTTTTGCATTGACAGATATTTCAATTCCTTTATTCACCATACGGCCGATATTCACCGGCACTGTACCTCCTGCGAGTGTTGCTGCACTTGTAGGAAATACATTCGTGAACGCCACGCCTTTTGACGGGCTCTGGGGGTCATTCAAGATCAACCCGTCAATATCATTCTTGTAATATGCAAAATCCACAGTGATACGATTGTTCAGGAAACCGGCTTCAAAACCGATATCTGTCTTCTTGCTGGTCTCCCATGTCAGGTCAGTATTACCTGCCTGCGAATAAAATAACGCCGCCTGCGATCCGTACAAAGCACTGGTGAAAAGGAAATAAGAAGCATAGTCAGCAATACCATTGATATTGCCTACCTGGCCATAGCTGCCACGGAGCTTGAAATTGCTGAATACGTTGGCAAGCCCGGAGTTCTTGAAAAAGTCTTCCTGTGATACAGCCCACCCTGCGGAAGCGCCGCCAAAGTTTCCGTATTTCTTGCCGGGTGCAAATGCTGAATAGCCATCACGACGTGCATTGAGTGATAAAAAGTATTTCTTTTTATAATCATAATTCAACCGGCCAAAGAACGATACCAGGTAGCTTTCTCCGAGAAAGTTCGAATTAGGGAACGACACGAAAGAAGGAACGATCAGTACATAGCCCCCCTGGTATTCGTCAAAATAGGAATCGCCTACCTGCCTGCGCTGTGCACCCCATCCCTCATTGAAAGTGAATTGCTGTTCATTACCCAGCAGAAAATTCACATTATGTGATTCACCGATCTTCCGGTCAAATGTCAGCAGGTTTTGCCAGTTCTGTCTTTTAAAACGCTGCTGCATATTCGCCGCATCACCGAGGTTGGTAGTACCATCCCCATGTATCGGGTTCTTGAATTCCTTATTGATCGTATTGAGGTAATCAATACCAAACACTGTACGGAAATTCAATCCCTGCAGCAATTTGACATCTGCATATACATTGGCCAGTATGCGGTCACTTTCTGAAGAGAATTTATTCAGGTCGAGTATCATGACCGGGTTGGTAAAATTCAAGGCTGTAATATTAGCGCCCTGCCCTATGGTATTGCCGGCGATATTGATGTTATAGGATCCGTCCGGATTAAAAGGCGCTACATTAGGAGCCAGCACCAATGGTAAACGTCCAAGACCAGAGGTATTAAAAGCCTGTCCGGATAATGAGCCGGAATTAGGCGCTGCATTGATCGAATTACTGTACGTAAAATTTCCTCCGACGGTTATCCTGTCGCTCACTTTATGGTCCAGGTTCATGCGGCCACCCATTCTTTTGAAGGTGTTTTTCTTCAGCATGCCTTCCTGGTCGGTATATCCAAAAGAGAAATAGTAACTGGTCTTTTCATTAGCCCCGGATATATTCAGCGAATGACTGTGAGAAAAACCCGTCTGGTAGATATAATCGTACCAGTCAGTATCAACCGGTTTGCCATCAGGGCCTGTTTGTAAATAAAAACCCCGGGTAGTCCCGTTGGGCGGCGTACCTGCATTGGTTAGACCCTCATTTTTCAATGTCACATACTCTTCTGCATTTAATACATCCAGCAGGTTCATGGCTTTGGTAAAGCCTACCCACCCGTCATAATTCACTTTGGCTTTTCCCTGTCGTCCTTTTTTAGTAGTAATGATCAATACACCTGCAGAAGCACGGGAACCATAAATGGCGCTGGCAGCAGCATCTTTCAATATTTCAAAACTCTCGATATCGGAAGGATTGATATCAGCAAGAATATTATTGGGAGTAGTAACACC
>JAEUVK010000125.1 GCA_016787135.1 Chitinophagaceae bacterium | reverse complement strand
ATATCCGCATCGTTGATCATTTCATTCACCAGGTCGCCCTGCCCGCTCATGGAGAGGGCCATGATCTTTACAGCGGGATATTTTTCTTTTACCTGTCTGGCCAGCAGGTTGCCGGGCAGTTGCGGCATCATCACATCGGTCAGTAATATGTCAACAGGCTTTTCCCCGATCTTATGGACCACTTCTTCAGGGTGGGTGGTGGCAAAACCAAAATGGAAATGCTCGTGTCCTTTGAGCAATGACATCAGTCCGTCAATCACGATCTGGTGATCGTCAACAATGCCGATAGTGATCTTATCTTTCTTCATGGTGTGGGGCGGGTTGAAAGTACTAAAATTCCGGTACTTCAAAATGATAACCGGTCAATGACGAAAGAAATGATGCAGGGGTGTGAATAATTATCGTTTCGGATTTGTTAAAGAGCAGCGGCCAATGGCACATGGATGCTGACGGCCGTGCCTCGGCCGGGGGCGGAGTCGAACTCTGCTGTTCCTTTCAGGAATTCTACCCGGGTGAGGATGTTCTTTAAGCCAATGCCTTCAAACTTTTCTTTATCGCTGGTATCAAAACCTTTTCCGTTGTCTTCAATAGTAGCGCTGATGCCGTCCTTGTCGCGGACGATGGATATGTCGAGGTTGGTGGCGGCCGCATGTTTGATCACGTTGTTCACACATTCCTGTATCACCCGGTAAAAGACCGTTTCGGTATTGGAGTCGAGCCGTTCGTCGAGACCTTCGGTATAAAGATGTACCTGCAAAGCTTTTTTGTCCATCTTGTCAATGAAGTCGCGGATGGCAGCAGCAAGACTGTTCTTGAGCAGCGCATTGGGCATCATGTTGTGTGATACATGGCGTACCTCTTTACAACTGTCATCCACCAGCCGTATGATCTTTTCAAAAGACCGGCGCTGGTCATCATTTTCAAAACGGGTTTCCGATTCAAAGGCAGAAAGGTTCATCTTGGCGGCACTCATCATCTGCCCGATACTGTCGTGCAGGTCGCGGGCTATGCGCTGACGTTCTTCTTCTTCGGCCTCTATTACGGCCCTTGTCGCCAGTTCCTGCTGCCGCATGATCTCGGTTTGCAGTTGCTTTTCTTTTTTTAGTTTGAAACGTTTGTAATAAGAATAGGCGAGCAGGCCCAGCATCAGCGCCAGCCCGGCGATACCAAGAAAGATAAAATTCTGCCGGGCGATCTTGTTCTGCTGCTGCTGGATGATCCATTCCTGTTTTTCTGTTTCATACCTGGTACGCATCTCGGCCAGCGCTTTGGGGTTGGCGTCGGCATACATGCTATCTTTTAGCTCATTGATCTGGCGATAGGTGGCTGCGGCTTTCTCAAAATCTTTTGCTGCTTCATAGTTAGCGGCCAGCGCTGTATAGATCATCGGGAGCTTGGCCGTAATGTTGTTGGCCTTTGCTGTTTCCAGCGCCTGCAGCCCCGTAGCAATGCCTTCATCTGTTTTGCCAAGTTTTGAATACAGGCTGGACAGTTCTGCCTGGTCTGATACAATGAAAAAAGGGTCGCCGACCTTTTCCCTTAAGGGCTGTGCTTCTAAAAAACTTTGGAGCGCATCCTGCAGCCTGCCCATTTTTTCCTGTGAAGTGCCAAGGATGAATAACCCGTTGGCATGAGAAACAATATCGTTCTGCGCTTTTGATTTTGCAATGGCGATCTGCGCATACTTATAGGCAGAATCGGTTTGGTTCAACGAGCCATAGCTCGAAGCAAGGTTGTTGTAAATAACGCCGTAATAATTTTCCGGTAACTTTTTTTCTTCTACCAGGGCTATCCCTTTGCGAAAGTTGGTAATGGCCTGTTCAAACTGGTTCAGCTCCATCATCGCCCATCCGATATTCACGTAGGCTTTGAGCTGGGTCATATGGTCATTGCATTGCTCAGCTGTTGCCAGCGCCAGGTAAAAATGGTCAAGAGCAGTTTTCTTTTCATCCATCTTCATATAGCACAACCCTGCCGAAGAATAATACTGGCCAAGTAATGGTTGCTGTTCCGGTTTATTTTGCAGTAATGGGATGTTCTTTTTTATCAATGAAAGGGCCGTATCCGGTTTGCCCATTATGTAATAATAGATGCCGATATACAGTTCGGCCTTTGGTATGCGGTCAGTGTCTTTGGTTTCTTCCAGCAAACGGGTTGCCTTTTGTGCATAGGCCAGGCAGGAATCGGGATCTGAACCCCTGTATATCTCGCAAAGCTGAAGATAAAGATCAGCTTTAACCGAAGGCCTGCCTTCATGCAGTACCAGTTTTTTCAAACTGTCTGCTTTGGGCTGCGCCAAAAGAACAAGCTGAAAAAAAAGAAATGTGGTTATGACAATGCTGATCTTCTTCATGGCTGCTTTTAAAATCCTAATACATCTTTCATGGAGAAAATGCCTTTTTTATCTTTTAAAAACGCTGCGGCCAGTACAGCGCCTGATGCAAAACCGGTACGGCTGTGCGCTGTATGGATGATCTCGATATCATCAATAGCAGAAGCATATTTGATACTGTGCGTGCCGGGAGCAGGGTCTATCCTTTTGCTGATGATGGGCAGCTCACCGGTATTCGTACTTTCATTATTCACCCATCTTTTTTTTGAAGGGAATTGTTGCATGATCTGTTCGGCAAGTGTAATGGCTGTTCCGCTGGGGGCATCTTTCTTTTGCGTATGATGGATCTCTTCCATCGTAACAGCATATTCGGGATGCGGCGCCATCAGCGAGGCGAGTTTTTTATTCAGTTCAAAAAAGATATTGACGCCGATACTGAAGTTGCTGGCATAAAGAAAAGCACTGTTATGTTCCTTGCATAACTTATTTATCTCCTCCAGCTTTTCGGTCCACCCGGTAGAACCGCACACCACCGAAGTGCCCCATTTCATCATTTGCTTTACATTATCATAAGCACTATGGGGAGAAGTGAATTCGATAGCTACATCGGCTTTGGACAGATTGCCTTTGGTAAAATCACCGGCATTATTGATGTCTATCTTTAAAACGATCTCATGTCCTTTTTGCAGGGCGATTGCTTCAATGGCTTTCCCCATTTTCCCATAACCTACCAATGCGATCTTCATTGCTGTGTATTGTTTCGGCAAATGTAAGTATTCTCAATGCTACAGGATATACCGTCACGGGTGTATATATTAAGGGTAATATCACCCCTTCGGGATTGCCGGATATCACAAACCCGACAGATTAAACAGTCTGTTTCATGTATAGATAATTAAAGCCCGGAGAGCTGATATTAGACGCATCATAATTCGTATGCGATAAAAACCCCGAAGGAGTGAAATTAGAATAGATCAGTCGGCAAATGTGTTCTTCAGCGGCCGGGGATTGATATTCTTGCCAATGGTGAGTACCAGGCTAAGACCGTTGGTATTGGCTATTTCGCTGCGACCGGGTTTTAGTTTAAAACTCAGGTCGGGGCTTACGTCAAACGATTTCAGGTGTGCGTCTACGGCAGCATCTACTACATTCAATCCCCATAGCACAACGAAGAAAAGAACAGAATAATCCAAGTCACGCCGGTATTGGTCCCGGTAATAGCGTAAGGTTTCGAGTGAATAACGTTCCAGGGGAGATTTGATCTTTAACAATGCTGCGGTATCAGCGGCGGTGGCCCCGGGCTGAGAGACCTTGTATTTTGCCTTATAGGCAAACCGGGTATCCCGGTAACTGGTGAGGTTGAAAACAAAAACACCGGCTGATGTACCCAGGGCGCCATATACTATCGGCAGCTTCCAGTATTTTTTATTATATATCTGTCCCAGGCCCGGTAAGATAGCTGAGCGAAGGGCAGCCTTGCCGGGATTGTACACCCTGACCTTTTTCTTTCCTTTGACTGATGAATCAATAGTAGTGGTCGTATTGCTGTCGATGGCAAGAATGGTTTCTTTTTCCTGGGCAAATACAGGGGTCAGAGCCGTTAAAAAAATAACGGACAATAGCAGGAATGATCCGGGAAAATGTGTTTTGATGATTGTCATATTTATAAGCGGCACGGATCTGAATTGTCAATCCACTTTAATGATCTGCCCAAGTATCTTATTCAGTTCTTCCTGTGAATAATACTCGATCACGATCTGCCCGCTGCCGTTACTGCTGTTCTTTATTTTTACCCGGGTACTGAAATGGGAAGCTAAGTTATCCTCTATTTTCTGGTAGAGAGGGGATAAGTGACTTTTTGCAGGTTTTTTAACAACGCCGCTTTGTTTGTAAAGGTTGCGGACCAGCGCTTCTGTTTGTCTTACAGATAAACCTTTTTCTTTGATCTCTTTGAAAATATATAATTGCTTGTCTATAGTGTCCACATTGATCAATGCACGGGCATGCCCCATACTCAGATCGCCATTGCGAACAGCCAACTGGATATCGGGAGGTAGTTTTAATAAGCGGATAAAATTGGCAACCGTACTCCTGTCTTTTCCCATTCTCTCAGCTACCTGTTCCTGGGTATAGTCCAATTCTTCCATCATGCGTTTATAGCTAAGGGAAATTTCCATGGCATTCAGGTCTTCACGCTGCAGGTTTTCCAGCAGTGCCAGCTCCAGTAGCTGGGCGTCGTTGGCCTGTCGTACATAGGCCGGGATATCTTTAAGCCCTGCTATCTTCGAAGCTCTCCATCTGCGTTCGCCTGCAATAAGCCGGTATTTGCCTGAAGGAAGTTTGGAAACGGTGACGGGCTGAATGATATCATGCAGTTTGACAGATTCAGCCAGTTCTTTCAATGCCTGTTCATCAAAATCACGGCGGGGTTGTTTGGGATTTGGTTCAATATCATCAACGGGGATCCGGTTGACACCGGTAGCATTTTCAACAACGGTTGTCTTTAGATGGCCGCTGCTTGTCTTCAAATCTGTATCTATACTTTGCAATAAGGAACGTATTCCCTTGCCAAGAGCTTCTTTATTTTGTTTGGGGTTGGTCATTCAGTACTGAGTTATTAGTCGTTAGTTCGGAGATGAAGCTTTGTGTCAGGCAAAGCAGACAAGGTTTTGGTCAGCTTCTTATCTCCCCGCTTCCTTAATTTGCAAAAGTAAGCCTTCTTATAGTTTTTGGATAGAAGTTCGAAAAGTACGGATATCCCGGAAGTTGGCTTCAGGTTACTAACTCTTAACTCACAACTCCAGTATCCGTTCTTCCTGTTTGATCTTCGTCATATCGTTTTTCTGCAGTATCTCTTTGGCAAGATTGAGGTAATTCATCGAGCCTTTGCTATTGGCATCATAGAGAATGACGGGTTTGCCTACGCTTGGGGCCTCAGCCAGTCTTGCATTCCGGTGCACAATGGTGCTGAATACCATGTCTTCGAAATGACGGCGTACTTCACTGACCACCTGGTTACAAAGCCGCAGACGGCCATCGTACATGGTCATCAGGATGCCTTCTATTTTCAGTTCAGTATTCAGGCGGCTCTGAACGATCTTTATTGTATTTAATAATTTGCCCAGGCCTTCCAGTGCGAAGAATTCACATTGTACCGGCACTACCACCGAGTCGGCAGCCGTCAAAGCATTGACAGTGATCAATCCAAGAGAAGGGGAGCAGTCAATGATGATGAAATCATAATCATCGCGGACAGGTTCGAGTATATTCTTCAGTACCATTTCCCGGTTAGGATAATTGATCATTTCGATCTCAGCTCCTACGAGATCGATATGGGAGGGCAGGAGATCCAGATTGGGGATGTCTGTTTTCAGTATTACATCTTTTGCTTTGGCTTCATTCACCATACAATCATACAGGCTCTGGGTGATATTATGGAGGTCAAAACCAACCCCGGTAGTACTATTGGCCTGCGGATCGCCATCCACCAGCAGCGTTTTGAATTCCAGCACCGCAAAACAGGCCGCCAGGTTGATGGCGGTAGTTGTTTTTCCCACGCCTCCTTTTTGATTCGCTACGCCGATTATTCTTCCCATCTTTTTGTTTGAATTAATGTGACTGGTAAAATTGTCAACTGTCTTTAAAACCACAAAATTAAGTTTTGCCCATTTTACAGGCATTCCGGCAAAAATAAGCCTTCGCCAAAATACTATTTGTAAGTGACAGGGCTTTAATTTTGGAGTTTTATACTATGCGTAATTCTCCGTTCTGGTGGGTATTGGTCGGCATGATGGTATTGCTGGATATTTATGTTTTCCAGGCAGTGAAAGTAATAGCTCATTCGGCCAGCCCGAAAACAAAGACGATCATCTACGCAGTCTATTGGACAATATCTGTATTAGCCATACTTGTGCTGCTGGTTTTGCCTTACCTGCATTTTCAGCATCAGTCAAAGATCGTCCGGACCACGGTTTTTGCGGTCATTGCAGGGATATTTTTTGCCAAGGTCATCGCCTCCATTTTTTTCCTGATGGATGATATACGCCGTGTTGTACAATGGATCGCCGGAAAATTTTTCTTTTCCAATACTGAAGGAGAAGAACTGCAGGCCGGGGAGAAAATATCCCGGTCGGTATTCTTCAGCTGGGTGGGTATGGTCGCTGGTGGTGGCCTGTTCGGGTCACTGGTCTGGGGTTTCAGCAATAAATACCGGTACCAGCTTAAAAGGATACCGTTGGCTTTTGATAACCTGCCACCCTCTTTCAAAGGATTGAAGATCGTTCAGCTTTCCGATATCCATAGCGGCAGCTTCACCGACAAGAAAGCAGTGCTGCATGGTATAGAAATGATCATGAAGGAAAAGCCTGATCTCATTCTTTTTACCGGCGACCTGGTGAATAATACCGCCGATGAAATGGCCGATTATATGGATGTGTTCAATAAACTGGATGCACCGCTGGGAGTTTATTCCACTCTCGGTAATCATGATTACGGCGATTATGTGAACTGGGAAACCGCGGAAGAAAAGAATGCTAATCTTGAAAAGCTAAAAGGCATTCATAAAGAGCTTGGATGGCGCTTGCTGATGAATGAGCATATCGTTTTTGAGAAAGGAGAAGATAAGATTGCACTGATAGGGGTGGAGAACTGGAGTGCCAAAGCAAGATTTCCCAAATACGGTGATCTGAAGAAGGCACACGAAGGTGCTGCTCAATACCCCTTTAAGATATTGATGAGCCACGATCCCTCTCACTGGGATGCGGAGGTCAGGAAATATTATTCGGATATTGACCTGATGCTGGCCGGACATACTCACGGTATGCAGTTCGGGGTAGAGATACCCGGTTTCAAATGGAGCCCTGTTCAGTACGTGTATAAACAATGGGCCGGGTTACATGAAGAAGGCAGTCAGAAATTATATGTCAACCGGGGGTATGGTTTTATCGGGTACCCGGGCAGGGTAGGGATATTACCTGAGATCACTGTTTTTGAACTGGGATAATGTAATTAATCACCCGTTTTATCGTTTTAAACTTATTCTGTACATAGAGGTCTCATAAAGGCTATATGACCCCTGCATAAACCTGACCAGCACCAACATGATCAAAAACTATTTACTATTTGCCTGTTTTCTTTTTGGGGTTGCTACAAGTGTTGCACAGGATACCCGCCAGGATAGTCTTCCGCCGCTTACGAATGATGACCTGCTGATGGATACAAGTATCAATTATGATGAATTGATGGATGAGTTCGATCTGTTCCTTGATTCTCTATTGGCGCCGAGGAGTTATTTCCTGGCGAACCTTTCCGTTTCGCAAGGCTATTTTAATTTTATTAAAAGAAACCCGCTGCGTATAGAGGTGACGGAAAAGAATGTCTATACGCCTTCTGTCGGGTATTATTCAAAAAGCGGTCTGGGTATTACTGTTGCAGGGAATATTGTCAATGACAGCCAGCGGCTGAATCTATACCAGGTATCTCTCAGCCCATCGTATGACTACCTCAAGAACCGAAACATGGCATTGGGCTTTTCATATACCCGGCATTTTACCAAAGATTCATTGTCTTTTTATGTTTCCCCTTTGCAAAATGAATTGAATGGGTATTTTATCTGGAGAAAGTCGTGGCTGCAACCAGGTATCACTGCCGGTTTCGGTTGGGGTAGCAGAACAGCCTACAAAGAACGGTTGAGATTCCTGGAAAGACTAAAGCGCCGGGTACTCGTCATTACCACTACCGAAGAATCCGTGACTGATTTTTCGCTGACTGCTTCGCTGCGTCATAATTTTTACTGGCTGAATATTTTTTCCAAAAAGGATTTTATCCGTCTTACTCCGCAGCTTGCTTTTTCAGCCGGTTCGCAGAACTTCGGTTTTAACCAGACCACCGGCACGTACGGCGTCAACCGTCTCAACCTATTGTATAATTCCGGTAACCTGAACCTGGACAATGAGAGAAAATTCCAGCCATTATCTATGACGCTTTACCTGCGCAGTGAATATTCCGTTGGTAAGTTCTACCTGCAGCCACAATTCATGTTTGATTATTATTTCCCCGCGGAGAATGATAACTTCAATGTATTGTTCTCGGTGAATGCGGGTATCCAGCTCTGATAACAGCACATCATTGCAGCAGGCGCTGCATCACTTATTCAATTTTAGAAAACCTTCACATTGACACGGCAATATAGCTCCCGCTTTTTTGTTTTATAATTCATAAAGTAAATATGGCGTTAATAGAAATTAACAGCCTGTAATGGTCACTGGCATTATCATTGAAATTTTTCCGGTACTAAAAATTTAAAGCATGAAAACAAAACTGTTCTTTCCGCTCGTTACTGCTCTTCTCGTATCACAGGCTCTGTTTGCCCAGTTTCATATCGGGTTCAAAGGCGGCGCTAATATCGTCAAGATAGATGGTGTTTCGTTTAAAGACCAATTCAAGTACGGGTATCATCTTGGCGGCTTTGCTGAGATCGGCCTTGGTGGTAAGTTCGGGTTACAACCCGAAGTATTATTCAATCAGTATTCCACTACACTCGACAGTAATTACAAAAGTGTTTACCAGAATGTTTTTAATTCTGATCAGAGCAGCGTTAAGCTGAATTATCTTTCTATTCCCATTTTGCTTAATTATAAGCTGCTGGGTAATTTCCTTACACTGCAGGCAGGCCCTCAATTCAGTGTGCTGATGAACCAGGATAAGAATCTTTTACAAAATGGCGGGGAAGCATTCAAGAACGGTGATTTTGCTATGGTAGGCGGCGCCCAGCTTAAGGTAAGCGCTATCCGCATTACCGGCCGTTATGTGGTTGGGCTGAATAATATCAACGACATAAATAATAAAGACAAATGGAAAAGCCAGGGATTCCAATTGTCACTCGGTCTTGCCCTTTGAAGCAGAAATCTATAGCCTGATGAATAAACATCCTCCCGTCCCGCCTTAGGCGGGACGGGAGTTTTCTTTTCCACCTGCTGAATCAGCAGATATGGCATATTTCCCGTCCGGGGCATGAATATTGGCAACTATATATTCCTTTGTATTTTTGCCGTTCCGCCTTTGGCGGGATGACATATTGTCCACCGAAGATTGAAGTATGAGTATAGAAAAATTGCTATTGCGTCCTGAAGATGACATGGACTTTCTCCCTATTATTCCCCTGAATGAAAGCGAACAGGATGATACCAACGGGATCGAGATACCAGCCGAAATTGCCTTATTGCCTTTACGAAATACGGTTTTGTTCCCGGGAGTCGTACTTCCCATAACGGTGGGAAGGGACAAAAGCATAAAAGCCGTTAACGATTCTTATAAAGGCGACAAGCTGATCGGTGTTGTTGCCCAGAAAGACAGCAATGTGGAAGACCCAGCTATAAAGGACCTCGAGCATATTGGCACCGTCGCCAGGATAGTCAAGCAGATCAAAATGCCTGATGGAGGTACAACGATCATTATCCAGGGTAAAAGCAGGTTTGCGATCGATACAATTATTGAGGATGATCCTTATTTCAGGGCAAAGATCCATCGCCTGGATGATGAAGAATCGCCCAAAGATGCAGACTTTGAGGCTTATGTGGCGAATATTAAGGACCTCGCAACAGAGATCATCCAGCTTTCTCCCAATATCCCTACAGAGGCGTCTATTATTTTAAAGAACATAGAGAACCCTTCTTTTCTTATACATTTCGTTTCGAGCAACCTGAATACAGATATTAAAGAAAAGCAACGCCTGCTGGAGTTGAATAATATCCGGGAACGGGCCGATCTTCTGATGCAATTGCTGCAAAAGGAATTGCAGTTTGCGGAATTGAAAAATAAGGTAACGACCAAGACCCGTACAGAAATAGATAAACAGCAGCGGGAATATTTTCTGCAGCAACAGCTCAAGAGCATTAAAGAAGAACTGGGTGGCGACTCTAATGTGCAGGAAGTAAAAGAAATGCAAAAAAAGGCCGAAACAAAAAAATGGCCGGCAGCTGCAAAGGAATTATTCAAAAAAGGGATCGAGAAGCTGGAAAGAATGCATCCAAGTACGCCTGATTATTCAGTCGTGTATAATCATCTTGACCTGATGCTTGATCTTCCCTGGGAAGAGTATACGGAAGATCATTATGACCTGAAGAAGGCAAAGAAAACACTGGATGCTGATCATTACGGCATGCAGAAGATTAAAGAAAGGATATTGGAATACCTGGCCGTATTGAAATTGAAAGGCGATATGAAAAGCCCGATACTTTGCTTTGTGGGCCCTCCGGGTATTGGTAAAACATCATTAGGAAGAAGTATTGCCAATGCGATCGGCAGAAAATATATACGCCAGAGTTTCGGAGGATTACATGATGAAAGTGAAATAAGAGGGCATAGGAAAACGTATATCGGCGCCATGCCCGGAAGAATACTGCAATCATTGCGGAAAGTAAAATCTTCCAACCCGGTAATGATACTGGATGAGATCGATAAGATCGGCAGCGATTTTCGC
Organism: Chitinophagaceae bacterium; assembly: GCA_016787135.1. Classification (GTDB taxonomy): domain Bacteria; phylum Bacteroidota; class Bacteroidia; order Chitinophagales; family Chitinophagaceae; genus VBAT01. The sequence continues at coordinate 16,445 of JAEUVK010000125.1, read as the reverse complement.
GGCGACCCTAGCAGTGCTTTGCTGGAAGTACTCGACCCCGAACAGAATCATACTTTTTACGACAACTACCTCGAAACAGAGTATGATCTGAGTAAGGTGCTGTTCATTGCTACTGCCAATAATATCCAGAATGTACAGCCCGCATTACGTGACCGGCTGGAAGTAATAGAGCTGAGCGGTTATGCAGTGGAAGAAAAGATCGAGATCGCCAAACGGCACCTTGTTCCCAAGCAAAAAGAAATGCATGGATTAAAAAGCAGCAATTTTAGAATAAGTGACAGGGTATTGGAGAAAATGATCCAGGATTATACAAGAGAAAGCGGTGTCAGGGAACTAGATCGCCAGCTGGCCTCCGTGATGCGTTACCAGGCAAAGCAACTGGCGCTGAAAGGGAAGTTGAAATCAGCAGTTACGGCCGCGGATATTGAAAAGATACTGGGTAAGCCGCGATATAGTAATGAGATCTATAAGACGGCCAATATGCCCGGTGTGGCGGTAGGTCTTGCCTGGACCTATGTAGGAGGAGATATTCTTTTTATTGAAACCAGCCTGAGTGATGGCAAAGGGGAATTGAAGTTGACAGGTAACCTTGGTAATGTCATGAAGGAAAGTGCTACTACTGCACTGACCTACCTGCAATCCAATGCCAACAAATATTCTCTTGATCATAAACTATTCGAAAAAAAGAACATTCATATACATGTTCCCGAAGGGGCCGTTCCTAAAGATGGTCCAAGCGCCGGGATAACGATGATGACGGCTATCGCTTCGGCTTTGACCGGGAAAAAAGTAAAGCCTTTTCTTGCCATGACCGGCGAGATCACTCTTCGGGGCCAGGTATTACCGGTGGGAGGTATCAAGGAAAAAGTACTGGCGGCGAAAAGGGCCGGGTTGAAAGAGATCATTCTTTGCTGGCAAAACGAAAAGGATGTACAGGAGATAGAATCAGAGTTCATTAAAGGAATAAAGTTCCATTTTGTAAAAACAATGAACCAGGTGCTTGAACTGGCGCTGGTGGGATAAGATTTTCGCTTCTTATCTTCGTTGCATATTGCAATTACGGAATGTCATACTGCTGATGCTGCTAAACGGAACAGCCTGTGCCCAGACACTCGGAGGTAATACAGTATTTAATTTTCTGAAGGTCCCCAATACCCCGCAATTGTCTTCGCTTGGGGGCGTCAATGTCTCACAACCATCCAATGATGCCGGTCTTGCGTTTAATAACCCTGCTTTGCTGAAACCGGCCATGCATTCACAGATGAATGCCGTGTTCAATAGTTTATATGCCGGTATTACTTCTTATCATTTATCGGTAGCATACCATCATCAAAAGCTGAACACAAATTTTCTCTGGGGGCTGAATTATTTCAATTATGGAAGCATTGCAGAGACGGACGCTGCAGGAAATATAATAGGGAAGTTCAGGCCAACTGATTGGGTAATGCAAATGTCCGCTTCCCGCAGTTACCTGGAAAAATGGAATTACGGAGCCGCACTAAAATTTATCAGTTCTGATTATGGCCAATACAGGTCGAATGGGATAGCTCTAGATGTGGGAGTCCAGTATTATGATTCTGCTAAACTTTTTTCTGCGTCCCTGGTAGCAAAGAATATGGGAACCCAGTTGAAGAAATATGATGGAACTGACCCCGGAGACCTCCCTTTTGACCTGCAGGCAGGCATTACAAAACGCTTAGATAAGGCACCGTTCAGTTTTTCCTTTACCGCACATCATCTGCATAGCTTCAATATCAGTTATAACGATACATTGTTCAACAATGAAAATGGATGGGAGAATGGGAACAATAAAGGTTTTTCATTTGACAAACTGTTCCGGCATTTTGTTTTTGCTACCACAATATACCTGGGGGACAAAGTAGAGGTCACAGCCGGGTATAATCATTTGCGGAGAAAAGAACTTACTATTGGGAACGGAGGGAACGGGCTGAATGGATTTTCATTAGGGGCCGCATTGATACTGGACAAATTGCATGTTCGCTATGCCCGTGTCAACTACCAGAACAATACAGCGTATAACCAGTTTGGCCTGAATATGGTGCTCAATAAGTATTTCGGCCTGGGAAATTTCGGAAAGAAGATCAACTGGTGAATATCAGCTAATCATCTTATATACTTCAAATGCTTCTGCATATTCCGTGTTTGATTGCACGCCTCTTACTTTCGCCAGTGACCGGGTGAAATCTTGCTGCATGTAGTTACGATGTGCCTGCGATTGATAGGCTTTTAATGCTTTTATTTTTTTGGCAATATCACTTTCTGACAGGCTGATGAAATAAGTAGAATTGAACTGATTATGATTCCAGGGGAGCTCATAGCCAAGTTGTGTACTGTTTTTAAATGCTCTCAGCGCTTCCGTATGTATCACGCCATGATCCTGGTGTATGTCGGTTGAAGAAGGAATGAATACCAGGTCGGGGCTGATCTTTTTACTGAGCTTAACCATTTCTTCCAGTATTTCCTGTCTGAGTTTTGGGAACTCCCTTACTTCAAAATCGAACAGCGTGATATTGACTCCGGAGATGCCTAAAATAGCTGTTGCTTTTTTACATTCATTCGCCAGCGTATCGGCCGGTAATCCCTGCGGCAGGGATCTGGAACAAAGTGAAAAAGCAGCATAATGAATTTTCCTTCCTTCAGCTGCAAATTTGGCTATGCTGCCGCCACAGCCCAGTTCCCCGTCGTCAGTATGCGGGGCAAGTACTAATATGGTCATGGGATCGAACATGTTCAGGCGGGCTAAAGATATTACGGATTGTCCATAATAAAAGCAGTGTCTTTCAGGTATGGCAATTGCTGCCGGAATGTACTATTGAGTACCGTTCTGATGAGGTTTACGTTCGTCAGGCTATCAGAGAATGAAGAATAGTTTTGACCGGGCAGGTAAACCGTGGAAAGATTGTAGAAATAATACTTTGTATCAACCGGTCCTTTGAAATGCCTGAACCCATGATCCCCCATCAATATGATGACCGGCGGGGAAGAAGAGTTTTTTAATATCTGCGCTATCAATTCAAGCAATCTTTTATTGCTGTATTGCAGGTATTCTATATAATTGTTATAGTTGTTCTGGTTGCCCTCTGTTAGTTTTTCAAATGGAAATTCGTTACCGTTTTTGTCAAAATAATAGGGATAATGCGGCATCATCAGGTGGGTGACCACAAACTTTGGCTCTTTTGTTTTTAGGGCTGGCGCCTTAATGGTTAGCTGATAGAGAAGTTCATTATTCTTTTTGGTGAAATAAACGCTTTTTCGGATCTCTTTTTCCCATTTTAACGTTGTGATCAGGTGATAACTGATCTCTTTTTCCATCCGGCTGAGAAAGGTCTGGCTTGTGATGAGCTTTGTTTTGGATGGAAGAAAAGTTTCTGCTGTTTGAGCTGGCTGGCCGGGAAAATCAAAGTGTGTGTAATTATAAAACCTGTATTTATGTTGTTCAAGAAAATGAAGCAATTGATTATTCTGTATAGTTTCATAAGTATAGGCAAGCAGGGGCTGTTTCTCCGTTCTGGTGAGGTCCAGGTAATCCATATTCAGTGTGGATGCAATGGAGTAGGGTGTATAATTGTAATTGCTTTTACTATGCTCAATGACATGAAAGCCCTGTTGTTGTAACAGGGTTAAAAAAGCTGTATTGTCAAACAGGAAAATGTCTTTCAGTTCTGTATTTCCTGCGTATTCGTCGGCAATGATAAAATAGAAATCAGGCGTAGGGCAATCAGTGCATGGTGTTGCCTCTTTGGGTAACGACGGGGTGCTGATGCGGGTTTTGCCGGTTATTTTAATGAGCAGCGACACCATATCGATCGTAATGAGCAAGAGGAAAACAATGTTGAAATAATAAAGCAGCAGTACAAAAGTTTTTTTTCTTTTTTTCAATAAAAAGGCAAAAATGAAGAACAGGCAAAATGAGGCGGGGATGACAAAAGAGTAAGTGGAAAGAAATGACTGGGGGAACAGTTTTCGCAGCCCGTCATGCATACTGCCGAAAAAGAAATGAAAGGCCATTAATGCGAAGGTCAGCCATGCTGCCTTATGCCAGTTCCTGTAAATAAAATAAGCAGGTACTAATATGGCTGATGAAACAAGGATATAGAGACCTGTCAATAAGACTGCATCTTTAAAAGGAACGAAGTCGTAATTCTCTGTACACCCATGCAGCACAAAGAATACCGGCAACAGGAAAACAAAGCAGGGATATCTTTTCAGGAATATGACCAGGTTATCCTTCATTTTTTTTCATCAGGTATAAGATCCTCTTTGACCCGGGAATACTTTTTTTATCGATGATAGAAAAATAGTTTTCAAAAGATGAGGTGAAATGGGCTTCGTCGTAATGGCTGTAAATGTCTTTTTTCTGACCCAGCATCAGTTTCACTTTTTCGTCATCTTTCGGAACAAATTCAATGATGAGATGGCGGCCTATCCGGCTGAACATACCGGCGATCATATCAAACGGGATGTTTTTCCCTATTGCCAGGTGATGGACAACTGCCAATGCCATTAAAAGATCGAAGTTGGCCCTTTCTATGAATGAATCCCTTTCCTCATTATTCACGCCAATAGAAGGTGAAGGGCTTGACAGGTCAAGTATAAAGGGCTGAATATTTTGCTCCTTGTTGTTTTTTACCCGTTCATAAAGAGCATTGATACAGTAAGGGTCAAAATCGGCTGCTACGACCGGGATGTTCTTCGCCGAAAGGACCCTGGAGAATTCTCCTTCATTGGCCCCGAGATCGGCTGACGTTTTGATATCGGTCATTGCATCTGTCCATGTTGAAATGATCTTTTTCTTTTGATCGAGATAATCATTTCGTTGAGAAGCCTCTTCATAATACTCTGACCATGTACTTTTTTGAAGAGGGGTCTTTAATTGACTGACCAGGGATTCCAGGCTGCTTACGAGGTTCAGGAGTTTCTGTTTTGAAAATTTTTTTACAGCACCACCTTGTCTTTTTTTCTTCTCAGAATATTTTGCATGAAGGTGAATGTGGAGATACGTATATAATGAGAACCGGCTACGTTTGGGTAAAAGCGATGAAACAATATTGAGAGGAATACCATCCGGCCAGGCCAGCATTAATTCCGGCATTTGTTTTTTGCTGTAGTGCATGATCAGCAGCGGCCCCAGGAAATTTTCACAGAACTGGCGATAGGCTATCCAGGGTGTCTCTTCATATTTTTCAAATGACAAGGTATCTATGAAGACCAGTTTCCCTTTATGCCATTGTACATTATACGGGGTAGCATCTTTCAGGATCATACCATATGCCAGGGCTTCTTTCACCAGTTGTAATGTCAAAAGCGCTGCATCTTTCAGCATATCGAAACTCCATTCATAAGGATAGGAGATGAAACCGATCTTTTCAGGCTTTATTGTGGTATAGTATTCATGGCTGCCGGTAAGATTCTCAGGAATGACCTCATGTGGAACAAGCAGCCCTCTGTTTACTAACGAATCGTAATAGCCGCTTTGAATAAAATGGTCAAAATGCTTCTGGAAAGAAAGATTCACCTGCCTGTACAGCACAGCATTCTTTTCAAAAATGAATCCCGACGGATCCCTGTAGGATGAAGGATGATGAGTGGTTGCAGGAGGCATCAGGCCGGTGGATTATCCTTGGTTTTTTTAGGCGACCGGGTAAACAATGACCGGATATACAGTTTGATATTTTTAAAGAACATGGCCACGCCTACTACAGCTGCCGCAATTATCTGCACGAGGTAACTGCCGCTTCCGGGGTCGATATATAGTAAATCGTGTATCATGATAATAATAAATAGCAAACAACCATCATTCGTGATCGTTTATACCAGTTGCTCATCCATCTGTTACATGTAGCTCAGATTGGTTTTCGGCGATAAAGTTAGCAAAGTTTCGTACATCAGCCTGATCGTTCCTTCTATGTCATCTTTATGCAGCATTTCCACTGTTGTATGCATATAACGAAGCGGAATAGAGATCAGAACTGAAGGACAGCCATCATTGGAATAGGCAAATGAGTCGGTATCCGTACCGGTACTGCGGCTTAATGCCCGCCACTGAACGGGTATCTTTTTGTCTGCAGCCACTTTTTCTACCAATGCCAGCAATTTATTATGCACGGCAGGCGCATAAGATAAAGAAGGCCCTTTACCGGTTTGTACATCGCCTTCAATATTCTTATTGATCATTGGCGTTGATGTGTCATGTGTTACATCCGTTATAATGGCGATATCGGGCTTTATCCTTCGTGAAATCATCTCAGCGCCACGTAATCCAATCTCCTCCTGCACCGCATTGACAACATATAAGCCAAAAGGCAGTTTCTTTTTATTTTGTTTTATTAAGCGGGCCACTTCAGCGATCATAAAACCGCCGATACGGTTATCAAATGCACGGCCAACATAGTTGCCATTGGCCAGTTCATCAAACCCGTCCTGGTAGGTGACCACGGCACCGACATGCACGCCCAATGCTTCCACTTCTTTTTTATTACGGGCGCCGCAATCTAACCACAGATTCTCTGTTTTGGGTTGGTTTTCTTTTTCACCGGCGAGTCTTGTGTGTATGGCCGGCCACCCAAAAACTGCTTTCACCGGCCCCTTTTTACCATGAATGAACACACGGGAAGCAGGAGCTGTCTGATGATCCACGCCGCCATTTCTTTTTAAATAAATAAGCCCGTCGTTAGTGATGTAATTGACAAACCAGCTGATCTCATCAGCGTGTGCTTCAATGACCACTTTGAATTTATTGTCAGGGTTGATCACACCGACAGCTGTTCCGTAGGGGTCAACATAATGCGTGTCAATATAAGGTTTCAGGTATTCGAGCCATAGCTTCTGGCCCCAGGTCTCAAAACCAACCGGTGATGCGTTATTGATATAATGCTTGAGGAAATTAAATGACTGATCTGTGATAACGGATGTTTTTCCTTTTGATGTTTTTGCCATAGTTATTTGATTTTTGTTCTCGTCAGCTTCAAAATTACTTAAATCCGCGTCACCAGCATCAGTAATGCCGATAATGCCATCAGGCCATCCAGCGCAAAGTAGTATAGCATATCTGAAAAGTTTTTCCGGGCGTAGTTGAATAGTGATGCGGTGATGATACCCGGAATGAGCAAAACGATGATCCTGGATAAAGGATGATGATAGAATAACATACCAATGGTGGAGACGATGAATACAGCTATTGAAAAATTAAACAGGTTACGTATCCCTTTTTCGTTGAGCCGGGTGACCAGGCTGCGGATGCCATTCAGCTTGTCATCTTCCCGGTCACGGTAATCGAATAATATACAAATGGAATAGATCAGGAAAAACCGGCTGATCACAAAAAGGGTCGTATCTCCCTGCCATTTTGCACCATTGACAATTACCGGCAACACGGTAGTCACAAATGTCCATACCATAGCGAGGAAAATTGTTTTGCCCAATGCTACTTTACGTAATGCCCTGAAATACGGATGCGGGATCTTGGGAGCAGAATATAAAAAGGTGATAGCCGAGGCAAATGCCAGCCATATCCAGTGTGTAAGTAAATAAAATGCAAAGAATACCGAACAGCCAAGTCCCGCTATCAGTAAAACAAGATGCATTTCATGATGACCGTGCTGCCATTCTATGCGGGGAGAGGATAGTACAGAAGGCGTGCTCAGGTACCAATGGAAGCTATAGCTGCAGATCGTGGCAGAAAAAATGAACAACAGTAAATAATTATCCGGCTCCAGGTGAAGTAACAGGCAGGTTTGATAAGCCATCAGCACAGCGCAACCGGCGATGAACAGGTTGCTGTAAACAAAAAAATTAAAAAGTTTGCCAGCAAACGGCATTATTATGGAAGCAGGATGACTATCTTGTCAGTAGTAATGGTGTCGCTTTTATTCCCGGCTTTATCTTTTACAGCTATCCTGAATACAATCGTGTCATTCTTGCTCACACTTTCTTTCAGGAAATCGTCATAATTGAGCTGCATGAGTATCTCACCTTTGGGCTCTACAGGATATTTGGGAAGTGGGTAACGTAATGTATCGGGCCTGTCCGCATCGCTGGTGCCAAGGGGTAAAGCATTCAGGCGTTGTCTGACGGCAAAAAACTCTCCTTCGCCGAGATCGCCTTCTTTGTCAAAATAGTTTATGCGAACAGATAATTGTCCGTGCTGTGGTATTTCTTTTGAATTATAGCCTTTGATCTCAAGGAGTGGTTTGGTCTCAAACTTATCTTTGCTGCACGCAAAAAGAAGAGCGGAGACCGCGACAAGAATTGCCAGTATTGTTTTCATATATCGCACCATTGAATTTAAACAAATATAAGTTTTATTGCTGACATCCCCGGGGACATGAAAAGCCAATGGAACCATAAAATTTTCACTGTTAACGAACAAAGGTTTAAGCCGCTGGCCCTGGAAATATTCCGGTTCCAGTACAGTAATAACCCCGTTTACAGGGAATATGTGGATGCCCTGCGGGTCAATGTGTCCCGGGTGGATTCGATCACCCGGATACCATTCTTGCCTATCCGCTTTTTTAAGTCACATGCTGTACAAACGACGGAGTACGATCCCGTGGTTGTTTTTGAAAGCAGCGGCACTACCGGCAGTATCAACAGCCGTCACATGGTAAAAGATACCGGTCTTTACCATGAAAGTTTTACAAGAACATTTGAACTTTTCTACGGCCCTGTAAAGGATTGGTGTGTGATCGGCCTTTTGCCATCTTACCTGGACAGGAAGAATTCTTCATTGGTGTTTATGGTGAACGAACTCATCGGCAGGAGCGGCCATCCTCAAAGCGGTTTTTATATGCATGAGCATAATAAGCTATTTGAGGTGCTGACATCATTGGAAGCGGCAGGACAAAAGACTATTCTTATAGGAGTGACTTTTGCCCTTCTTGACCTGGCTGAAAAGTATTCCTTGTCTTTAAAACATACTATTATTATGGAAACCGGTGGTATGAAGGGCAGAAGGAAAGAAATGATACGACAGGAAGTTCACGATATTTTGAGACAGGCTTTTCATCTGACTGCCATTCATTCTGAGTACGGAATGACGGAGCTGTTATCACAGGCCTATTCAAAGGGAGAGGGTGTTTTTCATTGCCCGCCGTGGATGAAGATATTGCTGAGGGATGAAGAGGACCCGTTAAGTGTCAGACACCCTGCTGGCGGCAGATACTCCGGTGCTATCAATATCATTGATCTTGCTAATATTTATTCGTGTAGTTTCATCGCCACAGATGATGCAGGCCGCTTATATAATGACGGCAGCTTTGAAGTACTCGGCCGTTTGGATAACAGTGACCTGCGGGGCTGCAGCCTGATGACGATATAAAAGATATAAAAGTGACCGGCGACCTGCTGCCAACCGCCGGTCACAATATCTCAGGCATTATGCATCCACTCCCTGAACTGCGGGGCGGTTTCCTGGCTGACGATGATCGCATGATTCAGATCAGGAACGGTCAGGTCAACCATCAGCTTTACTTTTTCATACGATTTAAAGCCTCGGACAAAATTTATATTGATGATGTACTGCCGGTTGGCACGAAAGAAAATGGTATTGTCCAGTTCTGATTCCAGTTCGGAAAGGTTTTTATCTGCCAGGTATTTTTTACCCCACCTGTCAATCACATAGACTATTTTATTTTCTGTATAAAAAAGGACTACGTCCTCCAGCCGCAATGAAATGTTTTCCATTCCTTTTTTTACCAGCATTCTTTTTTTCTTATGGTTGCCTATGTATTGAAGCAGGTTGGTGATGGAATTATGATTGGTGAAATGTTTCTCCAGCATCCGGTATTTATTCAGCGCTTTTCCAAGACTGTCTTTTTCTACCGGTTTCAATAAGTAATCAATTCCATTGTATTCAAAGGCGTTCAGCATGAACTCATCATATCCCGTAATGAATATTACGGGTATGCGGATACCTGTCTGGTTGAAGATTTCAAAAGAAAGACCATCTCCCAGTTGCACATCGCTGAAAATAAGATCGGCGGCCGGTTGCTGCGAAAGAAATTCTATACTTTCTCTCACGCTGCTTAGCCGGGCGACAACCTGTATATCACTGGCGATAGAAGATAGTGTACTGACCAGGTTTTCGAGAGCGGGTTTTTCATCTTCAATAATAATTGCGTTGATCATGGCGTAGGTTTTAGGGGTTGCTTAAGTAATGGTATTCTGACGGTGAAACTGTCGCGGCTCTTTTCGATATCTATACTTTTCCCGGCAATGATCCTGTACCGGGCATTCAGGTTCTTTAATCCTATGCCGGTCGAATTAACAACATAAGGCTTTGGCTTTGCATTGTTGCTGACCCTGATATAATGTCCGTTCATCGACACCCGGATAAACAACGGGCTGTGGTCAGAGAACTCGTTATGCTTAATGGCGTTTTCGATCAATACCTGCAGGGCGCAGGGAGGTATCATCGCCCTGACCGCTTCCTCATTCAGATCAACACTCAATTGTAATTTACTGTCATGCCGTATCCGGAGCAGGTAAAAGTAGTTGTCAATGAACTCCATTTCGTCTTTCAGGGATATCAGCTCTCTTGTTTTGTTGATCAGGAAATATTTATATACCTGTGCCAGTTTATTATTGAACAAATGCGCCTGTTTTGCATCGTTCAGGATGAGGTGATTCAGTGTATTCAATGAATTAAAAAGAAAATGAGGGTCCATTTCATTGGTCAGGGCCTGCAGCTCGGCTTGTGAACGCTCTCTGTCCAGTTGGTCAACAATTTTATTATCGAGCTCCCTTTCTTTGCTCAGGAAGAGTATTTCATATACAAGTGTGAAAATGAGAACAGCAGCTACACAGACGGCAATGAACTTGTAAATACCTGCCCATTCAAATGCTTCTCTCGACACTTTGATCCATATAAAAGAAGATAATCCGCCGGTGCAGGCGCCATAGAGAGCAGATACAAAACAAACAGTAGCTATCCTTGAGAATATTTTCGAGACCGGGGCGTAAAGAGGACGCAGCCTGATGTGTATCCAGTTACACCCTGTCCAGATCAGGAAGGAGGTAAGGATGAAAAAAATATTGGCGGCAATAAGTTCAGGGACCGAATAGCGGTCATAAGAAATAATATCGGATATAACGGGCAGAGCTATGCCCAGCAGGGGAATAAAAATAATCTTTAAGAGCGCATCCTTGATCATTACAGCAGCGGTTAGGGTTTACAAAGCCGGGTTTCAACAAAGTTTTTCTCATGTGTTATATATCTGAAACGTGAATAAAACGTATCCAGGTATAAAACTATTGGCACTTGGTGTTAAGCAATTACAAATTATTTTTCTTGGACAATTTCCATTACAAGTGGTAAAAGAAAATGCCGGAGAAACCAACCGGTTAGAGAGAGTTGCATTGCGTTGTTTGCATGGATTAGATATTCTGTATCGCAATAACGCTGCTTTACGGATCAAAATTCGTTTTTCATCAGTCAAAACCGGCTGATCCGGATATTTTCCTCTTTCGGATAAAACGTTCAGGCGCCTTCTTTCCGTCTTCAATATTCATTCTTCATGCTTTAGCAATAAAACCCCCTAACATCGGAGCATCCGTTAAGAAATTGTTGCCTTGTTCGTGATCTTAAAATCAATCATTAAATGAGAAGTATGAAAAAACTATTACTGCTTACGTTATTCGTGTTGCCTGCGCTGGCCCTTTTGGCGCAACGAACCGTCACCGGCAAAGTGACGGATGAGAGTGGGAAGCCCATTCCCAAAGCTTCTGTTCAGGCTGTCGGCGGCCCGTGGGGTACTTCCACTGATGATAACGGGTTTTTCCGTCTCGCAGACCTGCCCTCATCAGTGGTTTCCATTGTTGTCTCTTCGGTCAACTACCAGCCATTCACCATTGCGCTTTCATCGGCAAAAAGTAATTATGATGTATCACTCAGGCTTTCGGATGTAAAAATGGATGAGGTCGTGGTAGTAGCGTATGGCACTGCTAAACGAAAAACATTCACCGGGTCGGTGAGTAATATGAATGCAGCAGAGATCAGCAAACAGCAGGTCTCTACCATTTCCCGGGCTTTTGATGGATTGATTCCTGGTGTACAGGTGGCGTCAGCATCCGGTCAGCCTGGTTCGGGACAGGCGCTGGTATTGCGTGGTGTCGGTTCATTCAGTTTGGCCACTGCACCTTTGTGGGTAGTGGATGGTGTTCCTTATAATGGCGACATCAACGCTATCAATCCGCAGGATGTCGAAAGCATTTCTGTGCAAAAAGGGGCAACGGCTACTTCATTGTACGGCAGCCGTGCTACTAATGGTGTGATCATTGTTACTACCAAAAGAGGAAAAGGGAAACCGAAATTTGAATTAAGTGCAAGGTATGGGGTCAATGACCGTTCTAACCCCGAATATGATGTAATAAAGGACCCGGCGACATTCCTTGAATTATACTGGCAGAACCTGAAGCATGAAGCCATGTTCAGGGTCACCAATCCTTTGACAGAACAGGCTGCAGGATTGTTTGCATCACAGAATATGTATGGCGCCGGGAACGGGCGGCTGGACAGGTACCAGCAATATAGTGTGCCTGCCGGACAATATGTGATCGATCCTGCAACTGGCAAACTGAATTCCAATGCGACCTTATTGTATTATGATGACTGGGAAGATGTCATGATGGACAGGCGGGCAAGGCAGGAATATGTAGGAACATTAAGCGGTTCATCCGACAAGACCAACTATCTTATCTCTGCCGGTTACCTGAATGATGAAGGTATTGCCATTAAAACAGGGTTTGAAAGAATTACTGCTAGGCTGAACATTGATAACAGCCTGACCAAATGGCTCAAGTTTGGCCTTTCCACCAATTATGCACGTTCAGAACAAAAGAATACACTCGATGCGGCGCTGAACAATAATTCTTACCAGAACATGTTCAACTGGACCCGGAATATTTCTCCTGCATACCCGGTATGGGTGAGGGATGCACAGGGAAATTTTGTGCTCGATGCAAAGGGGAATAAGATATATGACTTCGGGGATAAAGGCGCCAATCCTTCTTCCATGGGCATCCGCCGGTATAGCGCAACAGAAAATCCAAGAGCAACTTTGGATCTTGATGACAGGGGAAGGAAAGCGGATAATATCAATGCAAGAACTTTCCTTGAGATAAAGCCTGTCGAAAATCTTTCCATCACCCTTAATTATACATTGGACTATCTCGGAAGCCGTACAACAGCGGTGCAGAACTTGTTGTGGGGTGTTGCTGGTATCGGTGGCGGACAAGTGAATGTACAAGGCCGCGGAACAATTACCAATTTCAAGTCTGTTACAGAACTGAGTAATCAATTAGTGAATTATAAAAGGTCGTTTGGGTCACATAATGTCGAATTACTTGCAGGCCACGAGTCATACAAACTGGTCAATGAAAATGCTTTTGCTACCAAAGAAGTATTCATGATCCCCGGCATGTCTGAACATGCCAGTGCGGCAAGGGTGACCGAATCGCAAACAGGGGAGACCAATCATGCCATTGAGAGCTACCTGAGCCGTGTACAGTATGATTATAAAAATAAATTTTTACTGAGCGGAAGTTTAAGAAGGGACGGTTCCTCCCGTTTTCATCCTGATAACAGGTGGGGCACATTCTGGTCTGCAGGTGCAGGGTATGTACTGAGCGAAGAATCGTTTGTCCGCAAAGCCGGATTTATCAATTACCTGAAATTAAAAGCCGGCTACGGTACCACCGGTAATGAAGGTTTATTATATCCTGCCGGCACTTCCAACCCGGGCGGTATTAACTATTATCCTTACGTCAACCAGTATGTCGTAAATACAACAGGCAGTCCCAACATCCTGCTTGACTATCGCGGTAACAAGAATATCACCTGGGAAAGCAATGAGAACCTCGATATCGGTTTAGAAGGTACTGTGTTCAAAAAACTTCAGTTCTCTTTCGAGTATTATTCCCGGAATATCTCCGATATGCTGTTCAATGTGCCGGTGGCCGTATCTACAGGTGTGCAATTCGAAACACGCAACTCAGGTACGATCAATATCAAAGGTTTCGAGTTTGACCTGAACTATACCCTGGTACAAACAAAAGACCTGAAATGGTCAATAGGCTTTAACGGCAACCACTATAATACAAAAGTGAAAAAACTGCCTGCCGAATTTTTGCCGACAGGTTATCTTCCGGCAGGAAGAGTAGGTTTGCCCGGCGCCAATTTCCGTGTAGCTATCGATAAAGACCCCTATGAATACTTTACATGGGTATATGGCGGGGTTGATCCTAACAATGGTCTTGCGCTTTATTATAAAGATGAATTAGGCGCTAATGGTTTGCCTACAGGTAAAAGGGTGCTGACAAGTGATTGGTCAACCGCTACACGCTACTATACCGGTAAGTCTGCTATCCCTGATATTACCGGTGGTATCAACACCAATCTCCGGTATAAGGATTTTGATTTCAGCGTCATTGCTGCGTACGGTATCGGTGGTTGGACGTATGATGCCACTTACCAGGGGTTGATGCATAGCGGTAACAACGATATCCAGACATGGCATAAAGATATGCTCAGGTCGTGGACAACTACTAATACCAATACCACCATTCCACGTTTGTCAGAGAATTATACCAATGCCAACCAGACCTCTGACAGGTGGCTGATCGAGTCTGATTTCTTTACGCTCAGAAATATCACGCTGGGATATACATTCCCGGCCAGGATCGTACAGAAGTATGGTATCGGCAATATCAGGGCTTATGTAGTTGCGGATAATGTATTCCTTCAGACAAGAAGGAAGGGTCTTGACGTGAGACAGAATTTCACCGGTGGTACATTCAATGGTTATCCTTCTGTCAGAACGATATCATTTGGCCTGAATGTAGGGTTGTAATTTTTTAAACAGCAGAAAACTGAACCAATCACAAAAAAATAAACAAATGAAACTCCGAATAATAATTTTTGCGATGTCCATCCTGGTATTGGCCTCGTGCAAAAAAAGTTTTCTTGACCAGGAGCCTGATGGCATCATCCTGGAAAGCCAGTTGCGTGAGGCATTGGATGCTGCCCCGCAGCTAGGGCCTGTTATTTTCAATGGACAGGTATCCGGTATCTATGCATACATGTATAGTTACAATACTGCGCAGCGTGCTGCCGGCCGCCATGATGATTTTGGTCTTAAGTCCATTCAGCTGGCTACTGATCTGAATGCAGAAGACATGGTGCAGGTTGTGCACCATTGGTTTGGCTTTGATTATTTGGCGGATGACAGGGCCGCCAACTTTGCAAGGGTTTTCACCAACTGGAATTTCTTTTACAAGATCGTTTACAACTGTAACCTGATCATAGGGTCTATCAATGAAACAACCACCGATCCGACCCTGAAAGCGATCCTGGGTCAATGTTATGCAGTAAGAGGCTGGTGTTTTTTGAACCTTGCTGAACTTTTCCAGCAAACGTATAAAGGCAATGAAAATGCCTACGGCATACCGGTCTATACAGACATTTCTGATCTGAACTCCAAACCAAGAGGCACTATGACAGAAGTGTACGCACAGGTAGAGGACGATCTTCAGACAGCTATTAATTTACTGGCTGGCTGGACAAGAACTTCAAAAGAACAGGTTAACCAGGCGGTGGCCCGTGGTATGCTGGCAAGAGCTTACCTGAATATGGAACGCTGGGCTGATGCAGCTACACAGGCTAACCAGGCACGACAAGGCCTTTCATTGATGTCTGCGGCTCAATATACCAGCGGGTTCAGCGATATCAGCAATGCAGAATGGATGTGGGGCGGTGATCTTAATTCCAATACCACTACCATCTTTGCTTCATTCTTCTCGCATATGGATAATACTAACCCGGGGTATGCCGGCGCTTTGGGTGTGTACAAATCCATTTCCAAAAAATTATTTGACCAGATATCAGCTACTGATGTAAGACGGCAAGTGTTCAAGGCGCCGGGTAGTACAGCTTATCCTGCATTGCCCACATATGCTAATATCAAGTTCCGTGATCCCGGTGGCTGGGTTGGCGACTACGTATATATGCGTGTAGCGGAAATGTACCTGATAGAAGCAGAAGCTTTGGCTAACCAGGGACAGGATGCACAGGCTCGCCAGGTATTGTTCAATCTTGTGAGTGTAAGGGATCCGAACTATGTACTTTCTGCCAATAGCGGTACGGCCCTTATCAATGAAGTAAGATTGCACCGGCGGATCGAGTTGTGGGGTGAAGGGTTTAACCTGAATGATTTCAAAAGATGGAAGATCGCTATTGACAGAACGGGAAGCAACCACAGGGTAGATGCTACATTCATCATTCCGGCCGGTGATCCCAGGCTGGTGTACCAGATACCGCAGGCTGAACTGGATGCCAATATCAACATACCACTGGCTCATCAAAACCCATAATCTTAAAACCCCTAACAAAAGAATATGAAACGATATTATATAAAAAGGTCATTGGCTGC
>JAEUVK010000070.1 GCA_016787135.1 Chitinophagaceae bacterium | reverse complement strand
TTCGGATTATACACATCGGCACAATCGGGACTGCAAATGATCTGCTCTATGCCAAACCAGTCTGCAATACGGATGATGGTACCGAGGTTGCCGGGATCCTGGAGGGTATCCAGTACCAGGGAAATCTTTCCTTTGACCGGTATCTGTTCACCTGTATCAAACTTCCGGACAACTGCCAGTACCTGGTTAGGAGTTTTTAACTGTGATATCTTTCCGAGTTCCTCTTCTGTTACTTCGGTAACGGGTACTCTGCCGGCACCGTCGTTCTCTTTTACCCAATCTTTAACAGCATAGATATCCCGGATATTTTCCGGAGCTGATTGTATCAATTCAGCCACGACCTTCGGGCCTTCTGCAACGAAAAGTCCATCTTCATCTCTTTGTTTTTTCTGGCCTAAACTTTGAATATATTTGGCCTTCAGTTTACCCAGCATCCTTTTGTCAAATTAATTATGTTACCCGGCCTGTCATCTTTTTCTTCCGTTCTTTTCAAAGCGATCTTTGCCGGATGGTTATTAATGACTGTCGTTTCCTGCACCGTTGTGAAAAAGTATCAGCCCAACAAGCCTTTTGTTTACAAAACAAATATCAATCTTATCGGCAACTTTCCAAGCGATGAAAAAGAATCGCTGATCAGCGGACTGAAAGGTCAGCTGGATGACAGCCTCCGGGCACGCAGGCTGGATAAATTGTTATGGAGCGTTTTGAAGAACCCGCCGCTGTACGACAGCACCAATGCCGACAAGTCTATACTATTCATGCGGGCACTCCTGGTATCATTAGGCTATTTTCATGATTCCATTTCGTACAAGGATACTATTATCAGGCATAGCAAGGATCAGTTCAGGACCATTATCACTTTCGATGTAAAACCAGGCAGGCAATGGAAACTTGACTCTATTGCCTATACCATCAAACATCCGGAACTGCAAAGGCTGACCGATTCGACCCGGTCAAATGCATTTATTAAAAAAGGAGACCCATTTGCCAAAGCACCGATCTCAGCAGAATTAGACAGGCTGACGGAGCTCTACCGCAACAATGGGTATCTCCGTTTTATCCGTGACGAAATTGTAGGAGTATGGGATACACTCGATGTGGCATTGCTGCAACCCAGTCTTGATCCGTTTGAACAATTAGAATTATTACAGCGTTTACGTGAGCGGCGGGACAGCCCTACAGTCAACCTCGAACTACGGTTAAGAAATATTGACAGTGCCCGGCTGACCAAATATTATAACGGCCATGTAACACTATATCCCGATTACAGCATCGATACCATCGGGTTGGAGAAAAAAGAAACCATGGTAAAAGGGATCAGGGTAATCCAATTCAGGAACACTTTCAAACCAAAGATATTCCCGTCTAATATATACCTGCCATACGGCACTGTTTACAGTCAGCGCAGGTATATCCGTACCATCAACCGGCTGAATATTATCGGCGCCTGGCAAATAGTGAATATCGAACAGGTGCCCCGCAAAGACCAGGATACTGTTGATTATGTTATTAAACTGACACCTGCCAAAAAGAGATTGTTCTCAGCAAACCTCGAAGGTAGTTTTAACCAAAGCGCCATATCAGGCAACTTATTTGGTATTGGCGTAAATGTAGGGTTACAGAACAGGAATTTTTTAAAAGCAGCTAATCTTGCCAATACCAACTTTCGCTATGGCATTGAATTCGGCGGTAGCGGGACCAACCAGTTCATACAAACCAAACAGGCCAGCGTCAGCCACAATATCTATTTTCCCAAAGCCATCATTTTTGACAAATGGATACGGGATAACCGGAAAGATAACTGGCGAACGATACTATCCCTTAATGCAGCTAATACGGACAGAAGGTTTTTGTTCAACTTAACGACATTAAATGGTTCATGGGGATACGAATATCAATACAGAACATTACTTGTGAACTTTAAGTTTCCCAATATTGAATATTCCTTTCTGGACAGAAGGGACAGCCTCAATACGCTTATAGATGATAACCCATCCCTGAGGAATATTTTTACTGATGGCCTCGTATTGTCTGCCGTTATCAATCTTACCAAAAGCTTTGGCTCTAAAAACCGTCCTGTTATTTTCCGGGCCAACTTTGAAGGGGCGCCTTTGCCATTATCATTTTTTCACAGCCCGTTTCTTGACACCCAGGTATATCGTTTCATAAAGATCGATGCCGATATCGCTCATCTTATCCGTTACAAAAAAAGCTCTATAGCACTTCATTTTTTTGCGGGAATTGGCATAGCCGATCCCTTCAACACAACGGTCAATCCCAACAAAAGGAATGCCCTTCCATTCTTCAAGCAATATTTCAGTGGAGGGCCAAACAGTATGCGGGCCTGGGCGTTGAGAAGACTGGGCCAGGGTTCTGCCATCAAAGACTTCGGAAGTTTTCCCGACCGCTATGGGGATGTACAACTTGAAGCGAACGCCGAATACCGCTTCCCGATTTTTAAGGCGGTAGGCATACCCGTGAACGGCGCCATCTTTACAGATATAGGCAACGTGTGGTTCCTGAAAAAAAAGGCAGGAGATCCTGAACAGGTCTTTAATGCCGGCCGCCTTGGAAAAGATATTGCTATCGGCGCCGGCGCTGGTTTGCGTATTGATTTTGGCTTTTTTGTTTTGCGACTGGATTATTCATACAAAATAAAAGATCCAAGCCCTTCACCTGAGTATGCATCGGCACAGAATAAATGGTTTGCCTATTCTTTCTTCAAGGGCGACCAGTTCCAGCTGGGCATCAACCTGCCGTTTATATTCTGATAAAGAGGCACTATGAGCATTTTCAATAAATCAATAAGGTAACAGGCAGTCAGCATTTTTCTCACCACTTACAACTGACCGCTCACCTTTCCGGCAAACTCCTCCAGACTCATCGCATCTTCCAGTTTGAACTCCCCTATTCTTGTACGGCACAAATTGCTGAGGTATGCGCCACAACCTAATGCAGCACCAAAATCATTCGCCAGGCTCCTGATATAGGTCCCGGTTGAACAAACTACCCGGAAATGAACGACCGGCATTTCTATATTGGTTATCTCAAATTCCGTGATTGTCACCTTACGGGGTTCGATCTTTACTTCCTTACCCTGTCTTGCCAGTTCATATACACGTTTGCCATCAATCTTTATAGCAGAATGTGCCGGTGGCACCTGCATGATCTCACCGGTAAATTGTTCAATTGCATTTTTAATAGCCTCTTCCGTAATACCGGCTGTTGATCGAAAATTCCCCGGTTCACTTTCCAGATCGTATGTAGGAGTAACAGCACCAAGAGTGAATGTACCGGTGTATTCTTTCTCCTTCGCCATGTACTCATTGATCTTTTTGGTGAATTTGCCGGTGCAGATAATAAGTAAGCCTGTCGCCAGGGGATCAAGCGTACCTGCATGTCCTACTTTTTTGATCTTTATCAGGTTCCGTATCTTTTGAACGGCATCAAACGAGGTCCAGCGAAGCGGTTTGTTGATCAGCAGGACCTTTCCTTCCTCAAAACTATTCATGCAGCGAAGATAAAGGAAGGGCGGACATGGAAGAAGCAAGATTCAAGTATATGGAATGCCAAATGCAGAATGCTGAAAGCTGAATGACATATACTGAATAAAGGGCCTTGCCGGCAACAAATACCAGAATCAGGCATCCGGCATCTATATAGACATCCTTGTTTTCAACTCGAGGTATTTATTCACTGTATTAACAGTAAGGTTCTCCGGTGCCGTAAGAATGGAAAGGATACCATTCATGTGCAGTTCCTTTACCATCAACCTTTTTTCGTACGCAAACTTTTCTGCGATGGTTTTGATATAAATTTCTTCAAGGCTACCGGCTTTTTTCTCAATCATATGCTTCAGCTCCGTATTTTCAAAGAACACCACCAGCAATAAATGGTAATGGGCGATCTTTTTGAGCGCTGGCAGCTCTCTTTGCAGGCTCTCCAATGATTCAAAATTGGTGAATAATACCAGCAGGCTGCGATTGGTGATACGATTGCGGATAACAGAGAATAATTTTTCAAAATCAGATTCAAGGAACCTGGTCTGCTGTTTATACAATGTTTCCAGCACCTTGTTCATTTGCGTAGGTTTCTTATCCGCCAGCACAAACGTATCCAGGTTCTCTGCAAAAGTGATCAGGCCCGCCTTGTCCTGTTTTACCAGCGCTACGTTGGACAGTACCAGTGAGGCATTGATCGCATGGTCCAGAAGGGTCATTCCGCCAAATGGCATTTTCATCACCCTTCCTTTATTGATGAGGCAATAGATCTGCTGGCTGCGTTCATCGGTATAATTATTCACCATCAGCGATTCTTTTCTCGCTGTTGCCTTCCAGTTAATGGTACGATAGTCGTCCCCTCTTACATATTCCTTTATTTGTTCAAACTCCATGCTATGGCCAAGCTTCCGGACCCGCTTCACCCCTACTTCCTGCAGGCGGTTACTTACCGCCAGCAATTGATACCGGCGCATCTGTATGTATGAGGGGTAAACCTTTATTACTTCATTGGCCGGAAAAGTGTAACGCCTTTTTACGAGCTGTAATGGCGCATGAACATATACGTTGATATTATCAAATACATATTCACCACGGGTAACAGGCTTCACCCAATACTCCAGGTCATGCTTTTCGTTGCCGCCGATCTTTACCCTTTTCAGCCAGTTCCTTTCCTGGAACTGTACCGGCACCTCATCAATAATGCTGGCATTGACAGGAAATAAATATTTATTTTCCAGGTGCAGCAGTACTTTATTATCATCACCGATGCTGAACCTGCCTGTCGTGATACGCTGTGCCAGGAACCCCTCCTTTTTACCAAACACCAGTAATGCATCGATCGTCACGGCTACCGCCAGTAATAACAGTATCAATCCCGCCACACGGAATAATACCGGCATGAAATAACTCAGCACAAATACCACCGAAGCAGTGCCTGCGATGTAGTAAACGATCTTGCTTAAGTAAAATGATCTGATCAACGTTAAAACTCCTTTGTTATCTGTTTCTGGTTACCGGTAACCTTCTCTTTACCTCGGCACATCCATACCCTGGTATATCTGTTTGATCACTTCGTCTTCCGTGATCCCTTCCATTTCTTTATCCGGAGCCAGAATGATGCGGTGACGAAGAACAGGTATCACCACTTCACGGATATCATCCGGTGTTACAAAATCACGGCCCTGCATGGCAGCTATGGCTTTTGAAGCATTCATGACCGACAGCGATGCCCTTGGCGAAGCCCCGAGATAAATGGATTTATGATTTCTTGTCTGGTGTACCAGCTTTGCAATGAACTGCAAAAGTTTTTCTTCTATTAAAATATTCTTTATCTGTTGCCGTAAACTGTTTATCTGCTGTTCATTCAATACCGGGTGTACTACGTCATTAACAGAAGCATTGCCCATCTGGTGAAACTTTGTAAGGATAGCCAGCTCTTCCGGCTCACTGGGATATGGCACCAGTATCTTAAAAAGGAAACGGTCCAATTGCGCTTCGGGCAAACGATAAGTGCCTTCCTGCTCCACCGGGTTTTGAGTGGCTAATACCATGAATGGCGCTGGCATCGGGTATGTTTTCCCATCCACAGATGCCTGTCGTTCTTCCATTATTTCCAGTAAGGCTGATTGTGTTTTGGCAGGGGCACGGTTGATCTCATCTACCAATACAATATTGCTGAACACAGGGCCGCGTTTGAATTCGAATGTAGCCTCTCTCGGATTGAAGACAGGCGTACCCAGTACATCCGACGGCATGAGGTCGGGTGTGAATTGTACACGGGAAAATCCCGTGTTGAGGCTACGGGCCACCAGTTTTGCTGTTAATGTTTTGGCCACACCCGGTACGCCCTCTATCAGCACATGTCCGTCGGCCAGCAGGGCTGCAATGATGAGTTTGACCATCTCATCCTGTCCTACTATCACTTTCCCGATCTCACTGCGTATAGACATGACGGCATCACTCAATGCACTCAGGTCGGTTCGTTGCTGAAATAGTTGTTCTTCCATGATTGTAGTGTTATGCTTTACTGTAAAATGATTCTAATTGTTTATGAAAGTGTGCCAATTGATGTTCGCTGATGGATGGTGCATTTTCTATATCTCTTATAAAGTAAACAATGTTTCGTAACTCTTCTTCATTCACTCCTGTTTTGAATTGCAGGTTCCTGACAAGATCATCATTCAGGTTGCCGGTAGCCAGTTTATAACGGTTGCGGACATGCTCCAGGAAATAAGCCGACATCTTACGGCAAAGATTTTTGTGATCCCCTTTGTCGTAGTATAATCTCCCGATCGTCTTTACAAAGTCCAAAGAGTCATTTCGCGGTTTTGTAATTACCGGGATATAACGCTGCTTCCTCCGCATTTCCATCAGCACATACAGTAATAAGGTAAATATGGCCGTAAGCAATGCCCACTTCAAAGCCGGGTAGCTGAATAATGCCCTCAGCCATCCTTTGCTTTCTTCGTCACCGGAAGGCGAGTTATAGGAACGCCTTTTGGTCAGGTAATACTCATCCCATACTACTTTCTTTGTGCGGGGAGAAATGACCGACAACACTTCTTCATAGTACCTGATATTATCGCCTTTCAGCAGGAAGTAGTTGGTAAAGGCCATTGGTGCCAGGTGAAGATAAAGGTTGCCCTTGCCTGCTTTCAGGTGAACAAAATTCGTATCCTCATCACGCCCTGTTCCAAGTACAGTAGTGATGGCGGTATCCATCCGGAAAAAATACGTGTCAAACCTTTTACCCGGGTAGCGATATGTTTTATTATCAGTAAACGGAGGGCTTTCTAATCTTACTTTAAGTGTGTCTTTGGGATTTTTCCGGGCCACCATCTGGAATACGTCCACATAACTGATACCAAAACTCATGGTATTCTTTGCATCTTCTGAAAGCATAGCGGTACTGATGAATACATCATTGCCATTCTCCGCAAAACGGATGAGCTTCTTCATTTCAAACTCATCAGCAAAGAAAAAGGGGGAAACTATGATCAGCGCCTGGTTATTTTCATAAAAAGATAAGGAGTCCCAGTTGCCCGGGCTGCTGCTGTTGACGGATATGGACGATGTCGGAAAAAGGGAATTCAGGCTTTCAAACGCTACATATGTGCCATAAGGTATCTTGTCCTTTTTACGGAAAGACATGCGTTCATCCAGCACTTTTCTTTGCTCATTATCTCCTGTAAAGATCAGCAGTGCCGCTGCTGTGAGAATAATCCCTATGAGTATATATGGTGTTACCTTCCTCAATACTTCAGCTTGTTGTCAAAATTGTCAAAATCCGCTTTGATCAGTGAGAACTTATCCGGATCAATATCAAACTGGCCGTACCAGCTATATTCATAGTTGCGGGTGATCCTGAAAAAATCATTGTAGTGTTTTGTCGGATGCAGTTGCAGCAGATAATCAAAATTCGTTCTGTCCGGTTTGTACTGGATGACATTCTTTTCAGACAGGTTTCTCAGCAGCCGAAGGAACATCAGTCTTACGGCAAAACGATAATTGCCTTTACCAACTGCTTTGTCGATCTCTTTCTGGTAATTGATCTCGAAAATATTATCCGTACCGGTCTCTTGTTCTTCTGACGATGCAATGACACTGCTTTTTCTCCTGAACAGCCGTACATTACTGTTGGCCAGATAAATGATCACAAAGGCAGCAAATCCGCCGATGATCGCCAGCCATAAAATAGTTTGAAATAACGGCGTTTCTGTAAGAGGCTTATCCCTGCTTGCCTGTTGTTCATCACGTTCAGGCTTCTCTTCTTCAAAAGGATAATTCACATACCAGAAACTGCCATCTCTTTGCAGCCTGCTCAGTAAGCTGTCATGCAGCCTTCTTTGCTGTATGCTGTCAGGACCGCCACCGCTGGCCTGTTCCGTTCTTTTCAGGAAATATTTTGAGTCCTCGGCAACCGTCTCTTCCTGGTATTCTTCTTCGTCTGTCACCAATGGCTCTACTACGGTCTCACTGGTGGTATCGATCGTTACTTCATCCGTTTCTTCGCTCAGCACACCGGAAGTATCCTCCTGCGAATGAGCCAGCAAAGACAAAATGATCACCGGTATGACCAGGAATGCTTTTTTACCGCTATTTCTTCTGCAAAACATAACCGCTTACACTTCCTCCTCGTTAAGTTGCCATGCCATCTTTCTGGAAAGCCGGATGGGATAAATGATAAAATACCAGATCACAAAAAGAACGGATAATGAAACAATGATAGTAGTGAATATGGACATATCGTTGTAAAGCCTCGTGATGAGCCCTTCAAAGAAAGCGGCCAATGCAAATACGGGCATCAGTCCGACGATCATTTTTACACCGTCCTTTGCTCCCTTTTTGAATGCGTCTAACCTTTTGATGGTTCCAGGGAATAAAAAACTTTTACCTAAAACCAGCCCGGCAGCACCGGCAATAATAATAGCGGTCAATTCCAATGTGCCGTGAATGAACACGACAAGGAAAAAATCGATTCCGAACCCTTTGGCGGCAAAGAACTGGTCGAAGATACCTACCATTACGGCTGTTTCACCGAGCCAGTATAATGTAGGGATACCACAGAAGATACCGGATACAAAAAACCGAAGAGACACTTTGATATTATTGATCATGATACCCAGCCAACTTAGTATGGGGTTACCGGATTCATAAATACCAAACGGGTTGCCATTATCAATATTCTCCTGCGTTTTGTCAACATAACCGTCGCCAAAAAAAGTGCGGGCCATGCTTTCATCCTGCATGGAAACAAAGAAGCCTACACCAAAAAAGATCATGAAAACGATAAAACAAAACAGGATAACGCCATGATGCTTCCGGATGGTCAGTGGCAGGTCATACTTCCAGAAAGTAACTAACCTGTTCGACTCTTCTTTCCGGTTCTGGTAAATAGCAAGGTATATTTTCGACGCTTCTGTATTGATGAACTGTGTGACCTTACCGGAAGGATAGAAAGTTTTGGCATACGCCAGGTCATCTACCAGTTGTGTAAAATCCTTTGCCATCTCGTCGGCATCTTCTGAAGGCATGGCCTGGTTCTTCAGCCAGCGGTCACGGTTCTTTTTTATGAATAAGGCTTCTCTCAATGATCGGGTATTTCTGGTTGTAAAATACTGGAAAATTTCAGATTTCAGGTTTTGCCGGCCTGCAACTTTAAAATATATTTTTTGCAATCATCCCCGGATTATAGATTTACAAACAGGTTAGCTATATTGAAAAATAAACACAGGTATAAACCCGAAACAGTTCATGAGTGTCATCAAGATACCTACCAGTTTTAATATTGATGTGGAGTTCGAGATCCCGGAATTCTACCGGCGGCTCATAGCCCTGCTGATAGATATACTGATCGAGTTTTTTTATATAAAGATCGCCGGCAAGATATACGACTCCATAGCATCAAGCAGTGATTTCTGGACAGAAGATGCACAACATAACCTGTGGGCTGTGGGCTTACTGTTAATGCTGCCTGTCATGCTCTATCATATCCTACTTGAGATCACGATGAACGGGCAAAGTGTCGGCAAAAAGATCATGGGTATGCGGGTAGTGAATGAGAATGGTGGCAGGGCGAGTATCAGCCAGTTCCTGATCCGATGGTTACTGCGTGTATCAGATCTCTGGATCGCACTGATCATCCTGATCCTTATCTTTTACCCGTTTGCCTTTCAAAGTATTGAAACCACCCTGATCATCCTGGCAGCACTGGCATTTTTAATTACCGATATCGTGCTGGTGGTCTCTTCCAAAAAAGGACAGCGTATCGGTGATATACTGGCGCATACCATCCTTGTACGGACAAATACAAGGACCAGTATTGAAGAAACCGTTTTCCAGGAAGTGGCCGATAGTTACAAACCTTCTTTCCCGCAGATCATGCACCTGAGCGATAAGGATATCAATGCCATTAAAAGCATACTGGAGACCGCTAAGAAAAAGGGAGATTTTAATATGGCAGCCACCGCCAGCGAAAAGATCAAAGCCCATCTGAAAATAGACTCCGACATGTCGCCTTTCGATTTCCTGGAAATACTGCTGAAAGATTATAATTACCTGTCGGTAAAATAAAAAACCCGTAAAGCGGGGCTTACGGGTTTTATTGAATCAATTGTTTACTTCATCAGCTTCCTGCACTGGCAGCAATACCGGCAATAGCGATCAAAAAGATGACGAGAACAATTATGATAATTACTCCTATCGTAATAAAGTAAGAAGAAAGGTTTCCAAGACCGCTGCTAACCATTTCCGGGTTATTTCCGTTCAGTCCTGTTTTGGTAAGACTGGAAAAACGGATCAGGAAATAAAATAAAAGGATAGAGATGATCAGCGAAATAACGGTTCCTACGATATTTCCCCCGGTAGCCACATTACGCATAGTGGAATTTTCAAAACCTTCTGCCCTGAATTCAGCAGGGATCTCATTTTTTGTCATGAATGTTTGTATAAGGCCAAGCAGGGTGCTGCCAATCGATAATATCGCTGCGATGCCGCCCCATACTGCCGCTCCCCGCAGCTGTGATTTGAAATTCTCATTATACTGCAGATCAAATAATGACTGGTTTGTATTTGGGTATTCCATGATAATTAGTTGTTTTGGTTAAAACATACTTGTTAAAGCACTCAGAATAGAGAGCACTGAAAAAACCACACTGATGACAAAGAAGATACGCATGGCTTTGAAGCCTTCAGCCAGGCGGTCGCTGTTCTTTGACAATAATCCCTGTTTAATAAATGTAGCCGCCCTGAACAGCGCCACAATCCATATGATAACAAGCCCCATCACTACTACTATGATACCGATAAGCACCCCGGTAGCCCTGTTATCCAATGCGACCATAGAAGAGAAGGCCTCGATGATCTGGTCTTTGGCCACAAATAAGAAGATCGCGGTAATGATCACCATGATCAATACCACGATGGCAATGAACTTGCTCCACTTACTGATGGAATTCAACCGGCTTTGAGCAAGACCGTCTGCCTGCATCTCAAAGAGAGAAGAAGATTGATTCGGTTCCATGATTAATGTTTTGGTTTAGGTAATTAAATATAAGGCAGATTTTTTCCCCTGCAAATATTGTTTAACCACAAGGTGATCCTGAAAAACTAAATGGAAGCGATCCCTATAAATGCGAGTACCAGGAGCAGAATAAAAAGGACAAACATAATGGTCCAGAAGATGATACCGCTTTTGATAGCAGACAGCCCGGAATTCAATGAGTATTGATCGTGTGTGTTCAGCGCAGTTATCACCCTGTTGGAAAAATTCAGTGTGAATATGGCGCCGGTAATAAAAACTCCGCCAAAAAGAACAGAGATGACCAGGTAGCGAAGGGCAATGGTCTTTAAAGACCGGGCAGCATAATCACCGGGACCGTAAGAGCCGGCAATCTTGTTGTACATGATGATACCCAGCAGGATCACCATAGCGCCTAGTACAAAACCAAGAACAGCCAGCACCTTTCCCCATTGAGAAGCGCTTCTCAAAGTACCCTTATTCTCCTCATCTATACTAAGTCCGAAAAGAGAAAGAGGCTGTTCATTTTCCATACGCTGCTATTAATAGGCTCTTGCAAACAATACCCGTTGCGTTGACGGTTTACCAGTCAATATACACTTACCTGCCTCCTGCCTGTTATCAAGCGGGATGCAGCGTATTGTTGCTTTTGTTTTCTCCTTGATCGCTTCTTCTGTTTCAGCTGTACCATCCCAGTGAGCGGAAATGAACCCTCCCTTTTCATCCAGCAGTTTTTCAAATTCATCCCAGCTATCAGCAGGTGTGATATGTTCATCACGGTAGGTCTTTGCTTTATTGAACATGCTTTGCTGTATATCATCCAGCAATTCCTTTATATAAGTAACGATCCCTTCCAGTGATACATTTCTTTTTTCTTTAGTGTCACGGCGGGCAATCTCGGCAATATTATTTTCCAGGTCACGGGCGCCAAGAGTGATGCGCACCGGTACGCCTTTCATTTCATACTCCGCAAATTTCCAGCCGGGCCGCTGGTTATCGTTATCATCATACTTTACGCGTATGCCCATTGCTTTCAGCCCGGTCATGATCTC
>JAEUVK010000051.1 GCA_016787135.1 Chitinophagaceae bacterium | reverse complement strand
GTTAAAACAAGTCAAAATATGGGAAAAGAAAACGTCCCGCCTCAGGCGGGACGTTTTTAACTTTTTACTCAAAATGATCAGAACGCTTTCTTCTCTATCGGTTTGCCGTCCGCGTCAAGTTCTATTATTTCGTATCCTAATTTCTGCAGGCCGGGTAATACTTTGGCTTTATCACCTACGATCAATATGTTCATCTTGCCTTCATTGATCCATTTTTTTGCCAGTGCGCTGATATCTGCTTTTGTCATGCCAGCCAATATCTTATTCTGCTGGTCAACATAATCAGCAGGAAGGTCATAGTCTAATATGTTGCCTATAAAACCTGCTTTCTGAAAACCGGTTTCATAACGAAGCGCATCTCTTTGCCCGATGGCGCTCTTCATAAATGAAAGTTCTTCGTCTGTGATACCATTATCAGCATAGTTTTTCAGTTCTTTCATTACTTCGATCAATGCACTGTCAGTGGCATTGGCACGGATGCCTGAACTGAAAGAGAAATCACCGGTTTGCTTGCCGCCGGTAAAACCACTGCGTGCACCATAGGTCCAGCCTTTGTCTTCACGAAGATTCAAATTCAAACGGCTGTTGAAAGCGCCGCCTAATGCATAGTTCATCAGACCTGCTTTGTAATATTCGCCGGTAGCATCGTATTTCAAACCGGTAACATAACCAACCCGAAACTCTGACTGAGCTGCTTTCGGAACATCTACAATGTAGATCTTTGTTTTATCAACCACAGGAGCAGCAGCTACGTTAGGAATAGTGACTTTTTTGTCGGGCAGGTTAGTCAGGAAAGAAAGTTTTGGCATTATTTCGTCTTCTTTGATATCGCCTACAACGACAACCTGTGTTCCCTGTGAAGCGATGTAATTATCATAGTAAGATTGAATATCCGCCAATGTGAAGTTTTTCACTGTTTCTTCAACGCCGTCAATAGCAATGCCGAGAATGTTGTTGGCTCCATAATTTAATTTGGAGAAAACTGCATCTGCAACGGCAGCGGGCTGTGTTTTCGCCAACTTGAAGCTTTCGAGGTTTTGTTTTTTGATACGGTCGAAAGCGGCTTGTGTGAACTTAGGATTGAACATTCTTTCCTGCAGCAATGCAAGCGTAGCGTCCAGATTTTTCTTTTGAGCCTGCATTTGGAAGATGGTGTTTTCATTGTCGGTAAACACATTAAGAGAAGCTCCCAATTTCTGCAGCTCACGGCTCATTTCTTCTGCCGTATATTTTTTTGTGTCTTCTGCCATCATATCAGTAAAGAAGGAACCGAGTCCTGCTTTGGAAAGATCGTTAGCATTAGCTAAATGACCACCCGGTATTTTAACTGACAATGTCACGGTAGGCAGCTCTGTATTTTCGGTACCGATCACTTTTATTCCGCCTGTCATATCCCGTTTCCAGAATGCCGGAACTTTTACAACAGGATTAGGCCCGTTTCCGGGAATTTTGCCGCGGTCAAAATCATCTTTAGCTTTTACATAGGTTAATCCTGTGTAGCCATAGTCAGGAGCCGCATAATTTGTGTTGTCAATTTTATAATTGTTATCTCCTACAATCAGTTTCTCCTGATTCTTCGGCAATGCACTTACGGTTACACAATGTTTGTATTTAACATATTTATTATACACCCTCATCACATCTTCTTTGGTAACGGACTGATACATCTTCATCAGTTTTCCGATCATGTTAGGATTGCCTTTGGCGAGAGTCTGAAAGGCTGCCAATTGAGAAACCTTGCCGGCTACACTTTGCAAACCATTTATCAATTGTGCTTCATAGCCACCCTTGAATTTTGCAATGTCATCATCTGTCACACCTCTTGCTTCAAAACTATCCAGGGCATTATCCAGCAGGTAATACATATTTGCCAGTGATTTGCCGGGATAAGGAATGATCTGGAAACCAAAAACACCTGATAATTCAAACTGGAAGTTCAAACAATTAGCTTGCAATGCCAGCTGCTTCTTGGTTAATTGCTGATATAAAACA
Source organism: Chitinophagaceae bacterium (assembly GCA_016787135.1). Taxonomy (GTDB): domain Bacteria; phylum Bacteroidota; class Bacteroidia; order Chitinophagales; family Chitinophagaceae; genus VBAT01. Next base: position 48,621 of record JAEUVK010000051.1, on the reverse strand, counting down.
GAATTATTTCCCTGACCTAATATTTGTGCAAGACAAGCCAGGGCCGGAACATCTGCATCATAATTAGGAACGGTTGGATAAGCTCTTATCATCATTGGCAGGCGGGCATAGTTGTCAATGTAAGATGCAAAGCGATGTTTGGTCAGCTCTGGTACCATTGCCGGCATATCCTTTACTTCAGGACCTTTTGGTATAGAGCCAAAGTATTTTTCTACCAGCTTCACCACATCTTTTGTATTCACATCTCCGCCGATGGTGATCGTGGCATTGTTGGGACCATACCACCGCAGGAAGAAATTTTTCAGATCATCCACGTTTACTCTGTTCAGATCTTCAATATAACCAATAGTAAGCCATGAATAGGGATGACCATACGGATACAGGTTCTTTGAAATTTCTTCAAAGAGTAAACCATAAGGGACATTATCTACCCGCTGACCTCTTTCGTTCTTTACTGTTTCCCGTTGGTTCTCAAATTTTTTCTGTGTTACGGCGTCCAGCAAAAAGCCCATACGGTCAGCTTCCAGCCAAAGCATTTTTTCCAGTTGATTGGAAGGAACTGTTTGAAAGTAATTGGTACGATCAGTATTGGTACTACCGTTCAATGTGCCTCCTGACTCAGTCACGATTTTGAAATGCTGCTCATCGGCTACGTGGTCGCTGCCCTGGAACATCATGTGTTCAAAGAAATGGGCAAAACCTGATTTACCAATTTCTTCCCTGGCAGACCCTACATGGTAAGTAACATCCACATGCGCCACCGGGTCACTATGGTCTTCGTGTATTATCACAGTCAGACCGTTAGGTAAAACATATTTTTCGTAAGGAATAACCAGTTCGTCGCCTTGCCTGGTGACTTTCTCCACGAGCTTTGCCTGGGCATTTGCCAGGAAGTTTGCACAAACGGCGAATGTCATCAGCAGTAATGATCTTTGTTTCATATATGATAGTTTTTGGAAGATGGGCAAAATAAGGAATTATGGGGTGCAAACCATCGCCACTTATCAAATTGGAGATATTGTTTGTAATAAAAAAGTCACCCCGTTTGACTGAGGTGACTTGTTGGATATTTTAAAGGGATCAGAACGCCTTTTTCTCTACAGGCCTGCCTTCTGCATCCAGTTCTGTGATGGGGTACCCTAGTCTTTGCAGGCCAGAAAGGATCTTTGCTTTATCGCCCACCATCAGCATATTGAGTTTGTCAGGATGGATATATTTCTTTGCCAATGCGTCCATTTCCTTTTTGGTCATCTCTCTCAGGATCTTTGCCTGGGTGGCGGTATAGTTAGCGGGCAGGTTATAGTCTAGTATCGTACGGATAAAGCCTGCTTTCTGAATTCCGGTTTCATAGCGTAGGGCATCCCTTTGCCCAATAGCATTTTTCATAAAACCAAGTTCTTCTTCAGTGACACCATCAGCGGCATAATTCTTCAGCTCTTTTATGACTTCGAACAATGCACTATCAGTAGCTTCTGCTTTGATACCAGAGCTGAAAATGAAATCGCCATCATACTGATCGCCTCCGAAACTGGAACGGGCGCCGTATGTCCAGCCCTTGTCTTCACGCAGATTTAAATTCAGGCGGCTGTTGAAGGCCCCTCCAAGAATATAGTTCATCAACCCTGCCTTATAGTATTCGCCGGTGGCATCATATAATAAGCCGGTATTGTATCCTACGCGGAATTCTGTTTGTGCCGCTTTGGGAATATCTACCAGGTACACCTGCGACTTGTCGTTAGGCATAGGCGTAGCAACTACTTTAGGCAACTCAACTTTTTTATTCGGCAGCTTATTCAGGAATGCCAGTTTCGGCAGTATCTCTGCTTCCTTGATGTCACCCACCACCACCACCTTCATGCCCTTATTGGTCATGTTACTGTTGTAATAATTCTGAATATCATCCAGCGCAATATTATTCACTGTGGCTTCAGTGCCGCTTTCATTCATACCCAGGATATTACCGGGGCCAAAGTTGATCTTTGCTATCACATCACTGGCGACAGAAGCAGGTTGTGATTTGCTTTGTTTAAACCCTTCCAGCGTTTGTCTCTTGATACGGCTGAATGCTTCTTCCGGAAATCTGGGGTTGAACATTCTTTCTTCCAGCAGGGCCAGTGTCTTATCCAGATTCTTTTTAAGCGTTTGTATATTGAACGTGATCTCATCTTTTCCACTGCCTACAGATATAGAACTGGCTAACTTTTGTAATTCCATCGAGAATTGTTCTGCTGTGTAGTTCTTCGTGTCCTCATTCATCATCCGGGCAAACAAACTGGCCAGTCCCACCTTTGAAAGATCGTTGGCCTGCATCAGGTGGCCGCCGGGAATAGTGATCGAAATGGTCACGGTCGGTATCTCTGTATTTTCTGTGCCGATCATTTTGATACCATTAGGCATATCTTTTCTCCAGAAAGCCGGGACCTTTACAACAGGATTGGGACCATTGCCCGGTATTTTACTCCTGTCAAAATTATCTTTGGCTTTTACATATTTCAAACCGGCATAGCCATAATCAGGTGCTTTATAACCTGATTTATCGATCGTATAATTGTCAGCTTTGGCGATTAAGTTCTCCTGTCCTTTCGCCAATGTACTTAATACGACATGAGGCTGGCCTTTGATATATTTATTGTAAACCCGCATCACGTCTTCCTTTGTAAGACTGCTATACCTGTCCAGCAGCTTTTTGATCATATTGGGATTGCCGGTGAATGTCTGGAAAGCGGCTAACTGGCTTACTTTACCTGAAACACTGGAAAGACCATTGATCGTACGGCTTTCAAATTCATTTTTGAAGCGTTCAATATCTTCGTCGGTCACGCCTCTTTTTTCAAATTCAGCAAAAGCTTCATTGACTAGTTGTTCCATTTCTGCCAACGATTTCCCCGGATAGGGTGTAATAGAAACAGAAAATTCACCGGCTAATTCAGATGACTGGCTGCTAGCGCTTGCCTGTAATGCTTTTTGCGTTTTAATAATGGTCTGGTAGAAAACAGAATTACGGTTACCGCCACCACCGCCGCCCCGACCACCACGACCACCGCCTCCAAATCCGCCACCGCCACCAAGCACCTGTGCGAGACAAGCCAATGCCGCTTCGTCAGGGGTATAATCGGGAACCGTCGGAAATACCAAACGTAATTGGGAGGTCCTTGCATAATTATCAACAAAACTTACATAACGATCTTTATCAAGGACGACAGGAGCTAATTTCACCGGCGTCACTTCGGGACCACGGGGAATGCTACCGAAATATTTTTCCGCCAGTTTCACTACTTCTGCAGTTTTCACATCGCCACCGATTGTGAGTGTGGCATTATTGGGTCCGTACCAGCGCAGAAAGAAATTCTTCAGATCGTTTACGCTAACGCTATTCAGTTCTTCAATATACCCGATGGTAAGCCATGAGTATGGGTGGCCATAAGGGTACAGGTTTTTTGCAGAGACTTCGCCTACTAAACCATAGGGACGGTTGTCATAATTCTGGCCCCTCTCGTTTTTGACTGTAGCTCGTTGTACCTCGAACTTTTGCTGTGTCACTGCATCCAGCAAAAAGCCCATACGATCGGCTTCCAGCCACAGGGCTTTTGCCAGTTGATTGCTTGGTACAGTTTCGTAATAATTGGTACGGTCACGGTTAGTACTTCCGTTCAATGTGCCGCCCGCTTCGGTCACTATTTTAAAATGCTGCTCATCCCCTACATGGTCGCTGCCCTGGAACATCATGTGTTCAAAGAAATGGGCGAAACCTGATTTACCGATCTCTTCCCGGGCCGATCCGACATGATAAGTGACGTCCACATGTACCACAGGATCGCTATGGTCTTCATGTACGATCAGTGTGAGGCCATTCGGCAATACATACTTTTCATAAGAAATGACAATTTCATTGCCTTTTCTGGTGACTTTCTCAACAAGTTTTGCCTGTCCGGATACTGTTTGGGTCAGAAGAAAGAACAGCCCGGATAGCAGCAGTAGTTTTTGTTTCATAAATGAGATTTTGTGTTTACAGTGAGGTTGGTGAAGATACATCAGCACAACCGGGAAAAAACGCAGTTTACCGATTAGACGTCCAAGCCAGCAAAGTCTTTTCTACCTTTGAAAAAAAATATCAACTATGAGTTATACGTCACGAACCAACCACGAAATAGATTACAAGATCTATGGGGAAGAGCTGCAGTTTGTTGAGATAGAGTTGGATCCCAATGAAACAGCCATAGCTGAAAGTGGCGCCATGATGATGATGGAAGATGGCATACAGATGCAAACCATATTCGGGGATGGCTCTTCGCAACAATCAGGCGGATTCCTCGGAAAGCTGATGAGTGCGGGTAAAAGGGTGCTGACGGGTGAAAGTTTGTTCATGACCGCCTTTACCAATGCAGGACAGGGTAAAAAGAAGGTAAGTTTTGCGGCGCCTTATACCGGCAAGATCATCCCGATGGATCTGCAGGAGCTGGGAGGGACGATCATAGCCCAGAAAGATGCTTTTCTCTGTGCTGCCAAAGGAGTAAGTGTGGGTATTCATTTTCAAAGAAGATTAGGCACAGGTATTTTCGGTGGTGAAGGCTTTATAATGGAAAAAGTAGAAGGAGACGGAATGGCGTTCATGCATGCGGGTGGTTATATCGTTGAAAAAGTATTGGTTCCCGGCGAGGTATTGAAAGTAGATACCGGTTGCGTGGTAGCGTACACGCCTAATGTTGATTTCGATATTGAATTCGTGAAAGGCATCAAGAACTTTGTGTTCGGTGGTGAAGGATTATTCTTTGCCCGTTTACAGGGGCCCGGAAGAGTATGGATACAATCATTACCAATCAGCCGCCTGGCTGGAAGAATAGTAGAGTATGGCACATGGCATCGTAAAGAGGAAGGAAGTATTCTCGGAGGGTTAGGCAATTTGCTGGACGGAAGAGGGTAACGAATAAAATAATTAAGTGTTCAGTGGTGAATAGCGTGTTTTTATGAAGCTGTTTATTCACCACTGAATACTTGTAACTTATAGAATCATTGCGGCGCTGTTCTTACAGAATCTATCATGCCTTTCATGATACCGGGATAGGAGCTTACCAGTGCTAATTCGTAATCATCTTTCTTTTTCAGTTTTTGAATAAAATCCCTCAGTTGCATGGAGTCGCCGCTTTTATGATACACCTGGTCATGGGCCAATATTACCAGGTTGTCTTTCACTTTTGTTTTTCCCCTGCTGAACATACTGTCAACCTGAGTAAGCATTTCATCGGCGGTATTTTTTACCTGTAAGGTCTTGTGGTCATAGTGCCATTCAAGATCCCACCCAAAAACAATAAAGCCTGCTTGCTGTAGTGAGTCAACAGCCGCCTTGCTTTTTTTAATATCAGTAAAGTGAAGGCTGTCTATGCGCCAGGTATTTCGACCCGGTGTTCTGACGATATTGGTTTCAGGCAGCAGTTCTTCCCTGGTTCGCATTATATCATTTACGACTGAATCGGGCTGCTGGTAAAATTTATTATAACGGTTGTGCGCATGGGTGTAGCTGTGATTGCAGAGTTCGATGTTCTTTGCCATTTTCAAACTATCCCATACCTGGCTCTGGCCGGGACTGGCAAATACATGTTCGCCTACAATAAAGAAAGTAACAGGTACTTCTTCCTGTTGCACGATGTCCAGTACATTCTTTGTCCCCTTATTAGGGCCGTCGTCGAACGTAAGATATATCTTCTTCTTTTTCTTTTTGGGCTTGATGGCAACCGGCGAAGGTTTTTTCTGCTTTAGCCGGCTGGTATCCCGGAGGACGACCGGCTGGTTGACTATCTCATTTTTTCTTTTTTCCTGGCAAGACAAAAACAGGATGGAAATGAATAAAAACGGAATGGAATAACCATAAAAATAGCCGCTGGAAGGCTCTCCTTCATCGGCCGGGTCTGCGTAATACATAAAATTGATGGTGATTTGTTTCGCTATTGAAATTATAGAACTGCTATGCTTCTTTGCAAATCCGGCGGGTTAAAAAAAGGTAAAAGATGCTGATGACAATCATGCCCGGAGCTGCTTTTTTTATTTCGGCTTTTTGCCAAAATCACGTACCATTACAACCTTTACTATCTTAAATTTGCATCTCAAAAAAAAGCTAACGATGGCCCGCAAGCAGGAAGTACTGAACGATGTTGTCATAAAATTTGCCGGAGACAGTGGTGATGGCATGCAGTTGACAGGAACACAGTTTACTAATAATACAGCCTTACTCGGCATTGACCTTTCAACCTTTCCGGATTTCCCGGCCGAGATCAGGGCGCCGCAGGGCACACTGCCCGGTGTGAGTGGTTTCCAGTTACGGTTCTCATCAGACAGGGTATATACCCCCGGGGATGCCTGTGATGTGCTGGTAGCCATGAATGCCGCCGCATTGAAGGCGAACCTGACAGCCATCAAGAAAGGCGGTAAGATCATAGTCAACACAGATGGTTTTGACAATAAGAACCTTCGCCTTGCCAATTACCCGGAAGGCGAAAACCCATTGGAGAATGGCAGCCTGGATAATTATGAAGTGATAAAGATGGACGTGACCAAGATGACGAGAGAGGCACTGAAGGATTTCACGATGGGGATGAAGGAAAAGGACAGGGCCAAGAATATGTTTGTACTTGGCTTCCTGTACTGGATGTATGGCCGTGATATGGATAATACTATTTCTTTCCTGAAAGATAAGTTTGGCAAGAAACCGGATATATTCGATAGCAACGTGAAAGTGTTGCAGGCGGGTTACAACTACGGAGATACTACCGAAACTTTCACCACCACCTATAAAGTAGAAAAGGCAAAGATGCAGCCGGGTACCTATCGTTCTATGATGGGTAACCAGGCCGTAGCGTATGGTTTGATAGCTGCTTCCCAAAAAAGCGGGTTGCCATTATTTCTCGGCTCTTATCCTATCACACCGGCATCAGATATTTTGCATGAACTGAGCCGGCATAAGAATTTCGGTGTACGGACTTTCCAGGCTGAAGATGAAATTGCAGCTATTGCTTCATCTATCGGGGCTGCTTATGGAGGAGCATTAGGTGTTACTACTACTTCTGGTCCCGGTATGGCATTGAAAACAGAGGCAATGGGATTGGCCGTGATGCTGGAGATCCCGTTGGTGATCGTCAATATTCAGCGTGGGGGACCATCAACCGGTTTGCCTACCAAGACGGAACAATCCGACCTGTTACAGGCGTATTATGGCAGAAATGGCGAATGCCCGATGCCGGTTGTATCAGCTTCTACACCTGCCGATTGTTTTGATGCAGTATATGAAGCTGTTCGAATTTCTGTGCAACATATGACTCCGGTGATCTTCTTAAGCGATGGTTATATTGCCAATGGTGCTGAACCATGGAAATTCCCTAAGGCTGACGATCTGCCGGCTATACCGGTGAAGTTCAAAACAGAGCTGGGTCATGGGGAAGAAAAATTTATGCCTTACCTGAGGGATGAAAAACTAACCCGTCCCTGGGCAGTGCCCGGTACTCCGGGCCTCGAACACCGTATCGGCGGGCTGGAGAAACAGAATATCACCGGTAATGTGAATTATGAACCGGAGAACCACCAGTTGATGATAAAGATCAGGCAGGAAAAAGTAGATAAGATCGCTGAATATATTCCCGAACAGAAAATTGATAACGGTCCTGAAAAAGGAAAAGTGCTGGTCTTAGGATGGGGTTCTACGTATGGCGCTATCAAATCTGCCGTAGCTGAATTGCTGGCCCAAGGACATCCGGTGGCGCATGCACACCTACGCTATGTTCGGCCGTTTCCCAAAAACCTGGGTGATATCATTAAGAATTTTGATACGGTATTGATACCCGAGATCAATAACGGGCAATTGATAAAGATCATCCGTGATGTTTATTTCGTCGATGCAAAGGGCTATAACAAGATAATGGGTGTGCCGATCACCAAGACAGAATTGGTCGATGAGATCAAGCGGTACCTGTAAGCTGATCAGGGCCAGCAGGAATTCCTACTTTTACCGATTCTTCAAACAATTCCTGTATGGCTTGTTCTGTTGCTCTTGCTTTTTTCATTAATGATAGGTCTCTGATCCAGGGGCTGATGTCTTTTACCTCGCTCAGCAGATCTTTTTTATATACTGCTGAAAACGGGATATAATTCAGAGAAAATCTCCAGTCATTTTTAAGACGGGCAAAAGCATACCCGCTGTTTTGTAGCATATATGAGTAATGAACGATCATAAACTTGCTTTGAGATAGCAGCCGTACATGGTAAAGTATATGCTCATAATAATTGATCCATATTTTCAGAAAATACTCTGCTTTTTCCCTGTAGAGACCTTCCATGCTTTTTCTTTTGAACAGCATCCATTTCAGTTTTGATAACCCTCTTTTGCCCTGTATCTTTTTTATATACAGCTTATATTCCCTGGTGAGCATGGAATTTACAGTAGTATTGAAATCGCGGACCACAAACAAATAATAGGCTGATGGAATAAGTTCATGATATACATCGAGGAATAAACAGGTGCGGGGCTCCTTCCATCCCCATTCTTTATTGGTATTATTTTTCTTTTCGATCATTCGTTCCAGTAATTCTTTTTCTGCTATTGTCAGCGGGGGGATGATCTTATCTGTAAACCCTGTATCAGGCATTTTTCTTTCTTTAAGAAAGCGTTCATGCAGATGTAAAAAGTCTTTGTCTTCAAAGTGCCCGTCCATATTTCCTATGTTGGCTGTCAAAAGCTCCTCACCAATGAAAAGACCGCATCGGTACAGCCATTGAGTAACCAGTGAAGTACCTGAACGGTGCATGCCGGCTATTATAAGGATTTTGGAATGCATACAAATATTTATAGGGATGACGCTTTACGCCCGGACATACTTCCAAATTCAAGCTGAATGACCCTGGTATGGAAAATATGCTGCAAAATAAATTCAGCGACCTTTACTGAACATACTTCCGGCGAACTGCCTTCCGTATTGATATGGAGATCAGGATCATCCGGAACCTCAAACGGATCATTGATCCCTGTGAGATTACTGATCTTTTCAGGATGGCCGTCAGGTAACATAGCTCTTCTGTAAAGACCTTTGGTGTCTCTTTGTTGCAGCACCTGAATGGAACAGTCTATATGAACGGTCAGAACATGGCGGTATGTTACCCGAATCTCCTTTCTTATATGGTCATAGGGATTGATCGCACATATGATCGAAATAATGCCATGCTGTGAGAGTTTGCCAGCTACAAAGGCCATCCTTCTTATGTTTTCATAGCGGTCATTTTTTGAAAACCCGAGCCCCTTGCATAGTGTTTCCCGGTATTCGTCGCCATCAATTATTTCAACGTGTAAACGGTGTTTACACAACTTTGCTTTTACAGCATGGGCCAGTGTTGTCTTGCCTGCACCGGACAAACCACAGAATTGAATGATCATGGTGTTTCATTTATTGAATAAACATGCATCATTGGACGGCATAAAAAGGAAAAGTTTATTGCGTATTTGAATTGATAGTATCATAATCTGCCATTGACCCTGATCGAATGATGAAACGATTCAATAAACAGACAGATGCCTGCGAAGAGGAGAAGGTGGGGTTATTTTTCCTTTTTACTATGATTTTTTTATGAACTGAAAAAACAGGGAGCTATGTCGGTACAAAGGGGCATTTCATCTATTATAAAACAGAGCAATAAATATTCACCGTTTCTTTTCGTTAAATAGTATAAGATACTCTCAAATTCATTTTCATCGTAATGTACATGAGGTGCTGTCGGTTGATAGCGTTTAGGCGGGAAGCAAACATTACGCCCTGCCGCTGTACTTTTTTCATGGTTTAATGGTTAGAGTTTACTTAAACAAACGGCCCCTTTTTTTAAAGGGGCCTTGTCGTCATTGAACTTTTATATCGTGCAAGTATATTTCATTCAAAATTCCCGTCGGGCGGCGGAGGCGGGGAGAGATTGCTGTCACTACCTTCGGCTGATCTGACCTGCTGGTCTAATTCAACCTTTTTCTTTACATAGAGATCATATTGCTTTTGTGAAAACACTTTTCGCAGTTCTTCATCTTTTTCTCTATCGAGAGTAACCAGCCTCTCCATCATCTTTTTTCTGGATCCTTCATTCCCGGGACCCATCGCCGATAGATAATCCTGCCGCTTAAAGGCATATACAGAATTGATCGCTTTTACTTTTTGCAACTGGTCTTTATTCAGTTTGAGCTTTTTCTTCATCCATTTACTTTCTTTTTCTGCTATTTCATCAGGTGTTATTTTCTGATTACGGAATGACTCACCTTGTCCGCCCGGTGGAGGAAAACCACGATCCGGCCCTTGTGCCAGCGAGGACGGACCTGGCAGAACTGACACAGCCATCGCTACGGCAATAGTTACATGATGCCATCTTTGATTCTTTATTTGCATAGTTGTTATTTTAGGAAATTAGAACGCCAAATTCGGGGTTTCCTTCGCAATAAAGAGCTGCAACTTTATGAAAATATACCAATAGCTGTCAGGAAAAGATGAGCAGCAGGTTAACGCAGACGAACCTGTTGTTTTTATACATAATCGTTCTTTAAAGTAATTGGATCAACCAGAATGGAAACAGCCAGATAATTATTCCGGACACTTGTTATTTGGCATATTTTTCAATAATAGCAAAGAAACCATCCCGGTAATTATCACTGACGGGCAAAGAGGCGGACTGTATAGTTACTGATTTCCTGGAGGCAGTATTAACTTTACTGATAGGAACAATATATGACCTGTGGATCCTGATGAATTCGTGCTGGTCCAGTAGGTCCTCAAAGTATTTCAGGTTATGAAGGATAAGCAAAGGGGAGGCAGCAGTACTCAGATAAACCTTTGTATAGTCTTTGTAACCTTCAAGATACAGGATGTCGTTGTAAAATATCTTATGCAGCTTATGAGATACGTTGATGAAAAAGTACTCATTGGCTTTTGTGTCCCGGTTGTTTTTATAATCGATATATTCTTTTACACGATTGGTGGCTGTGATGAATTTTTCAAAAGAAACAGGTTTCAGTAAGTAGTCCATTGCTTTTAACTCAAAACCATCGATAGCATATTCACTGTAGGCCGTAGTGAATATCACTTCCGGTCTATGTGAAAGTGATTTAAAAAAATCAATGCCGGTAATATCAGGCATTTTTATATCAAGGAATAAAAGGTCCACCTGTTGCGATTCGATCAGTGGCAGTGCCTGCAATGGCTCTTCAAATTTTCCGGTCAGTTTCAGGTAAGGAGTTTTTTTTACAAAATCTTCCAGCAGTTGCAATGCCAGTGGTTCGTCATCTATCAGTAAGCAGTTAATCATTTTTCAGATCGAGTTTTAAGTTAACGATGTGCAGGTAATCGTCGTTGTGAACATCCAGCAGGTATTTACCGGGATACAGCAGGTCGAGTCTTCGGGTTACATTCTTTAATCCAAGACCACCCACAGCAAAACTATTTCTTTCGACCACTGGGTTACTGATCAGCATTGTTAATGTTTCTTCAAAAACATCTATTTCAATATTGATGACAGAGGCGTGGGTGTAACTGATACCATGCTTGAATGCATTTTCAATAAATGTGATGAGAAGGAGTGGGGCGATGTTGTATCCCTTCAGATCACCTTTTACTGAATACCGGATCTTTACTTTGGATGAGAGCCGCATCTTCTGCAGATCGATATAATTATTGATGTATTGGATATCTTTTGTCAGCTCCACTTTGTTTTCTCCTGAATCATACAATACATAACGCAGAAGCTCTGATAACTTTAAAATGGAAAATTCTGTATTGTCAGAACGTGAGTGTGCCTGCGCATAAATACTGTTGAGGGTATTGAAAAGAAAATGGGGGTTGATCTGTGATTTCAGAAAATTCACTTCTGCATTCAGGTTGGCGTTTTCCAGGGCTTTCTTCTCATTCTGGTTACGGATAAAAGAATAAGCAAGCCTGAAAAACCCTCCCATTAATAATAATAAAGCAAATGAGCTGATGGCATTATTCAGTGTCATGAGCCACATCCCTTTTGGTATTCCGAAGACGCCCGGCTCCCTTAATGAAAAACGGGGCATAATGCTGTTAAGACGGTCACGATTTTGGATCAGCACCGGTCGTTCGAAAGAACCGCCGGTCCCAATAGCGGAATCCCTGTATGAGCTGACGCTATTGACACCCTGCGTGTTGCTGAACATGACATTTGTTATTAATGAATCTGGCCTTTCCTGCGATGGCCCCATCAACTGAATAAATTTAAAGGGACCTTCCGGACGGGGGAAATAACGGACCCTGACAGCTACATTCTGCAGGAGATAAATAAAAAATGCCAGGATGGCCAGGAGACTATATGTAATGTATCTTTTTCGTTCAAAGAACCGCGGTATCAGCCAGTAAAAGTTAATATAGAACAAAGCAACCAATACAGATTTATCTACCAGTTCACGGATTATAAAACGCTGGTCATTGACCCGTACAGGATAAAGTAATACCGGCAGAAGGAATAAAAGACACCATCCGGCAGCATGGATCAGCACGATCAGCAGGATGTGCCACTTACTTCTTGTTTTTTCAAATCCAAAAAGTGTAAGCAAAAAACTATTGGGTTGCACCCGATCGGTCATGCTGCAGTTTATTGACGGAAAGTATATGTTCGAGTTCAAAAGTAGTGACCACCGGGTGCTCTCCTCTTTTCATTTTGTTAATTATCAATTCGGCTGTTTTTTCGGCATATTCTTTTTTTGAAAAACCATTTTTTCCTGTAATAACGGGGACAGATTCCTGGCGTATGAACAATGAGTCATCCACCAGGATATCATATCCCCAGCCATTCAAAACCGGGAAAACTCTTGCTTTGATTATATGTCCTCCTTTTTTAGTATTGTTTTTTACTATGTAAAAACTTGTAACCGCAGAAATAACTGCAGCGACTGCTATCACTGTTATATTATGCTGTTTAGTCATTATCTACCTGTTCATCATCCGGAAGAAGTTCATATGCATTATCCATGACGAGTGAACCGCTTCTGCCTGTAAGCACAAAGCCACGGCCATTCAAAGTAAAACCAACGGCACCTGTCCTTCCTGTTCCTTCAAAACCGGTCTTTTGTAGCCACCTGTCTGTAGTAGCGTTGTATTGCCATGTAGTGGAGTTAATGGAACTGTTTTCACCTGTTGACAGGTAAACGTAATTGTCGATGACAAAGGCTACTCCATTCTGACGCGGGATCGTTCCGTAATCGTCATCATATGAGTCGTCATCTGAATAGTTATACACTTTTGTCTTCTCAGTCCATGTATTGGCAGTGGCATCATACGACCAGAGATCCTGTTGTATCTCGCCGTTATTTTCACCCCCCATTACATAGCCGGTATTATTGATAACAAATGCAATAGCTGCCGATCTTTTTGACCCCCCCACACTGGCTTTTTGGACCCAGGTACCGGGGTCGGCGCTGGTGCTGCCGGGAGTGAATTCCCATATATCTTTCAGGTAATTTCCGTCATAACCGCAGCCGACATATCCTTTTCCGTTTATAGCAAATGCAATGGCATTGTATCTTGCACTGCCACCAAAATCAGCTTTCTGTGTCCATGTATTCAATGTTTGATCATATTCCCAGAAATCATTCAGCCTTGCTGAGCCGTTGTAGCCGGTACCTACATAAGCTTTTGTACCGATAGAAAAAGCAACAGCTGAGTTTCTCGCATCACCGGGCAGATTAGCTTTTTGTGTCCAATATCTTAATGAAGTATTGTATTCCCACAGATCGCGGAAACGATCGGACGAGCTTGATCCTGTGGTGATATATCCATAATCTCCGATGGTAAAACTCACGGCTTCACTTCTTGCCAGTCCTTCAAAGTCGTCGATCCTCTTCCAGTTGCCGACCAGTTCATCATCTGAATTTGTTTCTTTGGTACACCCTTGTGATATAAAAACAGAAGATGATATCAGCACAGCACCGATCGCATAAGCATAAACTTTTTTCATGTGTATGATTTTTATTTGATTTTTTCATCATACGGCCATTTCGGAAAATGGCCGGGAGATTTGTTGTAATAGAATTTTGATAAAAATACCGGCACAGTAAGAGAAGGCTATCTTAAAATAGATAAAACGGCCAAAACTATAGATGAATCTGCCGCTGGTCTCTATAATGCTTCTGACCGGGAACAGGCATGTATTTCTGGTATGAAAATGCGGTCATCAGGAGAGCTTGCCGGTTCGCCGATTAAAAAGGCCGGTTGATAGACTATAACAAATAAGGAGTATCAGGCGGAGATAAATTGCGCTTCCGATCATTTATATTATAATAAAGGAACGCCATGCTATTAATGTTTTTGAAAAAGATGCTATATATATTTCCTGCAGGATTGCTGCTATTATCCTGCACCAGGCAGGATGTTCAGTTTGGAGATAACCCGGAGAACAGTTATACCAATATTGTATTCACCGATACCGTTTCTGTGGCCTTATCTACAGTCATACTGGATTCTTTTGCTACCAGCAATGCCAGTTCTTTTCTTGTCGGGCGGTACAGCGACCCTTATCTTGGAGTTATATCTGCCAAAAGTTTTTGCCAGATGACGGTACCATTGAGCGTTCCCGCCATTCCATCATCTGCGCTTTTTGACTCACTTACTTTTATTTTCAAGCCCAGTGATTATTATTATTATGGCGATACAATGAGACAGCAAACATTTTATATAAATGAACTTTCCCAAACTATCACACATACCTACAGCAGCAGCTTATATAATACCAGTGATATACCGGTGAAAGCTATACCACTTGGGTCGCAAACCTTGCACATCAGGCCGGTGTTAGACGATTCTGTCTCAATAAGACTGAGTGATGTTAAAGGGCAGGAGCTTTTTACCAAACTCAGGAACCTGTCAACAGACGTGACAACGCAAGAAGAGTTTTTGAATTATTTCAAAGGTATTTCTATTTCAACCGGCCTCAATGACACAACAGCTGTATATGGTGTAAATGGGGCAGCAGGCGCCATGATCATGCGGGTGCATTATCATACTACTATTCCTTTCCCGGAAAAACAATACATTGATTTTACATCGTTGTCCAATGAATATTCATTCAACCAGGTGAAAGCCGACAGAGCAGGGACGGGAATAGTCCAGGGTGGCAATAACGGCATCACGGAGATCATCGCTTCGCAAACCAACCAGCGGTCGTTCCTCCAACCTGGTACAGGGGTCTATCTGAAAATGATATTCCCATCTCTTCGAAGCCTTGTTACAACGGATAAAATAGTAAAGCTGGTAAAAGCTGAATTGGTAGTAAGGCCTGCTTATCTTTCATTTGATAAGAATAAGTATAAGCTTCCTTCCTCGTTATACCTCGTTCAGACAGATGCTTCCAATACTGCAGGGGCAAGTGTATATGATTCAACCGGCAGTGCTGTCCTCAATGCCAGCCCTGTAACAGACGACCTGTATGGGGAGAATAATTACTATCGGTTCAATATCACGACTTATATCAATCAACTGCTGACGACATCCGGCAGTGAGGATAATGGTTTTTTCCTGATGCATGACTCACCGGTGTCGTCCATGAATGTAAACCGGCTTGTTCTGAACAATTCATTACACGGAAGCCAGAGTTCTAAGCTGCTGCTTTATATGATCGTCATTAATAAGTAGAGTATGAGTAAAATATCGATATTCATTTTCATAGTATTGCCGGCCTTTTATTCTGTTACAACCTATTCTCAAAATATGAATAGCCCGTATTCTGTGTATGGTGTTGGTGATATTGATTTCAGGGCATACAACCGTACCAGCGGTATGGCGGGTACCGGCCTTGCTTTATCTTCTTCATTTTATGTGATAGATAATAACCCCGCATCTATTGCCGGTCTGCCACGTAGTTTTTATACCGTAGATGTCGCCACTGCCGGCAAGTCTGTACAATATAAAGGTGACCCTATCAGCGCAACGAACAGCAGCAATAAAGATTTCTGGATAAAAAGACTTGGCCTTGCCGTTAAGATCAACGGGTCATGGGCCAGCAGTATCGGCATCCGGCAATTCAGCAATATCAATTACAAGTTCAGCGGCAATAAACCTGTTGAAGGTTCTACTACTACTTATGTTACGGCGTATGAAGGTGATGGGGGGCTGAATGAGTATTACTGGAACAATGCTTTCTTAATCAGTAAACATTTTTCTGCCGGGTTACGGTCATCCGTTATTGCAGGCGCCATCAACCAGACGGAAACAATAAGTGATGATGCCCTGCAATCAGTCATTACAACGAAACAGCAGGATTATTTTGGACAGCTGCGATTCCAGGCTGGTGCGTTGTATTCGACAGCGTTGAATAAAAAGTGGGATATCTCCCTTGGAGGGAAGTTCATCCCAAAGATCAAAATGGTAGCAGAAAGAACGCTGACAGTAACAGAGAATGGTACTGTCCTGGTAGAGGATGATTTTATCAAGTATGGCCGTTTTTATCTCCCCAACACTTATGCGGCTGGTATTGCTTTGAAGAAAAACAGGAAAACAACATTCGCCTTTGATTATAACTACGAAGACTGGTCTTCCTTAAAGATCAAAGAAGCCGGGTGGCAGCTTGTCAGCAGCCATCGTTTTTCCGGAGGTGTTGAGTTTTCAAAACAACAGTATGTGGCTAACCAGTTGTTTGAAAAAAGATATTTTCAGGTAGGTGCTTTTCTGAATAATTCTTACCTGCAGATCAGGAACCAGCCCGTTACTGAGTTCGGATTTACGGCAGGCATGGGAGGTGCCATTAACAATAGCCTTCTTTACACCATTGCTGTGGAGGCAGGTAGTCGTGGTACTACACAAGCTAAGCTTATCAAAGAAAATTACGTGCAACTGACACTTGGGTTTTCCTATCGGGATTTTCTGTTCAGTAAAGGAAGAAAATACAACTGATTATTATGGGAAAAGGAAATACGTATCTCAAACGTGGGCTACTGGTCTTATTCTTTGTATGTAGCCTTGTGTATTGTACCATGGCGCAGGTGAGTGAGACCGGCAACAGTCATTCTTTGACGATAGGCGCCGGCTCACAAACACTCAGTGACGATATTTTATCTGTTTCTGCAGAGAAGGTGTTAACGGCGGGTCTGCAATATTCCTTTACCAGTAATAGTGCCCGGCGTAAAAAAAGTATCATGACAGGGTTTGCAATAGGAACAGGCAATTCCTTTAAGGATCAGTTAAGGTCCAGTGAATTCTTAATACAATATGTCAATGCTTTTTCCATATTCAGGAAAAATGGCGGGAAGTGGAAGAATTATACAGGGTACAGTATTTCCGTCAATCCGCAGTATTTGCAGATCGATGACCAGTATTCATGGGCTACTTCCGTTTCATTGTCTTTATATAACTCACTTTCTTTTTCGTGGAAAAAAAGTAAAATGTACCTTGATCTTTCGGTGCCGTTGACGGGCTTCGGATCAAGACCGGATTCCAATTTGGCTTATAAAGGAACAGCAACTGGCCTGGTATATAATAGTTTCAGCGATCTTGCTTTTACTTCATGGCATAATTTGAAAGCGGTAAATATTTCCCTTCTTTATAAGGCTGCTGTTAGTCGCCATCTTTATTTTACAGTCGGTGTTTCTTATACATATAAAAAATTGTCGCTGGACAGTGACTTTACCACGAATGGTTTTGGTATTGGGGCAGGTATCTCTTACAGGCTCAGATGAAAGGATCTACGAAGGCATGCCAATAATAGCTGCAATGATAAATGCTATGATAGCAGTGATAAGTCCGTACATGAAAACTGTGTATGATGTACGCAGCCGTTCATATTTTTTAGCCAGCACTTTGCCAAGAAAATAAATGTCTTTGATCATGCTGCCGTAAAGGTATTCCCTGTCGTTCATCATTTCTTTCATGGCCCAGTCATAATCAGGAAGGTCCATTTTATGAAAATTGCCGAAGAAAAGCAGGTTCACTTTTTTTTGCTGTACATCATCTTTGCTGAAAGTGCCGCGGGTGATATTTGGTCTGGTTGCAAGTATAGCAAAAATGATGGCGCCCAGGCAAACAGAGGCAAGTATGATTGTAGGGATAATGAACTGCGGGTAGTATTGAAGTTTGCCGAATAATACTGAAACAAGAATAGAAAGGACGATCGTATTCACTGAGATCATGATATTGGCCTTGCTGTCTGCCATCTGGCTAAGGCTAACATGGTTGTCACTCATGATGCGGAACATAGTGGCGGTACCACGTTCGGTCCTGCTTTCTTTCAATTTATCCTTTTCAGATTTGACGTTGTCAGATGCTTTGACAGTTACCGTTTCCGGCCCTTTTAATGTTTCTCCTTTTTTATTTTTTGTTTCAGTGTCTTTCTCCTTTTCACGATTCAGCATTTCGAGCAAATGCTGCTGTTTCACTGGTTCCAGCCTGGTGCGGCCATAATCCGTAAAATACCGGTGTGACTGAAAGAATTGTATGTTTTCTTTTCTCCAGTCTTTTTTACTGATCTCTTTATTGTAAACGGCAGCCAGCTCTTTACGGAGCAGCTTACTTTCTTTATCAAAATCATCCGTTCCGAGATGGGAAAGATCAGCATCACAGATGATCTGTTCAATAAGGCTTGCAGGAGATTGAGGCATTTTGGTAGCTCTTATTGAACTCTTCACTTTATCAATAACTGAAGGGCTGATCTCTTTTTTCTCCAGGTAGGATTCTGCAATGCGGACACTTTCTTCTTCATGGCTTTCTGCACTTCCGCGGCTGTAACCAGTATCATGAAACCAGGCAGCTAACAGCACAGCCAGCCTGTCTTGGCCGGATAGCTGATAATATAAAGCCATATCCTCAACTGCTTTGACAACTGTCTGCGTATGGCGGACATTATGAAAAAAGAAGGCCTTGTTCACTTTATCTTCAAAAAGACCGGTGACGAATTGTTTGGTATCCTGCAGTAAAATCTCTTCGTTCATAAGTTATTCGCAATACCACTAAATTAAGTAATAAAAGGGTGTAAATTAGAGCAATGAGATGTGTTTTCTTACTGTTTTTAAGTTTTTGTATGATGATATACGGGAGTTGTAACAGGCTGGATGGAAAATCGTTTGTACCGGCTATACCCGGCTATAACGAAACGGAAAAGAGTATGGTGATTTTGAAAAGGCCATTAAGGGAAATATCGGGGATTGATTATATAAGCCATGATAAGCTGGTGGCGATCAATGATGAAGCCGGGAAGATTTTTTTTGTCGATCCCTTTACCGGCAGACATGAAGTATTTGAATTCGGGAAAAAAGAGGATTACGAAGATGTGGTGAAAGCAGGTGAATATTATTATGTAATGAACAGCAAAGGCCATATTTTCCAGGTGACGATGACCGATCATAAATTGGTGGGACAATTTGAAAGCAATTTTGGCAAAGAAACAGAGTTTGAAAGCCTTTACTATGATAAGACATTGGAACAATTAGTGCTGATATGTAAAGAATGTGGCCGGAATAGCACAAGCATCAATGCCTATAAATTTGATCTTGCAGAAAAAAAATTCCTGCCCGGAGTGTATTTTACCATTCAATGGAAAGACATACGCAGGATGGCAAAAGACAACCAGATCGAATGCAAGCCCTCTGCAGCTGCATTGAACCCGGTAATGAACAAACTTTTTATCATTGCTTCCATTGGGAAAGTGTTGTTGCAATGCAGCAGGGAAGGTGTTTTGGAGCAGGTGTATGAGATCAATGCAGATCATTTTCAGCAGCCGGAGGGAATCACATTTGCCCCTAATGGCGATATGTTCATATCCAATGAAGGCGTGCAGGGGAAAGGGTCGATCCTTTATTTTCCCTATAAAAAATGAAACCGGGAGGCCGGGCATTCGGAGTATATCCAATAATAGCTGCAATGAAACAATATATTTTTACAGGATTTCTCATTTTTATTCAATTAGTATCTCTTGTATCTGCACAGGAAAGTAACAGAGGGCAGGTGGTGCAACGTATATTTCTCGTGGGCGATGCCGGTGAGCTAAAGGAAAATAAACATCCGGTCTGCGATTGGCTCAGGCAGCATGTTGACTGGAATGATAGCGGCAATACTCTGATTTATCTTGGCGATAATATTTACCCTGTTGGATTGCCGGATGAGAATAGTAAAAGCTATGCAGCTGCTAAAGCGATACTTGATTACCAGGTATCAGTAGTACAGGGAAAGAATGCAAAAGCTTTTTTTATTCCCGGCAACCATGACTGGAAAAAGGGAAAAGCCGGAGCATTGGAGCAGGCGCAGAATCAATGGAACTATATAAATAAACTGGCGTTGCCTAACGTACAGGTACTGCCGGCTAATGGATGTCCGGGCCCAGTGGAAGTGCAGGTGGGAGAAAAGATCGTTATTATTTTCATGGACAGTCAATGGTGGTTGGAGAAGGGAGAAAAGACAGGACTGGAGTCTGGTTGTGAGTTTAAGACAGAAGAGGAAGTGGTGGCTGCTTTGAAAGATATCATTGGCTCTTACCCTGACAGGCTTATCCTGCTGGCCATGCATCATCCGTTCTATACACATGGTAAACATGGCGGGTACTTTACACTCAGGCAGCATATCTTTCCTTTAACAGAGGCTTCGCCGAATCTCTATATTCCATTACCGGTTATTGGTTCTATATATCCCATAACAAGAGGAGTATTTGGCAATATCCAGGACACAAGGCACCCGCAGTACAAAAATATGATCGGGCAGATAGAAGAGGTCATGAAGCAGCATCCGAATGTGATCCATGCCGCCGGTCACGAGCATAACCTGCAATTTTTAATGCATGATAGTATTTCTTTCATCGTAAGCGGATCAGGGTCTAAAGCTACACAGGTAAAAAAAGGAAGGAACAGTTTATTTGCCGAAGCGGAAAATGGATTTGCTGTAGTAGAAGTAACTGCACAAGGAGAAGTTGAAGTGAAATTTTATACGCTTGCCAGCAGTGATCTGCAACAACCGGTTTTTACAAAAAGACTGAATAATCTGCCAGTCGCACAAAAAACGGCAGGAGAAACAGCAAAACCATTTCCTGATTCGATGACGGTAATTGCATCCGGTAAATTCAGGTCGAATGGGATGCGGCATTTTTTTCTTGGAAAAAATTATCGCAAGGAATGGAAAACGCCTATCCGTGTTCCGGTAATCAGTTTAGGAAAAGAGTTTGGTGGACTTACCCCGTTAAAAAGAGGGGGTGGCCACCAGACAAGATCATTGCGTTTGGAAGATTCAGCCGGCCGGCAGTATGTTTTGCGATTAATGGAAAAATCCGTTACGGATGCTGCATTACCTCCTGATCTGCGGGGTACTTTTGTAAAAGATCTTGTGGGTGATGGAGTGTCTGCTTCTTATCCTTATGCTGCATTATCTGTGCCGCTGTTTGCTGAAGCGGCTGGAGTACCCCATGCCAATCCACGGCTTGTATATATTCCGGATGATCCGCTTCTGGGAAGATTCAGAAATGATTTTGCTAATAGTTTTGCATTATTTGAAGAGAGAATACCCGGCAATGTAAAAAAGTCATACAGTACCGATGAAATGGCTGATAAACTGAAAGATGACAATGATAACTCACTCGATCAACATGCGTTGCTGAAAGCAAGATTACTGGATATGTTTATCATGGACTGGGACCGCCACGAAGATCAATGGCGCTGGGGAGCTGAAGATAATGGAAAAGGAAAAACATTTTTCCCGATGCCGCGGGACAGGGATCAACCGTTCTTCGTCAGTTCAGGTTTGCTTCCGTCCATCGCAAGAAAACCATGGATATCACCACAGGTACAAGGCTTTCGTTCAAAAGCGATTAATATCAAGACGTATAATTTTAATGCAAAGAACATTGATCGTGCTTTTTTGAACAGTTTAAGTGAAGAAGACTGGAAAAAGGCAGTTGATGAAATCCTGCCACTGATGACGGATGCGCTGATCGAAAAAGCGCTGGGGGTACAACCAGCTCCCATCAGGGAATTGCCGCGCAATAAAGAGATCATTGAAAAACTAAAAGAACGCAGGAAAAATTTTGCCGGCGAAATGATGGAATACTATTACTTCCTTTCAAGGATCGTGAGTGTAACAGCCAGTGATAAAAAAGAATTGTTTGACATTGCCAGGAACAGCGACGGCTCAGTCCGGGTACAGGTATTCAAGATCACAAAAGAAGGAGAACTGTCTGTAAAAATGTATGACAGAATATTTGAGCCAAAAGTCACGAAGGAGATCCGTTTATATGCAATGGGTGGCGATGATAAGTTTGTGATACATGGAGAAGGTGATAAGATCAGGATCAGAATGATTGGGGGAAGCGGTAATGATATATTTGAAGGCAGGGCAAATTCTCCGGCTGGCCAAAATATTGCCTATGATACAGACAGGGAGCAAAATACAGTAAAAGGGCGCATCAACTCAAAAATATCCGGAGATCCTGACGTTAATAAGTATGAGAGGCTTTATTATGCTTACGATCAGAATATCCCTCTTTTGTCTGCCAATTATAATCCTGATGATGGATTGTTTCTTGGGGTTTCGGTAAAAATGATACGGCATGGTTTCCGGAAGAGACCTTATAAGATGGTCCAGCAATTTTCGGCAAACCATGCATTGGCCACAAAGGCCTATAACTTCCGGTGGAGGTCAGAATTCACAGGTGTATTGGGGAGGAAAACAGACCTTGTTTTTGATGCGGACATCAAAGCGCCGCATTCAACGAACAATTTCTTTGGCTATGGCAACAGTACTGTGTATGATAAGACACAACCGGGTAAGTTCCGTTATTACCGGGCCCGTTACAGGGCGGGAGAATTCTCCCTTCTGGTAAGGAAAAATATAGCCGCTGATGTTAACATGACGATAGGGCCGGCTTTTCAGTTCTTTTCCCTGGACGAGGATGATAATAAAGACCGTTTTATATTAAATACAACTGCCAATGGCCTTGACCCGGTCACGTTATTCAGTAACCAGTCTTTTGCCGGAGGTATATTGACATTTAATATCGACAACCGTAATGATAAGATATTACCGTCAAGAGGTTTGCACTGGCAAACATCAGTAAAAGCATGGAAAGGGCTGAATAATAACAGTCATAGTGTAACGCAACTTCGTTCTGATATGTCGCTTTTTGTCAGTTTCAGCAAGCGGGCTGGGTTCGTGCTGGCGACAAGATTGGGAGCAGGTCACAATTTCGGTGATTTCGAATTTTTCCAGGCGCAGTACATCGGTGGGCTGGATAACCTGAGAGGGTACAGGAAGTATCGTTTTGCCGGTCATTCCATGATTTACAATAACACAGAGATCCGTCTAAAGATCGGCGATTTCCGTACCTATCTTTTCCCAGGTTCAATAGGCGTATTGCTGTTCCATGATGTAGGTCGTGTATGGGCTGATAACGACCCGGTGCATAAATGGAAAAGTGGGTATGGCGGAGGGTTGTGGTTTGCCCCTTTGAAGAAGATCGTGATTACGGCCAGCTATACAGCTTCAGAAGAAGATAGATTACCGCTCATTTCGTTTGGCTGGCAGTTCTGAAAAATTTCTGTTTCTTCTGTCTTAACGGTATCCAATTATTTTCCGATCAATTGCTGTGTAGTTATTGATGATAATTCGATCTTATCGGTTTGCTTTGCGGCGTCTTCAAAATTTACTTCTACCCTTAAAGCTTTCAGGCCGACCACACCCTGGAGTTCTTCCAGTTCAAATTGCTCTGTACCGGGTTTCAGCAACTGTTGATTCTGCAAAAATTCAATATACTCTTTATACTCGGCTGCTTCTTTTGGCTGCGAATAAACGATGGCTATTTTGCCCGGTTGAGTCAGCCTTTCCATAGAGTCTTTGATGCGTACTTTATCTATTCTTTTTTTGATGATCTCGTAACGGATATTATAGGCGCCATCCACATCAAACTTTCGTTCAGCGGTCCTGAAGCTGATAGAAATAGGTATGCTATGTGCCAGTATCAACTGTGTTGTGTTCAGCGGGTGAGCCAGCTCTCCCGCAAGTTGATTACTTTTTCTTGCCGCCTTTGCTAATAACGACAGTTGCCACATTTTCATATTGCGCAGGTACAGGTTGTCAAACTTGCGGCGCGGGGCAATTGACTGGCCGATATACACGTTAAAATCAACACCATCTGTTACATATCTTTCAAAATAGTGCGGGAATACTTTTTGTGCTTCTTTTTGTTCTTTATCTACAAAGCGGGCTAACGTATCGTTGATTCTTGCCACACTCTCTTCATATTCTCTTCGGTGATGATAGATCATGTTTGTCTGCGGGTCCAGTGCAGAAAAATAACCGGCTATATCTTTCTTTAACGAAGGCACGGCACTTTTCAGATGGTCGAATACGTCTGCGATCTGGCGTTGTAAAAAATCATATATCTGAAGTTCGTCTTCTGATAATAATGTGTCTGAGGCTGAAGCAATATATTTCTCGATCTTGAACTCTATTTCCTGCAGCAAAGGAAAGAATATCTCTTTTTGCGCCTTCTTGATGATACTCTTTGTTAACTGTAGCTGTTCAATAATATCCAGTTGTATCGAATGAGCCCTTTCTGTTGAAGAGTTGCGTATATCAATGTTACCATATAACGGGTACACTTCATCAAAAATGATCCTGTCCATCTTCGCTTCTTCATTCTCCTGCTTATTGAGTATATATTTAAAAGCGGCTTCTGTAAACTTCCATTCTACAGCGGGCTGAACTGCCGTGAATTTTTCTTTGATCACCCTGTCTATCTGGTTGTTCAGGTTTTCAGCACTCTTCTCCAATGCCAGCGTAAATAGAGGAAGAGCGGGTTCTATTTTATTAATATAAGACGCTTTCAGCATGCCGGGCTCACCAGAAACGATCTCCAGCACCCCGATCAGTTCCCCGTTATGATTGAGCGGACTGATGATGATACTACGACCGCCATCATCATAGTAGTATTTTAGTTCCTTCAGCTCGGCCATTGCCTTTTCGTCCAGGTATTCAAAGGCTATTGGCCTGGCTGATTCTTCAAAAATGGCTTTGCAGCAATCACTGAGTTCTTCTTTATCCGAAGAAGAACTCAAATGCTTGAAGAGTAAGCTATTACTGTTGTAAAGTTCAGAATAGACATGATGGCCATTCACTTTAAAAAAAGGTGTGATCCCGATACGTATATTTTTTAAGCCGATCAGGCTTTGCATATATTCCTGCAACTCCTTATATACACTTGCATCTGAAAATGAATTGATGTTCAGCAGGCTGTTTTTCATTTTTGAAATGGCCTCCTGCTCGGTCACATCATTAATGCGTACTACTGCTATTCCTTCAAATACAAAATCTTTCAACGGCATTTTTTCCAGCAATTCCGGGAGAGGCATCATGCTGTTGGTATGGGAACAGATCACGTTATCCGGGAATACAGGCATATCACTGACCGGCTTAACATCTACAAAGCGGGTATCCACCTGCAATTCCAGGTATTTGATAAGCCCTGATGACGGATCCTGGTAAGGATATACTGAACGAGACCAATCAGGTATAGTAAATCCAAGATATTTTTTCAGGATCAGGGCATAGGCGAAATACATTTTCTCAGCATTAAGATCTTTACCGATCTCATCATTCGGCACATTTATTTCGTTGGTCCCTGGTTTCAAAAAAAGCGCCTGGAAAAGACGGGAAGAATAAACTGTATGGAATTTAAAAGGAACAGAAACCGCATACAGTGTTTCATTTTCCGATGTAGTGGGCGGGAAAATGGTACTCAGCAGCATTTCCACCAATTCTGTATGCTGGTTCAATAAAGAGAGATCATTGATAGGCTCCAACAGTTCAGGATGTGATTCTACCCTGGCAATCAATTCGCCATATAGTTTCTGAGAGCCAGGTTTGCCCTCAGCAATTGTTTTCTTCAATACTTCTACCAGCGGCCTTAGCGACAGCCGGCTGTTGAAAAGTGATTCATCAAAATGTAAAGTTCCCGGTTTCATACACACTAAGTTTTAATGTTGATTGGTTGGTTCTCATGGGGAATGATATGATTTACGAAAAACCGGCTGTGCCGGTTCAGCGATATCCTACTTATATCACAGGCAAAGCTAATATCATATGCTGGCGAAAGCGTACCCAAAATCGGTCAACGGTAAAAATCAGGTAGTGAGTTGCTGGTTTTTGGGAATGATACTTCACACTGTACAAACAACCCGGAATGCCTGAAGTTTAAAAGAAGCTATCTCCTGGCACTGCGAATGGTCATTCCGATCTTTACCTGTAGGGTAAAGAATGAGTCATTATCTTTTGGATTGCCTCTCTGATCAACTTTGAATCCAATGATTGAACGATTGGAAAGTTGCTCAGCCACAGCCGCTTGCGAGGAAGAAAGATAATTATAAAAGAGAGCCGGATCGATATAGTCTTTCTCGCTTACATCATCAAGGTAGTCAGTCATCAGGAAACGATGAGTGATCTCCAGCCGGGCATTCAGGAAGGAATTCACTTCATATTTAACCCCGATACCAACAGGGATATTGATCTGGCTAAGCTTGTAAGGTTTCCGGTCAGGATATTCTGCAAACCCCTGGCCTTCTGTACGTAAAGGCTGCAGGGCATACCAGCGGCCGTTTAATTGCGCTTCGGGATTAAAGGTGTAATAACCGATGCCTGCGACTACATAAGGCGACCAGTAAGGAGCTTCATTCTCCTCATAATGTTTGAAAAAAAGCGGATGTACTTCGGCAACGAGTTGAAAATCCCTGATACTGCTCCGGAAGCTCAGATTGCGTTCATAACGGCCAAAAGTGGAAGAGGCAATTTTTTTTAAGATACTGTCATAAGCAAGTATATTACCAAACGTGCATTCAAGGCGGATGCCCATGATATCTTTATACATCGCTAAAGCATAGATACTGAAACTGGGTTTTGAAGTTTTCAGGTTCAGGTCTTTGATAAAACCTTTACCGATTCCTTTTTTACCGCCCAGATCGGTCATTGCATTCATAATACCTGCTGATCCACCCAGCTCGAAAACAAGATCAGTTTCATAGTACTTGCTGTTATGATAATAATATTGCGCCCAGGAAGTAAAAGCTTGTATCATAAACAGGCACACTATTACCGCCTTCGGTGATCTCTTCATCGCATATTCTTTAGGTATTGAAAAATGATAGGACCCCGGACCGGTATTGGAGATGTTTGGAAGGACGGAAACCGTTACTAAATATAAGCTTTCAATAAGCGTCTTCGCAAAAGATCAGGAATTATTTTTATGGAAATAAAAACAGGCTTGCTGCAATCCGCATTCCCTGCATTTCGGGTTCCTGGCCAGGCAGGTATAACGGCCATGTAATATCAACCAGTGATGGGCTTTGTGGATCAGTTCAACCCGGATATTTTTTACCAGTTCCTTTTCAACCGCTAAAGGCGTAGATGCAGTTTGAGGAACAAGACCGATCCTTTTACTTACTCTGAAAACATGAGTATCAACCGCCATATTCGGCTGCTGGTCTATGACGGAGGTAATGACATTGGCTGTTTTTCTCCCTACTCCCGGAAGTTGTATCAACTCTTCTACGGTCATCGGTATCTTCCCGTCGAATTTTTCTATTATCATCTTTGCCATCCCGATCAGGTGCTTTGTTTTATTGTTGGGATAGCTGATGCTTTTTATCAGCGGAAATAATTCATCGAAATTGGTTCTGCTCAGCGATGATACATCCGGGTATTTTTCAAAGATAGACGGTGTCGTCATGTTCACCCTTTTGTCGGTGCATTGGGCCGAAAGGATCACGGCTACCAGTAATTGGTAAGGATTGTCGTAGATCAGCTCTGTTTCTGCTTCGGGGGAGTGTTGCTGAAAATAATCAATGACAAACTGGTAACGTTCTTGGCGGGTCATATGGGCAAAGCTAAGAGCTTAAAAGAGAAATACAGCGGTCAATCTCCGGGTCGTATAATCCTACACTCTATTCGGTCTCTTAGAATAAAAAAGCATTCACCGGGGGCGAATGCTAAATACATTTTGTGATTGATGAGGAGCCTTAAACCTTCTCGGCAGCTTTCGCATAGTTGAGTACATTCAGTACTACTTCTGTGCGGGGTGATACTGTGAGTTTGTCCAGCCTTTGCATGGAAGCTTTTAAGACCGATAGTTTTTCACGGAGCGTCCAGTCCTTGGCAAGGGCCTTTTCAATTTCAACATTTTGTTGCTGCGAGGTTTCCTTGTACAGGTACAATAAAAGATCCTCAGGAGTAAAATTTGTCATCGGCAAACCATTAATGTCCAGTAAATAAGGTGTCCAGATTAAGAATGTCAGGTATTAAACGGGCAAACCGACCCGATATTGTGCAAAAAGGCTAATTCTTAGAGGCTTCGTAATTTTCCGGTACCAGGTAGAGGTCTTCATTATCCCGCTTCATCAGGTATTTTTCGCGGGCATATTTTTCAAGGGTAGCAGGGTTGGTCTTCATTTTTTCCAGTTCCGCCTGTTCTGCGGCGATCTGTTCCGTATAATATTGTTTGCTGAGCAGAAGATCCTGTAGTTGCTTTTTCCGTTCAGACTGTGTAAAAACATCATTTTTATCAAAGAAAAGCATGATGACAGCAAAAACAGAGAAGGCAATAATGTACTTATTCTTTATCCAGGAAGGTATATGGGTTAGCAATTTCATTGAATGGATTCGGTGGTAAAATTAATCATTTTTACTTTCAGTAATTAGCCTGACGAGGTTTTCTTTTACAACAGGCCATTCATCATCAATGATGCTGTAGATGACCGTGTGCCGGATGCTTCCGTCGTTACGATAACCATGCTTTCGTAATATCCCTTCTTTTATAGCGCCGATCTTTTCCACTGCTTTCTGTGAGCGGATATTCTGATGTGCTACCCTAAACTCAGCCCGGTTGAACTGTAATTCTTCAAAAATATATTGCAGCAGCACTAGTTTGCATTCTTTGTTATGCACTTTTCCCCATACAGATGGAATGTACCATGTATAACCTATCAGCGCTGTTCTTTCTTTCGGATTGATCTCGTAAAGGCGGGTCATACCGATAACAGATGAATCACTGGTTTGTCTGATCACAAAAGTTTGCTGCCCGCCCATCGATTTTACATCCAGCGCAGTGTAAAAATAGATGTCAAAAAGCTGATCATACCTGTCATTTATCAATAGCCCTTTGTTGTATTCCCATATCCGTTCGTCTTTTGCAAGGGGACGGATATTTTCCCGGTGGCCGGGCAACAATCGCTCAAGATAAACATACTTGCCCCGAAGGCTGGATATATCCATATTCATCCGTCAAAAATAAAACCCATCCAAAAGATCGAATGGGTTTTTATGACAAATGGTCTTGGTACTACTATTTCAAAAACTTAACCCTGCCTTTGGGATAAACAGCAGATTCTCCCAATAATTCTTCAATTCTTATCAGTTGGTTGTATTTGGCCATACGGTCCGTACGGGAAGCAGAACCGGTTTTGATCTGCCCGCAATTCAATGCTACGGCCAGGTCGGCAATGGTAGTATCTTCTGTTTCGCCACTGCGATGGCTCATGATGGTGTTGTATCCATTATGCTGGGCAAGGGTAACGGCATTGATAGTTTCAGTAACGGTTCCAATCTGGTTGACTTTTACCAGCAGCGCATTACCGATCCCTTTATCAATACCTTGTTGTAGCCTTGTTACATTGGTAACAAAGAGATCATCGCCTACCAACTGGCATTTTTCACCGATAGCGTCTGTAAGCATTTTCCAGCCGTTCCAGTCATCTTCCGCCATACCGTCTTCAATGCTGCAGATGGGATATTTTTTTACCCAGCCTTCCCAATATTTAGCGAGTTGTTCGCTGCTCATTTCTTTGCCGCTACTTTTATGAAAAACATATTTTTTCTTTTTGCTGTCCCATAGCTCGCTGTTAGCGGCATCCATGGCGATTTTAATCTGCGATCCTGCTTTATAGCCTGCAGCCTCAATCGCTATCAATACTGTTTCGATCGCTTCTTCATTACTTTGAATGTTGGGTGCAAAACCGCCTTCATCGCCTACATTGGTGCTGAATCCTTTTTTCTTTAACACCGTTTTCAGCGCATGGAATATTTCCACACCCCATCTCAAACCTTCACTGAATGAAGGAGCGCCAACCGGCATTACCATGAACTCCTGGAAGTCGATCTTATTATCTGCATGGGCGCCACCATTCAGGATGTTCATCATCGGGATGGGCAATGTCTTGGCATTGGTACCGCCAATATAGCGATACAACGGTAAAGCTGCTTCTTCAGCAGCAGCTTTGGCAACAGCCATACTTACAGCCAGCAAAGCATTAGCGCCTAACTTTCCTTTATTGGGAGTGCCATCTAACTGGATCATCATTTCGTCTATGCCGGTCTGGTCAGCCACATCATAACCCAGCAAGGCGGGGGCGATGGTATCGTTGACGTTCTTGACAGCTTTTAATACGCCTTTACCTACATATTTTTTCTTATCGCCGTCACGTAGTTCAACGGCTTCATGCACACCTGTACTGGCGCCGCTTGGTACCGCGGCACGGCCCAAAGCACCTTCGTCGGTGATCACATCTACTTCTACAGTCGGATTACCACGACTGTCTAATATCTGTCTTGCAAAAATTTCGGAAATGTAACTCATGATCTATTGAATATTTAAGATTGAAAATTGATTTTTTATTTACAAACTTAGTACTACTATCGTACTCTGTTGCGACGCTCCGTTCATCTTCCTGTTCCTTATCCGGCTTTTTTAGTCAATGTTCTGAATATTTCTTCGAGACTTTGATCTTCACTCTGTAATGACACAATACTGAGATTGTGCTGTAATGATAATTTCAATAGTTGTTTGCGAACAGATTCCGGTTTGCCGGTTTGCAGTTTGTAATGCGCAGTTTCCAATTCTACTACCACATCAACATCACTTAGCTGATCCAGCAAGCTCTTGTCTATTGACTCTTTGAACTGAACCATCACAGTATGTTTACCCTTATTGCGTTGTTGCAAATTGCTCAAAGTATCATCTGCCACCAACTCACCTTTATTAATAATTATCACCCGGTCACACATCGCCTCTACTTCCTGCAGTATATGGGAAGAGAATAACACCGTCTTGTTTTTTCCCTGCTGTTTGATCACTTCCCTTATCTCTACTATCTGGTTGGGGTCAAGTCCTGATGTAGGCTCATCTAATATCAGTACTTCAGGATCATGTATAAGCGCTGCAGCCAGGCCTACTCTTTGTTTATATCCTTTTGATAATTCCCCGATCTTTTTCTTTGATTCCGGTTTTAAGCCTACCGTCTCAATGGCTTTATCTATTGCTTGCTGTTTGTTGCTTATTTTATGTACTTCAGCTACAAAGCCTAAATATTCCCTGACATACATGTCATAGTAAAGAGCATTCAACTCGGGCAGGTAACCGATCTTCTTTTTTGTTTCTAATGGTTGTTCTGCTACATTTATGCCGCACACATAAGCCTCACCCGCTGTTTGCCGGAGATAACCGGTGATGATCTTCATAGTGGTGGATTTGCCGGCGCCATTAGGCCCCAGGAAACCGACGATCTCACCCTTTTCAGCTTTGAAGGAAATGTTGTTGACAGCTTTTTGTTCGCCGTACTGTTTAAGAAGGTTTTTTATTTCAATGGACATAGATCAGTAGCCGGTGGCTGGTTTGCGAGAGTGCGAATTTAGTCATTTCACCCGCAAGTTGATTGATTTCTCTCATACGCCGGGGTAATTAATAATCATGGAAATTTCCGGCCAGTCAGCATTCGGGTTATTTAATGGCCACAGCGATCTTAGAGTCAGCCGTACCGTAATAGAGAAGCCATTTACCCTTGTAATTCACCAAACCCTCTGCAAAGCAAACATGACTGACCTGTCCCGTAATCTCGTAAGGTTTGTCAGGCTTCATAAAGTATGTATCCAGTCGGTCGATGATTTTAGAAGGGTCATTTTTATCGAAGAGTGCCTGAGATGGGGCATAGGTGCCTTCTGCGAGGCTGGTATCTCCTTTTGAAGGAACATTTCTGCAATTATAAATAAGCACTATACCTGTTTCTGACAGCATAGCTGCCGGGCCTGGTTCAACAATATCGCTGTCAAACATTCCTTTTCTTGGGCCGAATATGACCAGTAGCTTACCTTCTGCCGTTTCTGCCGGTATCCAGTTGATAAGGTCATCGGAAGTAGCCAAAAAGATATCGGTATCGCCCCAGTACATCCAGTATTTACCGTTTATTTTAACGGCGACGGTTTTCCCATTTTCATACCTGCATACGACTGAACCTGATTTACTCCATTCATTTACGTATTTCGCGGTGTATGCTCTGCTGAACGCATGACCATGTTTGGTCCAATGATACAGGTCAGTTGAGGTAGCTACAAGAAGTCTTGCTTTATCGCCATCGTACGCTGTATAGGTAAGGTAATAGATGCCGTTCTCATCTTCCACTATTCTAGGATCTTCGCAACCGCCTTCCCATTCATATTTTTTCAGCGAATCGTTGTCAGGATATAAAACCGGCACCGGATGTTTGTTAAAATGCAACCCGTCTGTGCTCCATGCCAGTCCGATCCTTGATGTGCCTGCATATTTTCCTATTTTATCTTCTGCACGATATAAGAGGAATAAAGTGTCCTTCCGTATAACAGCAGCGGGATTGAACACATCCTTCTCTTCCCATTTGACTTTGCCGGTAATAGGACAACTGAATGTTGCCAACGAATCGGGTGTCAGTACAGGGTTGACCTCATCTGCTTTTGTAAAAGGCAATAACGGCCAGGTTCTGCTTTCCCGTGTACCAGCTTTAGGTGAAGATGCATCGTGACAAGCAGTGATCGTAAGAGTGATAGCAAGCATAAAGGCGGCAACATTTCTCATATAACCGGTTTGGTTTGTTAGCCTACATGATATTCATAAAGAGGGTCAATATCGGTCCCTGCTTTCATTTCAATTATTGGTTTTATGAGACCGTCATGCAGGTCGTACACCCATCCGTGCAGGTCAGGCCGTTGTTCATTGTTCCATGCCCGTTGGATGATGGCAGTTTTAGCCAGGTTAAATACCTGTTCCTTTACATTCAGTTCAACCATGCGATTTACCCTCATTTCTTCATCAGCTATATCCTCAATTTCTTTGCGGTGGATACGGTAAATGTCTTTGATATTACGAAGCCACATGTTCAGTACCTGATTGAAATCTCCGTTGGACATAGCCGCTTTGATACCTCCGCAACCATAATGCCCACAGACCACCACATGTTTTATTTTCAGATGATTGACAGCATAATCCACCACACTCATCAGGTTCACATCCGTGTTGACAACCAGGTTGGCCACATTACGATGGATGAATATTTCTCCAGGTTCTGTCTGTGTTATCTGGTCAGGCGGCACCCGGCTGTCGCTGCAACCTATCCATAGGAACTCGGGAGACTGAACGTGCAACAGCCTTTCAAAAAACCCGGGGTCGTCGGCTAACTTTTTGGCAGCCCAATGCTTATTGTCGTTTAATAACAGCTCGTATGATTTCATGTGTTTTGTCTTGTTTTTCAAAAATAGGCCTTAATAAAATTGAAAGAACAAACAGGTGTTTGTGTTTTATGGTAAGATGTGCCAGGGTATTAACAAAAAATGACAATCTGATTAAACAAGTTCCGGGATTGGCTGTTACTTCCGGTTTAATGCTGGTTGCTATAATTGACTGGTTAACCTGAAATTATTACAGTATCATAAAATCTTTTATCTAAGCTGAATGGAAAAGTTTACTGGAAAAATGTAAAATTGACTTATAGTGATATACACGAATGGTTTGGTTTACAAATTGTAATGTGTTATTTTGCAGAACCTTTCATGAAGAATTATAGAAAAAAATATAACCTGTTTCATTTGACTTCGGCTATCTTCATGATATTAGCTTTATTGTGGCTGACGGTCAGCGCCCCTTTTGTGAACGCGGTTCAACAGAATCTGGCCAAACAGGATAAAGTAGAAAATGCCGGTACCCCCCTTTCCACTAATGAAGAGGAGTCGTCCACCAATCCTTTCGGCAATAACACAGAAGAAAAGGCCCCCAACGGCAGCAACTCATTTTCAGAAGAGTATCTTCATGATCATCACACTGCTGATGATCTCTTTTTTATAGACCGGCAATTTCATAAATGTGATAATGCTGGTACTTACATTGCTTTTCATGGTGAATTGCACGTTCCCCCTCCAAACATTGCCTGATTTCATATTTTAAAGGTTTTTGATGGCTTCTGACAAGCCGTTTTACCTGTTGCAACAATGTCATCATTGCTGATGACCGTAGTGTATTCAATTTAACTATCTAAAAATTTTATCAATGAGGAAGCATTCAAAAGAATTCTTACAAGGGCTTACGCCTTACCAGGGATATGAGTTACTGGTGGAAGGCAATAAGCGATTCATCAATAATCTCAATAGTGATCATGATCATCTGGAGATGATCAATGAGACCAGGGAAGGACAATACCCTTTTGCTGTAATATTGAGTTGTATGGATTCCCGCACATCAGTTGAACTGATATTCGATCAGGGTCTTGGCGACCTGTTCAGTATCCGTGTGGCAGGCAATATTGTAAATGACGATATACTGGCCAGCATCGAATATGCCGTAAAGTATGTTGGTTCTAAAGTGCTGATGGTGCTTGGGCATACCGAGTGCGGGGCTATTAAAAGTGCCAAGCAAGGCGTCAAGGATGGCCATATCACCAACCTGCTGAAAAGGATAGAACCTTCTATCAGCAAGGCGCTCCTTAAAGAAGAGAAGGATCACCTGTTTCATGATAGCGTGGCTTACGCCAATGTTGAGAACAGTCTCGAAGAGATATTGACCCGCAGCACCATCGTAAAAGAAATGTTTGCGAAAGGCGAGATCGGCCTGGTGGGTGGTGTATACAACATAGAAAACGGACAGGTTGATTTCTTTAAGAACCTGACCAAAAGAAAAAAGGAAGATAAAAAAATGGTCATCATTTAAAAACAGTACTAAAAAGGTTTACATAATATAAATACAGTTCATCAATGAAGCTGAACACGAAGTTCTTAAAGACCGACCTGTTATCAGGTATGGTGGTTTTTTTAGTGGCGTTGCCACTTTGTCTTGGAATTGCTGTAGCCAGTGGTGCTCCGCCGTTTGCCGGCATCATTACCGGTGTCATTGGCGGTATTGTAGTGGGGTTTCTAAGTAATTCGAATGTGAGTGTTTCGGGCCCTGCGGCTGGGCTTATCGCCATAGTATTAGCGGCCATCACCGACCTGGGCTATGAGCCTTTCCTGGTAGCCGTGATCATTGCAGGTGCTATTCAACTGGGGCTTGGTTTGGTGAAAGCAGGCGGTATCTCCAGTTATTTTCCTACGAGTGTTATCGAAGGTATGCTGGCTGCTATTGGTATCATTATTATAAAAAAGGAATTACCGCATGCTATTGGTTACGATAAGGAGCATGAAGGTGATTTCTTTTCTTATGAGCTGTTGAAAGAGGATAAAGGTTTCTTTACCGAGATCATCCACTCTTTTAACTACGCACATCTTGGGGCTATATTCGTTACCATTGTTTCATTGATCATACTGATCGCTTTTATGAAGGTGCCGGCGCTGAAAAAGATCAAAGCAGTGCCCGGCGCTTTGATAGTAGTAGTCGCGGGAGTTGTTATCAATGAAATATTCAAAGCAACCGGTTCAAGCCTGGTTATCTCGCAGGAGCACCTGGTGACGCTGCCAACCGCTTCTAATTTCAGTGAGTTTGTCGGTCAATTCCATACACCGGACCTTTCTGCATTCAGTAACCCGAATACCTGGGTTGTGGGCGTCACTATTGCTATCGTAGCCAGTATTGAAACATTGTTGTGCCTGGAAGCCGGCGATAAGATGGATCCGATGAAACGTTTTTCCAGTGCTAATGCCGAATTAAGGGCACAGGGAATCGGGAATATGCTGGCTGGTCTTATCGGTGGCCTACCCATGACCTCGGTAATAGTAAGAACATCGGCCAACGTAAATGCTGGCGCCAGGACCAAGTTATCGGCTATTGCACATGGGGTTTTTCTTTTATTGGCGGTCGTTATCATTCCGGGATTGCTCAATAAGATACCTATGGCCTGTCTGGCCGCTATTTTAATTATGATCGGGTTACGGCTGGCAAGCCCTAAAGTTTTTGTTCATATGTGGCATACCGGTAAGCACCAGTTCATTCCTTTTATTGTAACCGTTGTGGCTGTCGTGCTTACCGATCTGCTAAAAGGTGTAGGGATAGGCCTGGCAGTAAGCATATTCTTTATACTGCGGGGCAATATGAAACTGGCGTATTTCTTTAAAAAAGAAAAGCACCATGAAGGAGAGACCATTCATATTGACCTGGCGCAGGAAGTCTCATTCCTGAATAAAGCTGCTATCAAGCAAACACTGGCACATTTGCCGAAGAACAGTAAAGTGATCATTGATGCGGCAAATACCGTTTATATCGATTATGATGTGCTTGAACTGATCAGGGACTTCCTGAATTTCGGTTCAAGGGATAAAAATATTGCAGTAACCCTGCGGAATTTCAAACCGGCTTATAAAATGGAAGACGCGGTACATGTACATTCCAAGCAGGATTAATTTACTCCAACTTAGTAGAATGAATACAGCTTTGCCATCGGCTACCGGGGCAGTTCACCAGCATCAAGCTGGCGAGAGTACAGCCCATACCCTTTTTAATGAAGAGCATATACTGCATGAACTTAAGCATTATCTGCCTTCACAACAGGCGTTGAAAGATTTTATTCACCATAATTCATTACATGCTTTCCAGCACATGAAATTTTATGATGCCATTTTCAAAGCATCAAAGATTTTTGGATTCCAGGTGCACCTGCAATTGCCGGAATACAGGGAGATGTACAAAACCGGGCGGATCCGGAGCGATGTATTGCAAATGGTGATCGAAAAGAAAAAAGGAAAAGGGTCTGTTGCTGAATGGAAACGAAAGCTTATTGAAAAGGAGTACGATACAGTCAATCACTCCCGGATCGGGCAACTGCGTAAGTATTGGAAAGAAGTTTATCACCTGGACCTGGATAACAGGGTTCACCCGTTGTTGTTTCGTATCCTGTGCGCTTTCCTGGATCAGGGCATTGCATTGGAAAGCTTCCCTGTTGCTAACAGATCTTTTACTGAAAGTCTGAAAGAGCTGGAGAAAAACAGCTTTACCAGTTTTTTTAAAACCAGGGCGATTAAACAAAAATTCATAACAGGCAATTACTCTATAACAGGGCTTTTAAAAACCATTGTTGGTAAAGAAGAGTATTTTGAACAGTATTTATTTGACCAGCAATTTGCCCATCACGGATGGAGTGGTTTTGTATCGGCGGTGGAAGATAATCCACAGACATTACTGGACAGGAAGAAGATCACATTGAAAGAACTCATAGAGTTTGAATTGCTGATGGAACTGGATGCTTTATACCATAGTCGTGGGAGCAAATGGCAACCATTAACGGATCATGTCACCGCACCGCCGCCTGACCTGATGGCCACTATTTCCAAAACGGAATTTGCAGAAGTGATAGAACTCTGGCAAGATGCCTTTGAATGGAGTTATTATGATTCGGTACTGAAAGGCATCCAGGTCGCTTCTGCCGGTGTTTTTTCAATGGAGAAAACCTTCCAGGCCATTTTTTGTATTGATGAAAGAGAGGACTCTATTCGCCGCCACATTGAAGCAGTGGATAAGAACTGTGAAACTTTCGGAGCGCCGGGCTTTTTTGGAGTTGAGTTTTATTTTCAGCAGCAGGGAAGCAAATTTTATGATAAGCTTTGCCCGGCACCAGTTACACCAAAATACCTTATCAAAGAGTCTGAAGCCGGATCACCAAGACAGGATGAGCCGCTTTATACCAAACACACACATGGTTTTTTGACGGGTTTTGCTTTAAGTATCACATTTGGTTTCTGGGCATTTGTAAAAACGGTGCTCAATTTGTTTAAACCCCGGATGAGCCCTGCTATCAATAATGCCTATGGGCATATGGATAGGGGATCTGTTTTAACAATAGAGAATAAAAGTGTGGATGATACAGAGAACGGGTTGCAGATCGGTTATACAGTTGATGAAATGGCTGCAAGGGCCGAAGGTTTTTTGCGGGGTATCGGCCTGGTAAGAAATTTCGCCCCTATCGTTTATATCGTTGCTCATGGCAGCAGCAGTGCCAACAACCCGCATCATGGCGCACATGACTGCGGCGCCTGCAGCGGAAGGCCCGGCGCTACCAACGCAAGAGTGCAGGCGTTTATTTTAAATCACAAAAAAGTAAGGGAGATATTGGCCACAAAGGGAATTGTGATCGCTCCGTCAACACAGTTTGTCGGAAGTATGCATGATACAGCAGCTGATGTGATCAGGTATTATGATGAGAACAGCCTTGATATCACGAATGCAAGAAACCATCTGCTGAACAAGCAAAATTTTGAAACAGCATTAAACCTGAACGCAAAAGAAAGGAGCAGAAGATTTGCCTCGATCAATACCAGGCAGCGATTAGAACAGGTACGCAAAGCCATTCATGACCGTTCGGTTTCTTTGTTTGAGCCAAGACCTGAGCTCGGACACGGTACGAATACGCTTGCTGTTATAGGCCGCAGGCAAACCACAAAAGGTTTGTTTTTAGACAGGAGAGCATTCTTAAACAGCTATGATTATTCAACTGATCCTGATGGGGGCATCCTGACCGCAGTGATGCGCCCCATTGGTTTGGTTTGCGGTGGTATCAACCTTGAGTATTATTTTTCAAGAGTGGATAATATCAAAATGGGGGCAGGCACAAAGCTCCCTCACAATGTGATGGGCCTTTTTGGTGTGGCCAACAGCAGCGATGGCGATCTTCGTCCGGGGCTGCCCTGGCAGATGATCGAAGTGCATGACCCGGTTCGTCTGCTGGTGATCGTTGAACATAAGCCGGAAATCGTATTAAAAGCCATACAATCGTCACCGGAAGTTTTCGAATGGTACAATAACGAATGGGTACATATCGTAGCCCTGCACCCGGAACAAAAGCAGTTCTATTATTTCAGAAATGGTGTATTTGAAAAGTATGAACCGATAACAGCTGCTGATGAAATAAAGACCATTCATAACATGGAAGAGTTCATCGAAGGAGCCCGGGAAATGGAAACCAATCACATTGTACACGCAACGGAAGAAAACTTACCGGTGTATTTGCTGGACTGACAACCGGCTATTCAATAGAAACAGCAAAATTTAATTACCTGAAAATTCCGCTCTTACATGAACCAGCTCGAAAATATACTCAGCCAGTCTATCAGCTTATTTATTTTGTTTCCGCTTCTGGGTTTTTTTATCACCCTGTTCTTACAGAATAAAAAGGAAAGCATCATTGGCAGAATTGTACGGATCGCCAAAGTCTCTTATATCGTGGTGGCAGTATTATTTGCGGCCGGCTGGATGCTAAACGGCTTTGTTCCTGTCAGCAACAGGCTGGCAACAGTTTACCAAACGGAGCATTTTGTCTTTGCCATCCATTTCTACTATGATGAGATAACTGCTGTCTTCAGTATTGTAGGATCTTTATTATTCTTCCTGGTAGCGACATTCAGTAAGTACTATATGCATCGCGATGAAGGATATAAACGTTTCTTCACCACTATACTTTTATTTGCGGCCGGGTTTAACTTTATCATCTTCTCCGGGAATTTTGAAACACTCTTTATCGGCTGGGAAATAAAGGGCCTTTGTTCATTCTTATTGATTGCTTTTTACCGGAACCGGTATTTGCCGGTAAAGAATGCGTTCAAAGCAGTCTCCAACTATCGTATCAGCGACGTTGCTTTGATGCTGGCTATGTGGATGATGCATCATCTTACACATCAGAATATTACTTTTTCCCAATTAGAAGGGGCAAAAGAAACTGCAGTTCAGTCCGGACATGCATGGATGGCTGTGTTTATTGTATGTATGTTCATACTTCCGGCTGTTATCAAGTCAGCTCAGTTTCCATTTACTACCTGGTTGCCGAGGGCTATGGAAGGTCCTACATCTTCATCGGCCATATTTTATGGATCACTGAGTGTGCATATCGGGGTATTCTTATTATTGCGTACACACCCGTTCTGGCAGGATATGCTGTGGGCAAAGGTCACCATCATCGTTATCGGAGCATTGACGGGTATCTTTGCAACATTGATTGCCAGGGTTCAGCCCAATGTAAAAACACAAATAGCTTATTCATCGGCGGCGCAGATAGGGATCATGTTCATAGAGATCGCACTGGGCTTTCACTGGCTGGTACTGATCCATTTTGCCGGCAACGCCTTTTTAAGGACATACCAGTTATTGGTCTCCCCGTCCGTATTGAACTATCTGGTGCATCACCAGTATTTTCACTATCATCCGCCACAGGAAAAGCTGGTGGGCAAATTAAAGGCAACCTTGTACATACTGGCCGTCAAAGAATGGAACCTTGACACCATAATGTTCAGGTTCCTGTGGAGCCCGTTTAAATGGATAGGAAGAAAATTAGAATCCTTACGTTCGAAGGTAGTTGCAATTCTAGTGGCAGCAGTTGGAGTAGTAGCCCTGATTGTTTCAAGGTATGCGCCTGGTTTTCTTAGCTCTCAAACAGATAATATTTCCAATATTTTACTGATCGTAGCGCTTTTGTTGACCTTATTTTCCTTTTCTCATCGCGGTACAGCTTTACATGCATGGATATCGTTGCTGCTGGCTCACCTATACATCATTGCGGCTATCGGGATTAATGCAGGCCATATTAATACGCAGGAGGTCGTTTTTTATGCAAGCGGTATCCTGGCTGCATTTGCAATCGGGTCTTACTGTTTGCAAAAGATAAGAGCTGTTGATAACGATATCTCCCTGAATTTCTATCATGGATACGTCTATGAACAAAAGGTCACAGCTCTTTTGTTCCTGATCAGTGCTATAGGGTTGCTGGGTTTCCCGGTTACTGCAGCCTTTGTAGGCATAGATGTTTTTTTTACATATGTCAGGGATGATCAGTTTCTGCTGATAGCATTGCTGGCGCTTAGTTTTATTTTTATTGAACTGGCGGCGTTCCGGATATTCTGCCGTATTTTTCTTGGGCCACACAAAAAGAACTATCATCCTGTTGCCTACAGATCATCTTAGACAGGTAATAGACTACAATATTGAACATCCGGCTATTAAAGGGCTATTTCTTTTCTCCGCGCTTTGACAGGCGCTGTTTTCCTGGCGAAACGTTTGCGGAAGAGAATGTATATACTGATCGAACTGATCACTGCAGGAAGGAACCCGAGTACCAGAACCAATATGCCCGTTACGATCGCCAGTATCCAATGATATTTACCCAGCCGGATTATTTCTTTTATTTCCCATTTTTTTATTTTATTCAAAGCCACCCATAGTAGAATGCCGGCAATACAGGATAGGGGTACTTTCTCAATGAAGATCACTAAAAAACCGGCAAGCAGTAGTAGTACTACGAACCGGACGATACCAGCCAATGGTGACTGGGCGCCGGCCCGGGTATTGACTGAAGTACCAGTCCAGGTTCCGCATACGGGAAGACCATTTAAAACGGGAGAAAAGATATTAATGATACCATTTCCCCAAAGTTCCTTATGCGGGTCAAAGGGCTGACCACTGTTGTCAGCAAGCCTGTCGGCCCTTCGCCCTGAGGAGGTGCTTTCGATGATCACTACAATGAAAATAGAGAGGGAGTAATATAAGAGCGATATTATTGTCTGAAGATCCCATTGTGCGGTGATCTTTGTGGAAACAAATGCGAAGAAGCCACCGGACATACTGCTGTATTTATCTTCTATCAACTGTAATCCTTTATCAGTCCAGAATGTTTTGGCACCGAAATAGCCAAAGGCAAGTGCGATAAAAGGACCTGGTATGAACCTGGATATCTTCAGAAATGCCTGGCATAAAACGACAGTGCAGATCGTCATACTTATGGCCGCAATATTCAATGCAGACCGATGATCGTTGAGAAAACGAAGTTGATCTGTAAAGCAGAATCCTGCATCTTCTTTTAAGCCGGTTGCATCTTTGATCTGGGAAAAAGCAATAATGAGAACGATTCCGAAAGTCAGGCCGATTGCAATAGACCGCGGTATTTTTTCCGTCATACGTCCTGCTTTGAACAAGCCTGCAATCAGCAGGAAGACGCCGGCAATGAAAGAAGCGAGTGCAAGGAACCCTGTATTATACACGGTCATGATCCCACCGATCACTGGTATCAGTGCAGCAGAAGGCCCATATACCTGGTATTTTGACCCGCCGAATAAAGCACCGAGTAATGCGGCTACTGCGCCTCCCGCTATTCCTTGTTCCGGCCGCAGGCCACTGGCCATTGCAAAGCCCATAGCCAGCGGAATCATGACAGCTGCCGATAATAACCCTGCAGTAATGTCTTTCCGGATATATCTGAAAATACGGCGTCTCCCGATAAGTTGTTCATACCGCCCGTCATCAGGGCTCATGAATAGTTCAAAACGATGCCTGATAGGATCCTGGTTCATCGAACTGGTTTTGGTTTCATGCAATGTATTATTATATCACAGGTGACTTGACAAGGTAGTGCAGGTAGTACGACAGGCGCTTGGATATATGAACGCAGCCCCAGGTAAAAACCTTCCGGTTTTCCAGGCAGATAAGTGAGACGGAAAAATTTACTGCTGACGGACACACCTGAATAAAACCCCGATGCAACAATGCAGATCAATCAATATCATTACCATTCCGTGGTGGAAGGCATAGTAATGGAATGCATTGAGCACCGAAAAGTCAGGGACTATTATGACAGGTGTGTATTGGGAGGCGGGCAAAGCATTTCGCCATGAAAAGCAACATACACCGAAAAACTGTGGCTGCAATTGTGTTCAGGTGTAGTGCCGGCAAGGTGAGATAGTTCGTCTATATGTTGAAGGTACTCGGATAAGGTGGTTGAACCACTTTCTGTTTTCTCTTCTGTATTATTTCCAAAAGGATTGCATTCATCGCTGTCTTCCGGCATGTCTTCAGCAGGAAGAATAGCACGGGATACTTTTGCATTTTCTTTTTGCGATTCAAATACGAACGGAGCGCTGATGGTCAGCCACAATAAAGCCAGTATCATGGTGATACTGGTCACTACACGGTATATCGCAGAGGTCTGCATCATTTTCTCTACGGTAAATATAATACAGAAATGCAAAAAAACTGCAATTGCTGCTTATCTCTTTAATACTCTTATAACTGGCCCAAAATACCGGCAGCCCAGTTTAGTTTGGCCATACATTGAAAGTATTTGGCTTTCAGTTCAGTTAGTTTCTGTAAGGCCTCCAGAGTTTTGTTTTCTCTGCTGTTTACAAGGAACAAAGAGCTTTCGCCTGTCTGAAACCTGGTCTCTTCACCCCGTTGAAGAGTAAGGTAGTTCAGATAGATATTTTCTTGTATGACGGCCTGGTTTTGTAAAGTTGCCAACTCGTTGAATATGCTCCTGATCTTATTTGTGATCACCAGCGTTTTCTGGTTCATCTGTAATTGGGTTTCTACGATGGCGAGCTTTGCTTTTTTATATTCACCCCTTCCTTGTGAGAATCTAAGAGGCAACCCGATACTGATGCCATACCGGTAATTATTGTCAAACAAAAGGCCATTACTAATTTTCACAAAATCATATCCTTTGCTTAATTGATTGTACTGAAAATTTATCATCGGCAGCAGTTGCTGGAATTTTAGTTTTCGCTCAACAAGCAACGCATCCATTTTAAACGCATATTGGGCTAATTCGGGATGACTGTTTGCTGCTTTTTCCAGTAGAGTATTCAATTCAGGAAGGACTATCCCGGCAATATTTGCATATAGTAAACCCCTGTCTGGAGTTATGTCAGCCGGCAAAACATACGGCCTGTCATTCTCTGTCCACAGAAAGGCAGAAAGAATGAGGCCTTCATTTTGAAACTGCATCCATGCTTCTGCCTGTAATATCTGGAAGCTTTGCAATTGCGTTAATGCTTCAGTGGTGTCAATTGCCGGCCGGTCACCCTGCCGGAATGATATGCGTATCAGATCGAGTCGTTGCTCATTCACTTTTACAGTATTACTGATAATACTATAGAGCTGGTATCGTTTTACCCAATTCCAATAAGTGGTAACGGCATCCAGAAGCAGGTCATTGAGAATAGTCTTTTTCTCTGCTTCAGATGCAGCCTTGTATATTTTTGCTGTTTGTAAAGCCGCTCTGCGTTTGTCCATAAGCACAT
This sequence comes from Chitinophagaceae bacterium, assembly GCA_016787135.1. Lineage (GTDB taxonomy): Bacteria > Bacteroidota > Bacteroidia > Chitinophagales > Chitinophagaceae > VBAT01. The sequence goes on along the minus strand of JAEUVK010000051.1, from coordinate 4,378 downwards.
TCCTGGCCAGCGGGATGTTGATACCAACATAACTGGTTTTCCCTTGGGTTTCCTGAGGGTCTGTCCGGCTTCCCGACAAATATTCCAAACCTGCAGAGAGTTCAATACCAAACCACGTGGGTATTATCAATTCAGGCCGGTTGTAATAGTAATAACTGGTGCCATCAAATTTTTTCTGGGCGGACGAGTTATACAATAACGGATCAAACATACCTCTGGCAACTGTGATATCTGCTTTTGCCTTTTCAATGTTGATGTCAGCTTGTTTGGCCACGGGGTGGTATTTCCTGACGATCTGTATCACTTGTTCCGGGCTTAGTGTTTTATCCTGTGCAAGTGAACATTTTGCTGCAAACAATAGTATCAACAGGAAACTAATCGTTTGAATAATCCTGTTTCGCATTGCCCTTCTCTTGAAGAGCCAGTTGTAAGATCTGTTTCGTTTATAAAATTTCATTATTTATTTTTTGTTGTTTCAGCAGATGGTTTGTAATAATCCGGCGGAAAGCCGTTGATGTTTCGCCACAATTCGTACCACACAGGAACGTCTTTCAATAAAGCCATGCCTTGAGCCCCGGTTCCCATCTTTAGCTCTTTGGGCCATGGTTTATCAGCGGGGTCCTCGATGACCAGTACCCTGAACTTTCCGTTGCTGCTTACTGAACTTTCAACAGCAGTTACTTTTCCGCCGAAGGTCCCGTAAGAAGTATTGGGCCAGCCGCTGAATACGATCGTCGGAAAGCCATCAAACATGAATCGTACTTTCTGACCTGGAGAAACGAGAGGCAAGTCAACAGGCCGTACAAATATTTCCACGGCATACTGGATATTATCAGGTACTATTTCTACAATCATTTCTCCTTCTTTTAGAATCTCTCCTATACCTGCTTTTTTTGCTTTGATCACCTGCCCGCTTTGAGGGGCGGTGATGTAATAAAGTCCGCTGCGGATGGCATAGTTGCTGTATTGATTCTGTAGTTTGGCAATATCGCCCTGCCCGCCGGCGATCTGCGATAATGACTGGAATTGTTCGCCCCGTGCCTTGGCGATCTTCTCCATGTAGTCCTGCTGCGTAGCATTCATTTCAATACGGGTGATGGTAATGTCCTGTCTTGTATTTACAAGCTTGTTTTCAGCACTTACTTTTTTTGCCAATGCATTTTGGTACGATTGGTTACGTTGTTCCAGTTGTGTCAGAGAAACAAGACCGCTATCATACATGGCTTTTTGCCGGATGAACTGCTGTGTGGCGATTCTGAAATCATTATGGGCGGCAACGACCTCCATGCTGTCGCTCTGTACTTTCAGTTGCAGTTGTTGCAATTTGTTCTGTAGCTGATTAAGTTTTAGCTGTAGTGCTTCGTTCAATGCATTGATTTGTGTGCCGCTAGTGTTTACTTTGTTTTTATAGTAATCAACGGTCAATTGTTTGGCAGATAGTTGTTCCTGTGTACGATTGAGCAGTTGGGGATCAAGGTAGTCATCTTTGATCTCTGCCAGTTGAAGGATCGTATCGCCAGTCTGTACATAATCTCCCTCTTTCACTTTCCATTTTATTACCCGGCCGGGTATGACCGTATTGAGTTGCTGCGGACGCTGTTCCTGTCGTAGGGTGGTGACATTTCCCCTGGCCCTGATATTTTGTGTCCAGGGCAGGAAGAGAATGATCACTAAACACACTATCAGTCCGAAGAGCCAATACTGTACCCGGCTTTTTTTATTATGACGATATACACTTGAAAATGATTGCCATTGATTTATTTCAGCTATTTGATGGATTTCATTCATTGCCGGATAGTTTTAGGTTAAAGAATTTACCTGTCCTCCTGTTATTTCGATCGCTTTGGTACAGTTGCTGGTATATTCATGGTCTGTTGTAACGATCACGGTAGTCGTGTCTTTGTATTCATTCAATAAAAGCTGTATGATATTGCTGCGGTAAGGCTCTTCAATACCTGACCAGGGGTCTTCCAAAAGCAAAAGCTGAGGCTTCCCCGCCAGGGCTCTTACCAGTAAGATTTTATGAATGACATTACGGGATAGTCTTTTCCCGGTAGGATCCAGCCAGGTATCAAACCCTTCTTTTTGAGTTGCAAGAAATTCACTTAGGCCTACCGTTTTGAACAAAGAGATGACGTGCTGCATATCCACATTCTTATTTCCCATGGAAACATTTTCGAGTAATGTGCCATGGAAAATATCCTGCTGACTGAGGAAAATGCCGGTTTGCAAACGAAGGGATGACAGCTCATAATTGCCGGCGGGTACATCATTGATCAATAAAGAACCTTCAAAATCCCTGAAGGAACCACTCATCAGTTTCAGTAAAGTGGATTTGCCGCTTCCTTCCTTACCGGTAATGAATACTTTTTCACCTGGCGCAATGGAAAATGATATGTTGTGGATGATCTTTTGCTGATCGCTGTATCCAAAGGAAAGGTTTTTCGCTTCAATAGCCATTCCTTTCCCGTTAGCAAGCAAGGCATAGCTGCCATTTATTTCAAGCGGTTTGTCGGTAAGCTTTGCGATCTTTTCTACTGAGGTCATCACATCATACACACTGTCAAGATTGCCGATCAGTTTTTCCACCGATGAAATGACGGTAATAATGACGATCTCTGCAGCTATGAACTGGCCGATATTGATCTGTTGGTTCACCAACAACACAGAGCCTACGATTAGCATGGCTGCTGTGATCAGTACTTTAAACGCCACCAGTATCCTGAACTGGAACTGAAGAATATCAAAGTGCTTATTTCTTGCTTTAAGGTAGCCGCTTACTTTTTCATCGGTCTTTTGCAGGTTGATCTGTGACCCCTTTGAGAATTTGAAGGATTTGATCAGCCTGGCCAGTTCTTCCAGCCAGGCAGCTACCTGGTATTTGTAGGAACTTTCAGCGAGGCTTGTCTGCAAGCCTTTGTTGCCGGTATAATAAAGGATGAGCCATAATATCAATACCAGTATCAGGCCGAATAAAATGAACGACGGGTGATAAAAGGAGAGCAGCAACAGGCCGAAAACGATCTGGATGGTCGCAGTGGGTATATCCAGCAGTAATTTGGCAAGCCCTTTTTGCAGAGAGGGTATCTCAAAAAAGCGGTTTACTAATTCCGGCAGGTAAAACGCATCTGTTTTTTTGAGGTCGAATTGTGGGATGCGGTTTGCAAAATCAAACGAATAGCGGACAAAGATCTTTTGCTCTATCTTTTCGATTACCTGCATTTGCCCTATTTGCAGTAAACCGGTGCAAAGAACGCCTGCCATCACGAGGGTGATCAGGATCACCAGCGAAGTGGTCATCGAGCCGCCTAATACAAAACCTATGATCGCCTGTACACCTAAAGGCAAGGACAGTTGGATCAGGCCGTTCAGGATGGCATAAAAGTATATAGCAGATATTTCTTTCCGTTCCAGTGATACCAGTTGCAATATCCTGGACACCGGGTTGACGTGTGTGGTCATGTGCGGTTAATTTTATTTGATCAGGAATACAGTAACAGGCATACAAGGCATGTACGCCGGGTGAATACGAGGGTTGAACTGATCAGATAAAATTTGGAGGAGGATTATGCTTTTCTATGCAGGGAGCCTGAAGAATATCATCGGCTATATGAAAAGCCGTATTCAGTTTTTGTGTACACAGGGAAACCAGTGATTGATAAGAAGTATAGTCCTTTTTTTCTTTCAGCTCTTCAGATACCGACTTTTCCGTGCTTTTTTCTTCATCAATATTAAAAACCACAACGCGGCTATCATTGAAAAAAGATCGCAGTCCCGGTACCACTTGTACCGTGGCAAAAAGCACCAGAAGGAACCATGCTATCTTTTTCATGCGGATGCAAAATTACCAGCCTTATTAACATTTCAAAATCCGGGAAGTTTAAAAATTGTAAAATTTATTTCTCCTTGTTCTACAGTTCTTTGGAACTTTCAGGCAGGTGGTCATATTCTCCTTTCAGCGCATACCAGCCAAAGATCATCAGCCCGATGGCGATGGGGGTAAAGATGCCGATAATGATGACCCAGATCACCGGGTTGTTGATGTCTTTTTTACCAGCAGGATCAATATGAACGACAGCTCTGTCCACCAGGAACCAGATGACAGCCGGCGCAAGGATAAACCAAATTACTCCTAAGTATCTTTTTATTTTATTCATGTTGACCTCTTTTAATCGGTTACGTCTTTGTCAATTTTATTGCTCAGGTAAATAGTTCCGATGACCAGGCACAGCGCCGCTACTCCGATGGGATACCATAAACCTACCAGCGGGTCTGAAGGGTAGCTCGTGGTCAATAACAACCCGATGAAAGGTACCAGGCCGCCGAATACACCATTACCGATATGGTAAGGCAGCGACATGGAAGTGTATCGGATCTT
>JAEUVK010000039.1 GCA_016787135.1 Chitinophagaceae bacterium | reverse complement strand
GAGGTGAACAATTATATGTACAGCATCGGCGAAAAAGGTTTGTATATTAATATGTATGGAGGCAGTACGCTGAATACGGAACTACATGACGGGTCAACGATCAAACTGGATCAGACCACTAACTATCCCTGGGATGGAAAGATCGTGATCACTATTAAGGAAGCGACGGATAAACCTGTCAATATCTATTTACGGATACCTGGCTGGAGTAAAGGATATTCTTTAAAGATCAATAATTCTTATCCAAAGGTCAAGGACAGGGATAGCGGATTTGTGATCGCCGGAAGAAAGTGGAATGCAGGCGATAAAATTGAATTGGACCTTACTATGCCCGTCACACTGATTGAAAGTAACCCGCTGGTGGAAGAAACAAGGAACAGGGTCGCTGTCAAAAGAGGACCGGTGGTCTATTGCCTGGAAAGCACAGACCTGCCCGGTAAAAGTGTTTTTGATATCGTGTTGCCTGCATCTATCAAACTGCAGCCGGTGAATATGAAAGTAGCTGACGGTAACGTGGTCGCTTTAACAGGCCAGGCAAGAGTTTTACAAAGAAATGACTGGAAGAATACTTTATACAAAGAACTAAATACAAACACACAACCTGTAGCCATTAAACTCATTCCCTATTATGCCTGGGCCAACCGGGGTAAAACGGATATGACGGTCTGGCTGCCGGTAGCGAGATGAGAAAAGCTATGAGTTGAGAGTTAATAGTTTTGAATTATGGAAAGAGTTACAGCGACATATTATATCGAAACGCCGTATGCGCCGGAGAGAGCGGCGGAAGTGTTAGCCGGAGAACAATCATCGGGAACATTTGTGGCCGTGCCTGGAGAAACGCAAGAGCTGAAACAACGTTTTGCAGCGAAAGTAGAATCAGTGGAAGTGCTGGAAACAGTCAATGAGCCGGCTATTCCCGGTGCCCTGAGTAAAGAAGGAAAGTATCACCGTGCGATAGTAAAGGTGTCGTGGAGCATAGAGAATTTCGGGTATAATCTTCCTGTCATGGTTTCCACCTTACAGGGAAATTTGTATGAGATCACACAGTTCACCGGGCTGAAGCTGATGGATATTGAATTGCCTGCATCGTTTGGTGAAAAATTCAATGGCCCAGCGTTTGGTATCGAAGGCTGCCGGAAATTAACGGGGGTGCAAAATCGTCCGCTGATCGGCACTATTATCAAACCCTCTATTGGCTTAACCCCGCTGCAAACAGCGGATATGGTCAAAATACTGGCTGAAGCGGGAATTGATTTTGTAAAGGATGATGAGTTGCTTTCGTCATCCGCGAATTCATCTTTTGATGACCGGGTGAATGCTGTAATGAAAGTGATCAATTCACATGCAGACAGAACGGGCAAGAAAGTAATGTATGCCTTTAATATCAGCGGTGAAACGGACGAGATGCTACAGCGATATGAAAAGATACTGAAGAGTGGCGGTACCTGTGCCATGGTGAGCATTAATAGCGTGGGTCTGTCAGGTGCAAAGAAAGTGTTTGATCAGCGGCAATTAGCTATTCATGCACATCGCAACGGGTGGGGAATGCTCACGAGGCATCCTTTGCTTGGAATAGATTTCAGGGCCTATCAGAAAATATGGCGCCTGGCCGGCGTTGACCAGCTCCATGTGAACGGTATCCAGAATAAGTTCTGGGAAAGTGACGATAGTGTCGTGAACTCAATAGAAGCTTGTTTAAAAAAAATGTATGATCATAAAACAGTATTGCCGGTAGTTTCATCGGGTCAATGGGGCGGACAGGCATTTGAAACATACCGCAGAACAAAAACTGTCGATCTGTTGTACATGGCTGGCGGTGGTATCATGGCGCACCCGATGGGTGCAGCCGCAGGTGTGGTGGCGTTGCAGCAGGCGTGGAAAGCAGCGGTTGATGGATTGACATTGGAAGAGGCTGCGAAGCAGTATAAAGAGTTTGCGGCTGCTATTGCAAAATTCGGAAAGAAATAAACCACGAAGGCACAAGGAACACGAAGACACACCAAGGAAAAACTTTGTATGCTTCCTGTCTTAACGACTTAGTGGTTCAAAAAATAAGGTGAACAACAAACAAAACACATTACTCGCATTTTACGGTGATGATTTCACTGGCAGCACCGATGCATTGGAGTTTATCACCCGTGCAGGTGCAAAAGCTGTGTTGTTCATTGAGCCACCAACAGCAGAACAATTGCAACAGTTTCCGCAGTTGGATGTAATTGGGGTAGCTGGAAAAACAAGAGCATTGTCACCCGATGAAATGGAAAATATTTTGTTGCCTGCGTTTGAACAGTTGAAAGCAAGTGGCGCAAAACAGGTGCATTATAAAGTATGTTCCACATTTGATTCTTCGCCAACAATTGGAAGCATTGGCAAAGCCATTGATTGTGGTGCTTCTGTTTTTCAAAACAAACTGATTCCTGTGTTGGGCGGCTCGCCATCGTTGGGCAGGTATTGTTTGTTCGGCAATTTGTTTGCACGGATGGGTATTGGCAGTAATGGAAAAATTTATCGGCTCGATCGTCATCCGTCTATGAGTAAACACCCGGTTACGCCTGCTGATGAAAGTGATCTGCGTTTGCATCTGGGAAAGCAAACGAATAAAACGTTTGGCCTGATAGATGTGCTACAGCTGGAAAAACCGGTGGAAGAATGGAAGGATACAATTCATGCTGATGAAGAGATAATACTGATTGACGCCCTGTATGAATCGCAACTGGCAAAGATCGGGGAGTGGATTGATTCATTGCATCATGATCAAACACAATTTAGTGTTGGTGGGTCAGGTATTGAAGCGGCCATGGGTAATTACTGGAATGAAAAGGGATTGCTGAAACCGAGAACAGAATGGCCGAAAATTGAAAAGGCGGATCCGCTGGTAGTTGTATCCGGGAGTTGCTCACCAGTAACAAAAAAGCAAATAGAATATGCTCTTACACAGGATTTTGTTGAAGTGCTTTTAGAAATGAAAACATTTAAAGGTGAACAAGGAAATGGTTTTTCTATTGAAGTAGATATGGACAAAGTATTATCAACGATCAAACAAAACCAAAGTGTAATCATACATACAGGCAATATTCAGCAAATTGAGCAATCAACTTCGGCATATATACTAGGAGGAATGCTGGGCAATATTGTAAAGCAAATATGTAAGCAAATAAAGTTGAAACGGGTGGTGATTGCCGGCGGTGATACCAGCAGTTATGCTGCAAGAGCAATGGAGATTGATGCGGTAGAAATGATTGCACCGGCGGTAAGTGGAGCGCCATTGTGCAAAGCCCATTCAAAGAACAACAGTATGAATGGGCTGGAAGTGAATTTTAAAGGCGGACAGGTTGGGGATGAAAAATATTTTGTAACCCTGGCGGGATAAAAAATAAATAATAATAAGTATGTCACAAAAAACATTAGGATTGGTTCATACATCAGCAACACTGGTGCCGGTGTTCGCTGAATTATGCAGTAAGTACCTGCCGCATGTAAAAACGTTCAACATTGTAGATGACAGCCTGATTAAAAATACGATCGCAGCAGGTAAGCTGATGCCGGACACTGCAAGAAGGGTAGTTAACTATGCCGGTTCGGCACAGGATGCCGGGGCTGATTATATTTTATTTACCTGTTCATCTATCGGCCCCGCAGTGGAAGCGGCGGCGGCACTCACCAAAGTGCCTGTATTGCGAGTGGATCAGCCCATGGCTGATAAAGCAGTGCAGATCGGAAAAAAGATAGGGGTGATCGCTACATTATCTACCACGCTGGAACCGACAAGTGACCTGGTGAAAAGAAGGGCGGCTGTGGCCGGCAAAGACATAGTGATGGTATCGAAATTATGTGAAGGTGCATTTGATGCATTGATGAGCGGTGATGCAGCCACACATGATAAAAAAGTGGGCGATGCATTGAAACAACTCGTCAATGAAGTGGATGTGATCGTACTGGCACAGGCTTCGATGGCAAGAGTGGTAGATACGCTGAGTGAGGCAGACAGGAAAATACCGATACTGGCCAGTCCTCCCGTTGCAATGGAATATCTCGCTGCCATATTATAGTGATGCGCTTGCCAATGAATAAATTGAATAAAATAGTGTTGGTTGCCAGCGGCGTTGCAGCCATAGGTTTGCTGGCAGGTGTTTTGATGCAAAACCCTGCTCTATACAAACCATTTGCGTTGATTACAGCTTGCTGCCTGGCTATTGGTTTAGGTGCAATAGAATCATTAAAGGGGTATCGTTATACAGCGTGGATAATTTCCGCTGTAGTAGCTGGTATGATGTTTCCGGAAGCATTTAAAAACTTGGGTAGTGTCAACCTTCGTGATAAAACACTGATACTTGTTATTATTCAGCTTGTGATGTTTGGTATGGGGACACATATGAGTCTGAAAGATTTCAGCGGGCTGGCCTCAACGGGTAAAGGTGTATTGGTGGGATTATTCTGTCATTTCAGCATCATGCCATTGATGGGTCTGTTGCTAACTAGGGTTTTTCATTTTGAACCGGAGATCGCAGCAGGTATCATATTGATCGGCAGTTGCAGCAGCGGTTTGGCAAGTAATGTGATGGTGTACCTGGCAAAGGCCAACCTTGTTTTATCGGTCATCGTCACAGCAATGGCAACCATGGTAGCCCCTTTTCTGACACCATTATTAATGAAAACACTGGCCGGTACATTGATCGAAGTAAAGTTTGTGGATATGATGATCGAGATCGTCAAGATCGTGCTGGTGCCTATCGGTGCGGCATTGTTACATGATTTTCTGAAATCAGCCACAGGAGTACAAAAAAGAAAGGTGAATGTCCTTTGCCTGCTGAGCATTGTATGGATAGCATGTATTGTGTTTTTCCTCGCAGGCAGGGTTACTGATCCGGCCTGGCAGCAAAGCATTACCCTTTCCGGTTTCTTTGCAGGGGCAGTCGTTGCCGGCGTGTTGTATCATGCATTATATACTAAGCTTCCGAAGATGGACAGTATCATGCCGCTGATCTCCATGTTCGGGATCATTTATTTTACCACGGTGACAACAGCGGCCGGAAGAGATAACCTGATGAAAGTGGGCTTACTCTTATTCATTGCCTCTGCCATTCATAATGCAGCGGGTTATTTCTTTGGTTACTGGCTCAGCCGGTTATTTGGTATGGACAAGAATTCCAGCCGGACGATCGCATTTGAAGTAGGTTTACAGAATGGAGGCATGGCTTCGGGTATAGCGGGCAGTATGGGAAAACTAGGAACGGTAGGTCTGGCAGCTGCCGTATTCAGCCCATGGATGAATATCAGCGGAAGTATTTTAGCTAATTACTGGAAAAGAAAACCGGTCAACGATAAAAATAAGCCAATATGAAACTTTTTTTAATTACAGGAATCTTGTTTGTATGGCATACGGCGATTGCACAGATCAACTATGCAAAGCAGATGGCAGCTACCATAATGGATCAGTACAAAGATTCTATGGTGGTAAAGAAGTATGCCAGCCACCTGGAGCAGGATAAATTACCCGAAGGCAACCGCCCGGCCAACTGGAATTACGAGATCGGCGTAGTACTGATGGGTTTTGAACGACTCGGAACAATGACAGGCGACAAAACGTACATGGAGTACACAAAACATATTGTTGACCATTTTATAAAGGAGGACGGAACTATCAGAACGTATGTGATGGATGAATATAACAGTGATTTTATTCCGCCCGGCCGGCAGTTGCTTCGTTTGCATGAGTTATATAAGGACGAGAAATACAAAATTGCTGTGCAAACATTACGCAACCAGATAAGCTGGCAGCCCCGTAATAAAACCGGTGGTTTCTGGCACAAACTGAAATACCCTTCCCAGATGTGGCTGGACGGCTTATACATGGTGGAACCATTCTATGCCGAATATGCTGTTGTGAATAAGCGGCCGGGAGACTTCAACGATATTGTCAACCAGTTCGTCTGGATGGAGAAATACAGCCGGGATGCAAAGACAGGTTTATTGTATCATGGCTGGGATGAAAGTTGTTTGCAACGCTGGGCCAATCCTAAAACAGGCTTGTCGCCCGAATTCTGGAGCCGTAGTATGGGCTGGTATATGATGGCGCTGGTGGATGTACTGGATTTTATTCCTCAAAGTCATCCGCGGCGTAGCGAACTGATAAAAATACTGAACCGCTTAACTACGGCCATTGTCAAATTCCAGGATGTAAAAAGCGGGGTATGGTGGCAGGTAACTGATAAAGCCAGCAAAGAAAAGAATTACCTCGAATCATCCGGCACGGCCATGTTTGTATTTGCAATGGCCAAAGGTATTCGCCTGAAATACCTGCCGCAGTCGTTTGCACCGGCCCTGAAGAGGGCATATGATGGAATGATAAAAGAGTTTGTAAAGGAAGATGCCAATGGTAAGTATCATTATATACAGGCAGTAGCGGGTGCAGGTTTGGGTGGTACGCCGTACCGTGATGGGACGTATGAATATTATGTCAATGAGCCCAGGCGGGATGATGACCTGAAAGCGATCGGCCCATTTATTCAGGCGTGTATTGAGATGGAATTGATGAAAACAAGTAAATAAAGATGCGGGTAGAAAAATTTGACCTGTTTACTGCAAAAGCAAAGCTGAATAAACCAATTGCTGATGCTACGCATACGCTGACGGAAATATCGTTTATAGTGGTTCGTATTTTCACAAAAAGTGGTGTGATGGGAGAGGCATATTTGCTCTGTTTTCAGTATAGTCCGCAGGCCATTATCGGTGCATTAAAAGACCAGGGGGTTTGTATCATCGGAGAAGAAGTGTGTAACACGGTAAAAGCATTTACCGCTATGAATCATGCCAATGAATATTTTGGTAACGAAGGTATCAACCGGTGGGCGCAGGCAGCATATAATATTGCCATGTGGGATGCCTGGTGCAAAGTCTTGAAACAACCTATCTGGAAAGTTCTGGGCGCTTCGGCAAAGAAGATCCCTGCTTATGGTAGTGGTGGTTGGATAAGTTACAGTATTGATGAATTGATGGACGAAGTAACCGGGTATGTAAAACGGGGTTTCAATGCTGTGAAGATAAAAGTGGGAAAGCCTGACTGGAGAGAGGACCTGGAGCGTTTGCATAAAGTGCGTGAAGCCGTCGGCAGCAAGATCAATATCATGATGGATGCCAACCAGGGGATGAATGTGCCGGATGCGTTGGCTTTGGCAAGGGCAGCCCGTGCCATCGGTATTCAATGGTTTGAAGAGCCTATTGATCACACAGATTTTGAAGGGTACAGCATTTTGCGGAACCAGGCCGGTATTTCACTGGCGATGGGAGAAAGAGAATACAGTACTGTGCCATTGCGGGAGTTATTGGAGAGAAACGCTATAGATATATGGCAGCCTGATATTCTTCGTCTCGGTGGGGTGGAAGCGTGGAGAAACAGTGCTGCGGTGGCCGGGGCACATCATATTCCGGTACTTCCGCACTATTACAAGGATTATGATGTGCCATTGCTGGCAACCATTTCTAATGGCGCCGGTGTGGAATCCTTTGACTGGATTGATCCGTTGATCGACAACCCGGTTCAGTTCAAAGAAGGCTTTGCGTTGCCGCATGACCGGCCAGGATGGGGATTCATATTTAAAGACGAACACTTAATTCCAGTTAAATAATGCTCAGTCGGATGTTTTTCATATTGCCATTTTTATTAAGTGTGACGACAGTCATGTCGCAATTGGTGGATAAAACCCCTGCAGCCGTTCCTGTCGCACCTTCAATCTACAACCGGGAACCTTACGAAGACCCACTGGTCAGCGGCATCAACCGCGAAGTATCGAGAGCAACTGCTTATTCTTTTGCCAGTGTTGCTGATGCGCTAAAGGCAGACCGGGAAAAGAGCGGCCGTTATCTTTCTTTGAATGGGGAGTGGGATTTTGCTTTTGCCCTGAAACCGGGAGATGAGCCTGTAGATTTTTATAAAAGCAGGGTAAACGGGTGGAAAAAGATACCGGTTCCTTCCAACTGGGAACTGCAGGGGTATGATAAGCCTATTTACAAAAGCGCTGTGTATCCCTTCCGGCCGGTCAACCCACCCTATGTTCCGAAAGATTATAATGGTGTTGGCTGCTATCAGAGGTCATTTACTCTTGCTGCTGAATGGAAGGGAATGAATATCACATTACATTTCGGTGGAGTGAGTTCTGCTTATAAATTATGGGTAAACGGAAAGTTTGCAGGATATGCAGAAGATAGTTTCCTGCCATCAGAGTTTAACATCACACCTTATTTGCAGGCAGGGGAGAATGTTATCTCTGTATGGGTGATACGCTGGAGCGATGGTAGTTTTTTGGAAGACCAGGACCAGTGGCGGCTTAGTGGTATTCACCGGGAAGTGTACCTCATGGCGGAGCCGAAACTACGTATCGCTGATTTCTTTT
>JAEUVK010000140.1 GCA_016787135.1 Chitinophagaceae bacterium | reverse complement strand
TCGGTTGATTTCACTGATTTCCTCTCCATCGGCATGGTCGCCCTGCTGCTGCTGAATGACCTGCTCAGAAAAAGATCGTACAAGGCCTTTGCGATCGTACTGCTCGTGCTGATCTGTATTCATATCACCTGGGAATCGAGAAATACAGGGGCATGGCAGGCAATAGGTGAGTTTATTGCGAAGTATTTGTTTTGAGACAATTCAGCTTATTCGGTAAGTACAGTATCATTGACGTTGTGTCCACGTCACCCACCTTGTCATGCTGTGAGATACGGCGGGGAAGGAAGAAGGAGTCTGAATATGACATCCTATAGGTTTATTCCGGCAAAGACCCACCGAAAGAGTACGTACAGTACAATTATAAAAATCACAAAGGCGATGAGAAAACTTCCAAAGCCGGATTTCCCGTTTCCTGGTCCGAAACCCGGAGTATTTTCCGTGCCGGGTTGTTTTTTATAATCCTCTACCTTTCCATTGCCATGGCAGGTATCACATGTTACATCCTTTTTGGATTCCTGCTTGCCATTTCCTTTGCAGAACACACAGATTTGATCTCCATAGCCCCCGGTTGCGTTGCAGGGACGGCAATCTTCCTCGACCGTTATGCTAATAAGACCCCGGCCCCAGCAATCCCGACATTTCACCAGCATAGAAAGTTAGTTTGATTAAAATTGATTATAAGATTCCAATCAAAGAAATAATTTTTATCACCGTTGCTGCTGTTCCGGTGCGTGTCTTCACGCACCGGGGCTTCGGGAAGAAAAACACCTGCAATGGCGGAGATTCTACCGGATAGCGGACCGGGATAAGCGGATGTTTTTTCTTTGTTTGATGTTTCCTGTATCAATTCACCACAAGAAATACCACTAAAATTGTATTTGCTGGTTTTATTATATTTTGAAGATTTGTGCATGGTGATAGAAAACGGCGCCGGTTCCCTCAATTGATTCTTTCGCCAGTCAGTTATCATTCAATAACGGCGGAAACCCCATGCAGCGCCAACTCTGCGGGGAATAAAAATCTTATTATGAAATTCAAAATGCCAGTGCTGGCCCTTGCGGTCACACTTTCTTCGTTGATCGTAACATGGTATGCCTGTTCCAAACAAGAGAAAGAGAGTAAAGCTATTTGCAGTATCTGCAATACTACCGCTCCGCAAACCACCAAAACGCTGACGATCGATCACCATTCATTCAACCTGGGGATCTATCAAAAATCACCTTACCCCCATTTCGTGGTAGCGACCATTCCTAATGCCACTGAAGGCAATTCAGCAGCGATCCGGCAAATGATCCAGAAGACCGATGCGGCGTCTTCTTTCAATCAACTGCTCAGTGATGCGTATGTGCCGGTAGGATACAGTCTTTACGCCAAAGGTGATGTTCGCCAGCAAAGCGAAATGGCGCTTGCCGGCATCGAGGCCATGAGTGTATATATGTATAAACAATCGGGTCTTCATCATTTCCTGTACCTGCGGGGTGATAAGGGCCAGTTCTTCCTGAACAAAGAGTATTCGGTGGTGACTGACGCCATTAATTTCAAAGACCAGTCGCTGCTATTTGAAAAAGTAGTGAATGCCGGGCAAAGCGGCGCCAGCTTTTCGCTGATCTCCGTGGCTGTTGCTCCGTTTAATGACGTGATGCGAAAAGTAAAGACCAAGGGTATGCTGTACGAGGTTTTAAAAAAGAAAACAACGCAGGTGAACGCCATCGGCGGCAAAATGTATCCCGGTGACAGCAACCGTTGTGATCCGAATGTGTGTACACCGATCGCGGATAATACTCCCTCTCATTGTGTGCAACTGATCGGTGGCTACGGATGCGCAGAGGATGAAGATCATTGCATCTTGCGGAGCGTATCGAACGAGAGCTCACATAGTTCCGACATGGTATCTATGCAGAGTACGTTTTACTATATGCGTGACAGCATACTGGCGCAATCTACCCATGGCAACGAGATCATTGACCGTTATTATACAGCAGGAAGCTATATCTGGGATCACCTGGGCAGTATCGATCTTGGCAGGATGTATGGGTATGTCACGCTGTT
>JAEUVK010000018.1 GCA_016787135.1 Chitinophagaceae bacterium | reverse complement strand
AGCGACAAAGCGGGTGGTCAGTTGAGCGTCAAAAACAGTTCATCATGCTTCTGCCCATGATTTAAAATCAGCCACCCTGTCGCGGCTGATCACCATATCTTCTGATTCATTGATTCCCTTTACACAAATTTTCAACCGGTTGTTGTAATACGGTTTTACCTGTTCAATGGCATTGATGCGGACAATGAACCTTCTGTTCAGACGGAAAAATTGTTGCGGGTCTAACTGT
This sequence comes from Chitinophagaceae bacterium, assembly GCA_016787135.1. GTDB lineage: Bacteria > Bacteroidota > Bacteroidia > Chitinophagales > Chitinophagaceae > VBAT01. The sequence continues at coordinate 2,141 of JAEUVK010000018.1, read as the reverse complement.
TCTTCTAATTTTTCCATCGTATGCTCTGTCACATAGCGGTTGCCTTCTTTATCGACCAGGTAAACGATCTTGTTATCCGCCTGGAAAAAAGCGATGTCATGTACATCAATAAAGAATAAACGCTGCCCCACTTTTCCCAGAAAGCGTTTTTTGTACCGGTTACTCTGCCACCCGGTATTTAATTTTTGAAGATCCGTAGCTGAAAAGGAAACAGCCAGCGATCTGAATTTATTCATCGCGGCAGCAAGTGCATCCAGCGTTACCGGCTTTAAAATATAATCAATGCTGAACAGCTTAAAAGCATCCAATGCATAACTGTCATAAGCCGTAGTAAAAATGACAGGCTTATTATAGCTGACCTGTTTGAATATTTCGAAGCTGTGTCCGTCTGACAAATGTATATCAAGCAGTATAAGATCAGGATGTGGTTTTTGTTTAAGGTATCGTACCGTTTCTTCTATACTTTCTAAACAGGCAACGATCTCTATGGCAGGATCATATTCATGAAGCACGGTCTGCAACCGTTCGGCCGCAAGTTTTTCATCCTCGACAATAACTATTTTCATGATCGTCAGTTTAGGTGCAGCAAAGGCAGTGACACTTCAAATACTTCTTCTGTCTTCCTGACTACAACATTTTTTCCGCTGATCAGTTCATACCGTTTCATGATATTTTGCAGGCCGATACGGGTAGAGGGCTCTGCAACGCTCCGGGGCTGCAGATTATTTCTTACAACCAATACCTGGTCGCCGTTGGCATGTATATCAATATGCAGCGGCTTATTCCGTGATACCACATTATGCTTGATAGCATTTTCTATCAGCATCTGCAGGGCGGCCGGCACTACATGCCAGGTCTTGTACTGATCGGGTATATGTATGTTGACTGTAAGGCCTTCGTCAAATCGTTTATGCAGTAAAAAAAGATACGGATGGATGAACTCCAGTTCTGAACGCAATTCCACCAGTTCCTTATCCTGTGTGTTCAATACGTAGCGATACACTTTGGAGAACTCTTCTATGAATTTGTTTGCATCCGGGTTGTCTTTGATCACCATTCCTGAAAGCACATTCAGGTTATTGAACAGGAAGTGGGGATTGATCTGGCTTCGGATCAGTTGCAGCTGTGCCTGCGAATTGGTCTTCCGCAATTCTTCTGCCTCGGCCCATTGGCGACGGTATTCGTGGAAGAAAAAGAAAATAGCATGGAGCAAATGGAAGAACAGGTTGATGAGCGAACCATAAATGATATTCAATTTCAGCGGATTCATATTCTGGTTCCAGCTATACCCATGAACCAGGTGGCCGGTGACATACACCATCAACGTAGCGGCAACAAAGGCTATTAAATTGCCCGCCAGAAAAAAGATTATCAGAAAACGGATCTTAGTTTTTGGTGTGAGAAATTTTTTTTTGAAAAAGGGCTCCATCAGCCGGTTCCCTTCCCAGGTAAAGAAAGTAACGCCCAGAATAGTAAGTATTGAATAATACCACTCGATATCTATCCGGAAATAATGATAGACATCACAAAGAACGGTGTTGAGAAAAGTGTACAGACTCAACAATAAGATGAACAAATACCTGTAGGGATGATTGAACATACGTTTCAGATTAAACAGGACCCGGCTTATTCCCGGATCCTGCAAAAGGCTTTTCAAAGGGGGTAATCAGACATTTTACGGAATCAGGACCCGGTCTATCAGGTGTACAACACCATTCCGGCAAACAATGTTCGTGGCCGTGATATTGGATCTGTTACCGCTATTACCATTACCGGTGATCGTGGGCCCGCCTCCTGTACCATTACTCAGGTTGATGGTGGTATTGCCCCCGGCCAGCATAGCAAGATTACCATTGGCAAGGTCGGAAGAGAAAGCACGGCCGCCCACCACATGGTAACGCAATACAGCCAGAAGGGTGGCTACCGGTATATCATCAATCTTGTTAAGGCTGAGCGCCGCCAGTAACTGGGTAAAGGCTGCGTTGGTAGGTGCAAATACGGTCAGCCTGGCCGAGCCGAGTGTTGCTGCCAAAGTAGGATCTCCGCCGGAAGCTGTCGTAGCACGGGTAACAGCTTTTACTAACGAATCAAGGCCAGCAGCTACTGCTGTCTCCACAATATTGCCTGCGGGCGGATTTAAT
>JAEUVK010000008.1 GCA_016787135.1 Chitinophagaceae bacterium | reverse complement strand
GCAAAAAAGTTCAACACGCCGTTCTTGTTCTATAGCGGTAAGTAAAGAAGGTTTATCGTTAGCCGAAGTATTACTCAACCCTGCCCTTGAACGAAGGGTATTCAAGTCACTTTGTGCAGCAACAAAGTTGTTTTGTTGTGTTCTTGCTTCTGCTCTTATCAGGTACAGTTCGCTTAGACGGAGAAACACCAAATATTCTGACATATTTCCTGAGACAGAACTTCTGTTTTTATATTTTGATGGATAGTAATACTTATCAGCCCCTTGCCAAACAGAATCAATCCACCTCTTCATTCTTTGATCGCCAGGTTCAAATGATTGTTTCAACAAATTGTTTACCGGATAAGTAGGTATAGATCCGCTGGAGGGGATGAGTATTAGCGCTTCCTGTGTATATCCATTTTGCGTCCAGAATTGAAGAATAGTCTCCTTACTATTTATCTTGAAAACTTCACTCAGAGCCGGAAGGGGAGAATAGATGCCGGAGGAAATTACAGCCGTCGCTTCAGATTCTGCAGCAGCCCAATTTTGCTGATACAGATGTACTCTTGCAAGTAACATAATCGCTCCCCATTTATTAGCCCTCACCTTTGATGCACTGGGGTATGCTTCTGGAAGATTTTCCTTTGCATCAGCCAAATCTTGAATTACCTGTATATAAATCTCATTTATTGGTCTCCTCTCTGCAGTAGATGTGATCCCAACTTCAGATGTTAGCAACAATGGAACATCTCCATAAATGTTGGCCAGATAAAAATAACTCAGACCTCTGAGAAATAATGTTTCACCTTTAAGCTGTCGTTTGGCAGATGAGGAAACATTTGGGGAAACATCAATTCTTTCCAGCATAGAATTACTTTGATAAATCACAGAATAAAATCCCTGCCAGACATTCAGGTTTATATTATTTACTGGAGATACCCAGCCATTAAAATATTCAAGAACTTTTTGATCAGCACTTGTAGTAGTTAGATCATCAGCATAACTTCCAAAAGCAGGTGTAAGATTGGCGTCTATCAACGAATTGAATTGCGCATAAATATTAGACAGTACGGCCAAAGCAGTCTGATCATCGGCAAAAGCTTTTTCAGCAGTTAATTGTGTTTTAGGGGGCCCAATCTCTACCATTTTTCTACAGCCTATGTAAAGTATGTTTATTAGAAGAAGTATAACATATAGTTTAGCTTTCATAATTATCAATTAAAAGGTTAACTGAATGCCAAAAACAACTGTCATTAACGGAGCGATACCACCATTAGCGGTCTCCGGATCATAGAGATTTCCCTCTTTATGCCAGGTTAATAAGTTCTGCCCTTCGCAATAAATCCGGCAAGAAGACATTCTCATTTTATGAGCAATCTTTTCAGATAATTTGTAAGAGAGTGAAACATTCTTGAGCCGCCAGTAAGAAGCATCATAAAATGCAGCATCGGAACGTGCCAGGTTCAAATACGGAGTTGTGGCAGTAATTGTAGCACGAGGAATAGGTGTAATATCTCCAGGCTTTTGCCATCTCTGAAGAGCAATCCTGAACTTATTGCTGCGGGTTCCCGGTATTGTTGACAACCCTTGCGCATACTGGTTGGAGAATTGGAAAAAAACACTGAATTGAAATCCATAATATTGAATATCCGTCCCAACTCCACCGTATGAAGATGGTGATGTTTTTCCTATGATAACATAATCATCAGGAGCAGAAATTCTACCGTCCCGGTTAACATCTTCATATTCCGGGAGACCTGTTTGCACATTCACTCCGGTAAAACTGTATGCCTTCACGATACTGATGTCTTCCCCAATAACATAAGTATTCGCAAATGATGAGCTTTCGAGACCAGGATATTTCAGAAGTTTATTTCGTGTCAATGAAGCATTACCTGTAATCGTCCACGTCATCTTTTTCGTTCTTACCGGTGCTATTGCCAATTCAAACTCGAAACCTCTGTTTGATAATAACGCCGGGAGATTGACGACATAATGCCCAAATGGGCCGCTTGTGTATGGCAACGGATAATCTATTAGTTGGTTGCCGCTTCTGTTATTATACCATGA
>JAEUVK010000001.1 GCA_016787135.1 Chitinophagaceae bacterium | reverse complement strand
GAAATGGAGCGGATACCACCGGGAGAAAGAAATTCTTTTTCATCCAGCAGTGCCCTCAGCAATTTTTCCAGGCGATGTTTGGGCACGAGTGATAAAAGAATATCGTCATGATCATTCAGTTCTTCGATCACGGCATACTGCATATTCTTTTCGCGGTATTGCTGGAACCATTTCAGCCGGCTGTGGAAGTCCGGAACTTTTTCGAGTAATTCTTTTTTCAATACCAGTACGCCGAACAAAGTGGTAAGACCAACAAGGCTTCTTACTTTCAGCGGAATGTAACGTCCACCAGGCAATGACAGTACATCATAAAAGAACCCTTCTTCATCGTCCCAGCTGCCGGTCCAGTCTTCACCGATCCGGTTGAGTGATTCGGCGATATACACAAAATGTTCAAAGAACTTGGTCGTTACATCTTCATAGGCCTTGTTGTATTGCGATATTTCGAGCGCCATCTCGAGCATATTCAGGCAATACATCGCCATCCATGCGGTGCCATCGGCCTGCTCCAGCACACCGCCGCCGGGAATGGTATTGCTCCTGTCAAATACACCAATGTTATCCAATCCCAGGAACCCCCCTTCAAATACATTATTGCCTTTATGGTCCTTGCGGTTCACCCACCAGGTAAAGTTGATCAGCAGTTTTTGAAAAACTCTTTCCAGGAATTCTATGTCCGGTTTCCCGGTATTCGCTTTATCTGTTTTATATACCTGCAGACAACTCCATGCATGTACGGGAGGATTCACATCGCCGAAGGCCCATTCGTATGCCGGTAACTGCCCGTTTGGGTGCATGTACCACTCACGTAAGAATAAAATGAGTTGGTCTTTTGCAAATGATGCGTCCACCATAGATAAAGGCACGCAATGAAAAGCGAGGTCCCATGCAGCATACCAGGGATATTCCCATTTGTCCGGCATGGAAATAATATCCTCATTGTTCAATGACTGCCATTGATGGTTGCGGCCATTCTTCCGTTGTGCAGGCGGGGCCGGTTGTCCCGGGTCACCATTCAGCCAGCGGGGAATATCGATATTAAAATATTGTTTGCTCCATAGCATACCGGCGAAGGCCTGCCGCTGTATGTTGCGGAGATCTTTATCTTTTGCCGCGGTCACTTCGTTGTAAAATTCATCGGACTCGCTGAGGCGGCTTTCAAATACAGCATCAAAGTCCTTGTCAAAAGGATCGTCAGTAACAGCATGTTTACTTAATCTTAATTTGATGGTAATGGATGATCGTCCTTCTAGGTGGTGCTCATACAGAGGGGCAAACTTTGTCCCTTCATTCTTTTGCTCCAGGTGGATATAATCGTTTTGTGTGATGGCTGTATGAAAAGCATCTTTCACAAAAGGTGTTTTGTTCGGTTGACCGTAGAGCCTTTCTGTGTTCGTTTCATTTTCGGTAAAAAGGGTACGAACAGGTCTTTCAAAATAAAAATGGTATTCGCCGGCGGAATAGTCAATGATCTTTACTTCACCATACCCGTTCGGTACTTTCTTTAAATACATCAGCGGCTTTTCTTTGGACAGGCCAAAGCTCCACAGGTTGCGGAACCAGAGTGTAGGCAATGCCGCGATGTAAGCGGCTTCGTTCCCGCGGTTATGAATGGTGATCTTAATTAAAATATCTTCTGCATCGCTCTTGGCATATTCGGTAAATACATCAAAGTATTTTCCATCGTTGAACAGGCCGGTATCCAGCAGTTCATATTCCTTTTCAAACTTAGAACGATTGCCATTGGTGTTAACAAGGTCAGCATAAGGATATTCTGCCTGGGGGTATTTATACAGGTGCTTCATGTACGAATGGGTAGGTGTACTGTCGAGATAGTAGTACAGTTCTTTCACATCCTCGCCATGATTGCCTTCATTGCCTGTCAGGCCAAACAATCTTTCTTTGAGTATCGGGTCTTTGCCGTTCCATAACGTAACAGCAAAACATATCCGTTGCATATCATCGCTGATGCCGGCAATACCATCTTCGCCCCAGCGATAGACACGGCTGCGGGCATGATCATGCGGGAAATGATCCCATGCATTGCCATGTTCACTGTAGTCTTCTCTTACGGTTCCCCACTGGCGTTCGGAGAGATAGGGCCCCCATTTTTTCCAGGCAGGGCCTGCGTTCAATCTTTTTTGTTCAGCGTTCATGATTATGATGATTGTATCTGTGTATGTAGATGCAGGTGAGTTGTGAATGGTGAATGGTGAGCGGGAGAGTAGTATGTAAGGATTACTCACCATTCACCACTGACCACTTACGGGTTATTAGCCATTATCTTCAAATCCCGGGTATAATGTCATGCCGCCATCAACAAATAATGTTGTTCCGTTCACATAGTCGGCGTCATCACTGGCCAGCCACACAGCAGCCTTGCCTATATCATCTACCTGGCCTACTCTTTTTTGCGGAATGAGTTTTAATAATTCCTGCAGGTGTGCTGCCGTATCCCATGCATCGTGATTGATAGGAGTGGCGATAGCGCCGGGGGCGATGGAGTTGATGCGTATCTTTTTCGGGGCAAACTCCTGTGCAATGGTCTTCATCATCAGCATTACGCCGCCTTTTGAGGCCGCATAGTTCGCATGTCCTGCCCAGGGTATCACTTCATGCACGCTGCTCATGCAGATGATCTTGCCGGCAGATTTGGATTTGCCATTCACGCCGCGGCGCAGAAATTCTTTGATCGCTTCCCTGGCACACAGGAATTGCCCGGTGAGATTTACGCCAAGCACAAAGTTCCATTGGTCCAATGTCATTTCTGTGAAGGGTGCATCTTTCTGGAGGCCTGCATTGTTCACCAATATATCTACGGTACCGAATTGACCGATCACGTCAGCGAACATATTCTTTACATCATCTTCTTTACTTACATCGGCCCGGTAGGTGATCGCTGTGCCGCCATTGGCGGCGATGTCATCCACTACTTTCTGGGCCATCTCTTTTGTAGAAGCAACGGGATAGTTCACTACTACTGTGGCCCCGGCCTTTGCCAGTTCTTTGGCGCACCCGGCGCCGATACCGCTGCTGGCGCCTGTGACGATGGCTACCTGGCCTTTTAATTTTTTATCCATTTGGTTTTGTTGATTGATGATTTTAAAGAATAGTATTTATAAATGATGCTTTTGACGGTGTTCGTTTTCTTCGCCTGATCTCATTTTCTATCAGGGCTATCTCGAGGTCGGCCACGATGTTGGAATAATTTTTAAAGGCCTCTTCCGGTGTGGAGAAAGGGTTATGATATTGGTAAGCCATTCGCTTGCAGCTTTCTTCTGACATATAATAGAAATAATCGGCTGACTGTAAGCGGCCCCACATATCAATAGCTTTTTCATTACCGCAGTTCAATACCATATCCCCGATGCTGTATATTTTCTTCAGCGTATTGTTTTGCCGCATATTGTCACACCATACACAGGCGGCGGTTGTATTGTTTTCCCAGGAAACAGTTGCCGGCACATCATAGGCATCTCCCGGTATATTTTTTTTCAATATTGCTGCCGGGGTGGAAAAGGTAAGATCGTCGTTCGTTAAGACAGCAGAGGGCAATGCATGGAGAAAATCAAATATCCCGTTACCCGCTTTCTTGTGAATGCCGAAGGTCTCATAGTCCATCATCAGGTTGATGACGGTAGTATCTTCCGGGTGCGCATGCAGCCACTCAGCAAATTTTTCAGCCGTCAGCGGATGCTCATTCCAGTTCACATCATCAAAGCGGAACGCAATATCATCCGATAGTTGTGCATTACGCAGGAGTAGCCTTATGTCTTCCCTGCCCGGCACGGCATATACTTTGTTAGGGGTACGTTCGTTCAGTATTCGTTTCACTCCCTCACATAAGATACCCTGCAAGCCCATACCAGCTATGTCACCGGCAATAGCATTATTATGGATCAGTTCTGTATTCCTGAATACGAGGGGTTGAATGCCGAATAGTTCTTTGACCAACGTTCTGTGTTTATGTATCTGCCGTTGAAATTCTTTCCGGGAATGTAAAGAGCTCAGCGAATGGTAATAGGTCTCTGCGAGTATTTCCACATAGCCTGTGTTCACCAACTCCCGGAAGGATGCGATCACATCCGGGCGATGTTTCTGCAGTAATTCCAGGGCAGTGCCGCTGATAGAATAGCTTACCCTGAACTTTCCCTGCTGTGACAGCAGTTGTTCATGAATGATCTTATTGGCGGGTAAATAGGAATGATCGGCCAGGAAATCGATGGAGGCCTTGTCTGCCGCAACGTCAGCATAGCAATAGGAGAGGTCAACTCCCTTCATGCTGTATTCTTTCAACCGGTAAGGCTGGTGTACTTTGAAATATAAGCAAACTGATGTCATTCCTGTTGATTTAATAGTGCGGGCAGTAGTAACGGCCTCTGTTTTCACAGGGCCGTTTGCCCTAAGGGTACGTTGTAAACCCAAACCGACCACAAAAAAATCTCTTGCTGATCTCCGGAGGTAAAGCTACATTGACGTGAAAGTTTTTGCTGTCGTATCGTTTACATTAGCGGCAGATTAACGAGCTGTAACATTTTGTTATCAGTTCCACGCAACAGGATTGTTCAGTTCAATATGTTTACGGTTATAGCAAAGCATGCCTGATGTTCTCAGTTCATTCAGCAGCATGTTCACACTCTGGCGTGATGTGGCAATGAATCCTGCGATATCGCTATGGGTAAGGTAATTATTCAGGACGATCTTGTCGCCGACGCGGTTACCATCTGAGCGGGCCCAGTTCTTGATGAAGCGGATCAGCCTGTCCTTTGTATCCAGGTATACCAGGTCAGCATGGCGGTTCTCTAACCTTTGCAGTTTGCTGTTCACTTTTTTCGCAAAGCCGAGCGCCATGAACGGGTTCTCTTCCAGTATTCTCCTGAAATCACTGACATGGAAGGAACAGATAATGGTGTTTGCCGTGAGGGCTTCAGCACATTCATCATTGATAAGCCGGCCCTCCAGCCCAAGATCACCAAAGATATCCGGCTCCGTAAGAATGTCCTTGATCAGTTCATTTTCTGTATTGCCGGCGGCATCGGTTATTTTCACTTTCCCTTTTACGAGAAAATGAATCCGGGTAAAACCGCTTTCACCATAGCTGATCATTTCGCCGCGGTACACGGTCCTGATCTTGCAATGCGAAACAGCTTCGTTCAGTTTTGATTCTGATAATGATGATAACACCGGGTGGTTCTTCAGATAGAAGTATTTCATTTCTTCAGACATAGTTTGAGGTTTTAAAGAGTTTATTAAGCAGGTTTAAATTAATTCTGATGTCAGCGCATTTTCGATCTTGCTGATGATAACGTTTTTCGGTGTAAGGCCTGTGATATGATCTATCACTACTCCTCTTTTGAAAAAAAGAATAGTGGGCAGTTCCATTACCCCGTATTCATTATCTATCCCTGTTTCTTTTTCCACATCCACCGTGAAGAACCTGGCCTGTCCTGTGTAGGAAGAAGCCAATTCTTCATATATAGGAGAAATGATCTGGCAGGCGCCACTCCATTCTATCCTGAATTGTACAAGGGATAAGGTCATACTGTCGATCACTTCTTTTTTAAAATCATTCTTGGATAAAACCCGGTTCATGTTTTTTTCAATTTTGCACTCCTGTATAGCCAACCGGCGTGCCAGAAAATTTTCCGGCATTTCAACTTGCCCTGAAACCCTTACTGGTAAAGGGTTTCAAAAAAATCAATAAACCGGTTGTCGTCCTTGTTGCCCGGCCTTTTTCTCCCATCATTTTGGGAGTTTCCTGAAATATTGGGAGTACGGGAACGACCGTACCGGTCTTTCAAAAAAGGAAGACTGGTTAATAAAAAAACAAAGCGGACCTACATGTCATTTGCCTGACAGGCGGGGGCGGCATCAGTTTCTACATTTGTTTCTGTAATTAAAAAGGAAACTATGCGAGCAATAAATTTTTTACTGATGATCGTGCTGAGTCTTCTTTCTTTTTCAGCATGGACACAAGATGCATCGATAAGGACAAAAGAATTTAACCTGGATGAAGGGGTTGCTATCAGCGGGTATGACCCGGTAGCTTACTTCAGATCCAATAAGGCAATAAAAGGAAAAAAGGGATTGATCGTGAATCACCGGGGCGTTTATTATTATTTCTCTTCGGAGGAGAATAAAGAAGAGTTCAAAAGGAACCCGGACAAGTATGAGCCGGAGTATGGCGGATGGTGTGCTTATGCCATGGGCGCCAAGGGAGAGAAAGTAAGCATTGATCCCGGGACATTCAAGATCGTGAACGGGAAGCTGTATCTCTTTTACAATAGTTTTTTGAACAATACACTAAAGAGCTGGAACAAGGATGAGCCTAACCTGAAGGCAAAAGCGGATGTCAACTGGAAAAAAATCTTTCATTGATCATTTTACGTTTATTAAAAAACCATGACACTTTCTTTTACTACCATCGGTCTCTGGGCGCTGAGAATACTCGCCGCTGTGATCATGCTGCAGACACTTTTGTTTAAGTTCTCTGCTGCCGAAGAATCCGTATATATATTTTCTGCATTGGGAATGGAGCCCTGGGGCCGCATCGGCACAGGTGTATTGGAACTGATCGCTTCCCTGCTGATACTTTTCCCGAAGACCACTCATTTTGGCGCTTTGCTGGCGATCGGCCTGATGGGAGGCGCTATCTTCTTTCACCTTACCAGACTGGGCATAGCTGTGAGAGGAGATGGGGGACAACTTTTCATTTACGCATTATTGGTTCTTATTTCATCCGGCGTCCTGCTTTTTGTTTACAGGAATGAGATGACAGTGTTCATTAAAAAACTTATATAAACAACTGATCAATCATGAGAGCTCCTTTTTTTTCCGTGATCTTACTGATGTTATTTTTTGCATCCTGTGTGAAAGAGAATACTCCCACCACTCCGCTGGATAATACAGCAGATACTACTATGGCGATGAGCCGGTATTCGGGAATGTTCGTGAACGGACCTTATGGCAGCGTCAGCGGAACGGCCAGGATCTACGTGCAGGGCACACAGTACAAACTGGCTTTGGAAGCTGTTTCCATATCCAATGGCCCCGACCTGCATGTCTATCTTTCGAAAGAAGTATTGCCTGCCACTTTTATTGATCTTGGAAGGTTGCAGTCAGTTGCCGGCAACCAGTTGTATGATATTCCCGGTGCACCGGACTTTACCCTGTATAAATATGCGCTGATCCATTGCAAACAATATAACCATCTTTTTGGCAGTGCCGAACTGCGTTAAACCCAACAAAACCTTTTTATGCTGCTCAAACACCCCATTCAAAATGTATTTGTCCAATTAAGTGATTCACTCGGCCAGTTGTCAGATGCAGAATACTGCCGGCCAAGTGCAATCCTTTTTAAGGCTACTATCGGCCAGCACGTCCGTCATATCATTGAATTGTTCCAATGCCTGGAGAACGGGTATGATGCAGGGGTGGTGAATTACGAGAAGAGAAAAAGGGATTACCGTATCGAAACTGACAGGAACCTGGCGGCATCCTTGCTGAAAGATATTTATCATCAATTGGACAGGCCTAATAAAGAAATGGTGCTCGAAGCAGAAGACTATGAAGACACTGCCGGAGCGATCCGTATACCCAGTAATTATTACCGGGAGATCGCTTATAACCTGGAGCATACTATACATCACATGGCGCTGATACGGGTGGGTATCCATGAAGTATCAACTCTTGTGTTGCCATCTGAATTCGGAGTAGCCTATTCCACTATTAAATACCGGCAGCAATGTGCACAGTAAGTTTTATACCGGCGAGAGGAAATGTTTTCATCACTTCCAACCGGGATGAAAAGAACAGCCGGGGAAGAGCGCTGGCGCCGACCATATATGACCACAATGGCAGTCACCTGGTATTTCCCAAAGATGCGGCGGCAGGCGGTACCTGGATCGCTATGAAGGAGAATGGCGATGCAGCCGTTTTGCTGAACGGAGCTTTCTTATGTCATATGCCGGAGCCCCCGTATCGTAAAAGCAGGGGACAAATATTCCTGGATGTATTCGCAACTGAACGTCCCTCCTGGTCATTTTCAAAGACTGATCTGTCGGAGATAGAGCCCTTCACACTGGTACTTTTTGAAAAGGGATGCCTGTATGAGTTCCGGTGGGATGGAAATGAGCGTTATTGCAAACAGTTACCTGTTAGCCGCCCTCATATATGGTCGTCGGCCACATTATATGATGGATTGGTCATTAAAAAAAGAGAACAATGGTTTGCCTCGTTCCTGAACAACCACCCGCAACCCACACAACAGGATATCCTTCACTTTCACCGGTTCAGCGGCGATGGTGATATAAGTAATGACCTGCAGATGAAAAGAGATAATATCTATTCAACGGTCAGCATTACCGGTATCCTGCTGAACGAAGACAGGGCTGTAATGAAATACATAGATCTGAAAGAGGACAAAGTATATGAAATAAAAACAGGATTACTTAATGCTCCGGAATTGTTATGATCCGCAAAATAAAATATCATCCTTTTTTCATAAAGTTATTCAACTGGGAGTACTGGCCTTTTCACGCAGTATATGGCCCGGTCTATTTTTACTGGCTATGGCTTTGTATCCGGTCAAGATCTTTCTTCTTCTTCAATACTTCCAATCCTTCTATTAAGAATGGTGGTTTCCTGATGGAATCCAAAAAAGCTATTTATGACCTGTTGCCTGATGGCAGCTATCCGGAAACGCTGTTCTTTACAGCAGGCACCAGGCCAGCAGCAGTGGTCAATGCCATTCACAGGAATCACCTCAGTTATCCGCTGGTGGGTAAACCTGATATTGGTATGCAGGGGAAGGCGGTCAAAAAGCTGGATAATGAAACTGAGTTGATCGAATATGTGTTGCACTCGAAAGTTGATTTCCTGGTGCAGGCGTTTGTTCCGTTTGAAAATGAAGCAGGCATTTTTTATTATCGTTATCCTCATGAAGAAAAAGGATATATCTCAGGTATAGTAAGTAAAGAATTTTTAACAGTGACAGGCGATGGGGTGTCGGATGTTGAAGGACTGCTGATGAAGGATAAAAGATATATTCTCCAATTACCAGTACTGAGAAAAACATATGGGGCCCGGCTGGGAAGGATCTTACCGGAAGGGGAAAAGTTTATCATGGTCCCGTACGGCAATCATGTACGCGGCGCCAAATTCGTGGATGCCAGTGACCTGGTAGATGAAGAACTCGTTCATGTAATAGATAATGTATGCCGGCAGGTAAAAGGATTTTACTATGGAAGAATGGATGTCCGGTATAACACCTGGGAGGAGTTAAGGGAAGGGAAGAATTTTTCCATCATTGAACTGAATGGGGCGGGCAGTGAGCCTACTCATATGTACGATCCGACGCATTCCATCTTTTTCGCCTGGAAAGAGATCACCCGCCACTGGAAGATACTATGGAAGATCAGCCGTATCAACCATCTCAGGACAAAACAGCCCTATATGGATACCAGGTCCGGACTGAATATGCTGAAAGAAAATAAGCAGTACGTAAAAATGATCTCTGATAATACAGAAAAGAGGGCATAAATGAAGCAACGATCCGTTCAATTATTTTATTGGGGGATGCTCATCAGTTTCCTCGGTTCATTACCACCCGGAGTGATGAATATAGTGGCGACACAGATTTCTTCCAGGCAGGGTACAGGACAGGCAATGATATATGCTATCGGTTCTATGCTGGCAGAAGTGATCATTGTCCGGGTCGCTTTATCAGGGATGAACCGGCTGATCCGCAGTCAGCTGTTTTTTCGCATCCTGGAATGGATGACAGCCGGGTTACTCGTTGTCTTTTCTATTGCCTGTTTCGGCACTGCCAATTCTGTGCAGCATGCATCAGGTATATTACCTGACATTGTATTGCCGCCTTTTGTTACCGGTATCCTGATCAGCGCAGTAAATCCCTTGCATATCCCTTTCTGGCTTGGCTGGAGCACTGTGCTGATAGAGAAGAACATATTGGGAACCCGATCCCGCCAGTATAATATATATGTTACCGGCATTGCTACCGGAACCATAGCAGGCTTTTCCCTTTTCATTGCCGGGGGTCATTATCTTTTGCAGGAGCTTCAGTCATACCAGTTCGTTGTGAATATAGCCATCGGGTTCGTATTATGTATTGTAGCTTTTTTTCACATCAGGAAGATCGTGATGGTACCGGCTGCTGTGCGCTATGCAAAGTTGTTTCGTCAACCTTAAATTTATTATGAAGCCTGTTATTACCTTGTCATTTGTCGCTGTTGTAATTTTTGCCTGCCTGTCTTTTTCTTTTCATACGGATAGTACAAGGATGGATGCTGCAAAGATTAATGAAGGTTTTGCCGTAGTGGAATTGTTTACTTCAGAGGGTTGTTCCAGTTGTCCGCCCGCGGATGAAGTGATGGCGAAGATGGCCAAAGAATTTTCCGGCAATGTTTATTTTCTCGGTTATCACGTGGATTACTGGAACTATATCGGCTGGAACGATCCTTTCAGTAAAGCAGAATTTACAGAAAGACAAAGAAGGTATGCAGAGATATTTGGCCTCGAAAGTATTTATACTCCGCAGGTAGTGGTGAATGGCAGGAATGAATTTGTGGGTTCAAAAGAACACCTGCTCAGGATGGCTATACAGGATGGAATAAGTGCTCCAGCCGGTCTTGTTATTTCTATCGAAACAACAGGTATGAATGATGAGCATATCAGTGTTTCATGCAGAGCCGGCAAAGATCCGGGTTTGCTGCTGAATATTGCGCTGGTTCAGAAGAAAGCGATAACAAATGTCAAAAGAGGTGAGAATGGCGGAAGAAAACTGGAACATATAAATGTTGTAAGAGAGTTGAAAAGTTTTACCGCCGGAAATAATGAAACAATAACTGCCGGGTTCAAAATTCCATCCGGACTGACTGTAAAGGATATGCAATTGATCGCTTTTCTACAGGATAAAAAAGACCTGACGATCAAAGGAGTCTCAGCTATTTCGTTCTGATCATACATTTTCAGCCGGGAACATAATTGCACCGGTAATGCAGCCTGCTTTGTTACTGTTATGGCTGATAAAATAAAAGGTGCTGAACAATGTGTTGTTCAGCACCGAATGAATTGTTTTCCCGTTCCGGCAGGGAGACAATGATGTAATGGATCGTTCTCACGCTGCTTGTTCTGAAAATGTTCTCACATGTATGTCTTTTTCTGCCGGTATCCGGGAATCACTGGTATCTGCATCCGTCCAAATATGTTAGCTGTCCAATGCAGGAGTACTTCATACCGCTGAGCAGTGGTCTTTCACGGATAGTATATCTTGTATTAACTATTTCCCGCTATTGTATCCGGTGTTCAGAATACTTTTTGCCTGGCTTCGTTCCTGTATAAACCCAGCGGTGCCTGGCGCATTTCAGTAGTATGCTCGACTGAATAATCGTTTGATCCGGTCACATTCAGTTCGCCGATATTGGCAATCACAAAACTACAAGGACCGTTGACCACCACATTGAGCCTCGGGACCTGCAGCGCCTGCAGTGACCTGACAGATGCCGCACTGTTGATGCGGATATTCCGGAGCCGTGAGGCAGGTACGTAGATGACACCTGCTTCTTTCAGGTCTTTGTTTTTTGATGATCCGATCACCAGCGTATCTCCTGACCTGGTGAACGTCACAAGATCGGCAAAGGAGCTGCGGCCGGATATTTCCAGTTCTGCATTATCATAGTCCGTCAGTACCACCGTTACATTGGCGTTAATGACCAAGGTGGAGATGCCCGAAGGCCCGCCTGTTTCGGATGGCCCGGCAGCATTGCTCTCCAATGAGTAGCTGCATATACAGGCAAAGAAAAGGATACAGTTCAAAAGGATCGTCTTTTTCATGATTGATAGGTTTTAATGGTTAATGATGTTTGACCGCTTAGATCTTTTCTGCAATAAAAAAAGTGAAATAATTTTCCATATAGTAAATGTCATCGGCGAGGTTGAATGGCTGTGCGCTGCCGGTGATCATTTTTCTTACTGTGGATTCGCCTGCGACCTGCACGGCTTTTACGCAAGGGCCTGTGCATAGAAAGCCTTGCTGCAAGGCCTCTGTTCCGGAAAATTGCCAGGGACAAAAAACATTTTGCTTTTTTATCACCTTCAGGCCAACCGATCTGCAGATCGCTTCTACTTTTCCTTCTTCGCTTAGTGCAAAGGGTCCCGGTGTGCCCGGTGGAGGCGGAGGTAATAATGATGCCACTGCTTTCAGTACAGCTCCTGCATCACAGTCTTCTTCTTTGCCCCATATGCCGATCACTACTTTACCTTTTTTCTTCGTGACCCTCCGGGCTTCTGCCAGTGCGTTTTCAAAACTGCCGGCATACTGGAAGGAGTTAAAACCTGTGACAATATCAAATGTATCGTCGCTGAAAGGCATGGCTTCGAGATCTTCGAGGAGCAATGTAGCGGAAGGCAATCTCTTCCGGGTCATTGCCAATAAACCCTGGGCTGCGTCCATGCCATGGACGGCGGCGCCTGTAGCGGCTGCCATACTCAGGAACAGGCCTGATCCGCATCCGGCATCGAGCACCATTTTTTCTTCGTCGAGGTCAAGTTGTTTTAAAACTTCTTTATACATCGGGATAAAGGTCGGCTCCAGGTATTTTGCCCAGTCGGCAGGAGCGGTACTCCACAATTTCCCCTGTACTTCTTTTGTTTGCATCGTGATTGATTTTAATGGTTATGATTAATGATAATTGTGCTGTTGTTTGATAAGATGTTATTTCCGGGTGAGTTCACTGATGATCTTTTTCAGTTCATTGATCTGTGTCTGTTGTTCCTGTATCGCTTTTACAAGGGGTACGACAAATTCTGCATACCGGAGTGAATAAAGATCATTTTCATTTTTTGGTTTATCTATACCGCTGAAATTATAGCCGCTTTCTCTGGCGGCCTGTTCCACCTCCTGTGCAATAAAGCCTGACAGTATCATCTGCTCCTGTTCTGCTGCTGCTTTTTTGGCCATTTCATTTGATCCCTGATCTGTTTTAAGTTTTTTGTCCAGGCTTGTAATATCCACCTGGTAGGTTACCGGTCTCAACTTCATAATGAAATCAATTCCTTTTACTTCTTCGCGGATATTTTTCTTGAACCTGCCATCACTGAGAGTACTCCAGCCAACTTGCCCGCCTATTGAAACAGTAGATGTATTACCAATTCTTACCTGGCTGCTTCCGGTACATCTTGCACCCTGGCCGATAGCTACACAATTATACATGCCGGATGAACTGGTATTGGCAGTAGCGCCAACAAAAGTGTTATTCCATCCATTGTCATTGTTCTGGCCTGCCTGGAAGCCTATGGCTGTATTATAATAGGAGTTGGTGGTTAACTGCAGCGCATCGACACCTATGGCAGTATTATAACTCCCGGAAGAATTGTAACCAAGCGCTGCATAGCCGAAAGCGGCATTACTGATACCATTATTGGAATAAAGGGAACCGTAGCCTACAGCAGTATTATACCCGCCGCTGAAGTTATAGTAGAGCGCCTCGTCGCCGATCGCAGTATTCTGGGCACCGCTGAAATTGTTGAACAGTGCCTGTCTGCCATGTGCAGTATTGGCCCACCCGGTACCATTATAATACAACGACTGGTATCCTGTTGCGGTATTCCAGAATCCCGTGGTATTGGAGAAAAGCGCTTTTGATCCAATGGCGGTATTGAAGGTTCCGTTGTTTACATTGGCGCCGTCGCCGATAGTATTATTCGATAACGCAGAGTCACCGATGGCTACAGTACTGCTGACATTATTATACCGAAGGGCCCCGGGGCCGATCCCGATATTGCTGTATTGGGTAGTATTGCTCTCGCCGGCACGTAATCCCCAGAATACATTTCCTGTTGCCGGGCTTAGTTCTCCCGCCAGTATTCCGTTTGCCCTGAACCGTAACGGACGGTTATCATTAGTTCCTATGAATTGTGTGACCACATTGACACCGCTGTTGCCGCTCAGGTTCCAGGTACTTTTTGATGCAATGTGTTGCCAGTTGCGTGCAGCCGGCGTACCCATGTTGATCATCAGTTGATTGGTCGCCGAATCATATACCATAAGCCCTTTGGCCGGATTGCTGATGGCATTGATAGCGTTTGTACTCATCCTTGGAATGAGTAATCCCTTGGAGGTATGTGTAATATCCAAAGCGGCAGAAGTATTAGGTGTGGTAGTGCCAATACCTATATTCTGTGCATATAAACTGGTCATCGCTGATATTAGTGTGATAAAGGATAAGGTCTTTTTCATATCACTGTGTTTTACCGGATAAGTATATTGTTTGATTGTGATGACGAAAATAGAACTGAACCCAGCCCTTGCTTTTGTCCCCTTTTCAACCGGCGTATTTCTTTTTCCAAACGGGACTGCATAAAAAAAATATTTTAATGTCCGGGTTTAACTACCTGTGACAAAGGAATGTTAAACGGGCAGGCTGGTTCTCCCAACGGCGACCAGTGCCGGCGGAGTTTATTGTAAGCATTTTTCTGACTTGCCAATCAGTAACTTTAGTAAGTAAAGGCGCCAATCACCTCCCATGAATCTTAAGCAGATACTGAACTGGTTAGTTATACTATTGTTTCCGGCAGTTCAACTGTACGGACAAGAATTTTCTGAGGATAAGTTTGATCATTATACCACGGTAAAAGGATTGTCACATAACACGGTCACCGGTATCGCACAGGATTCGGCGGGTTATATGTGGATCGCTACTTCTTACGGGCTGAACCGGTTTGATGGCAGCCGCTTTATACAATTCCATAGCAATAACGACAGTCTTTCCTTGCCGGCTGAAGAGCTGGGTGAGTTGACCTGGCTGGATGATCACCGGCTGGCTGTCTTTAGTTCAGGGATACATATTATTGATACAAGGACCGGCCGTACACATAATCTCTTTATACCGTATCATAACCTGCAATACCAGTTCAAGTTCAACATGATCGAAAAAGTGTTGGGAGATGAGAACGGAGATATCTTTATTCAGTCACGATCAGGTTTTTATCACTATGATAAAAATTACCAACTCCTTTCTAGATTTGATTTTTACAGCGAAGAGCAAGTGCCTGTTACGCATTTTTACTTTGGCAGAAGATTACTTGAGCTCGATAAAAAAAGATTGCTGATCGTATCTATCGCCGGATTGTATATCTATGATAAAGAAAAAAGACAGACCAGGAAAATGAATGCTGATGATTGCCCGTTGATGAAAGAATTCCTGGCTTACCCCGAAAAGGATTACCAGTTCTTTCAGCAAAAGCCGGGAAGTTTTTTCATTCTGCAGTCGGCCGGTGATACGCTTATCTATATTAATATCAATGACAACAGGAAAGTCATTTCACGCACATCCTTTGATAAGATCGGATCTGAGTTTGCATGGCGTACAATCCTGGTCGCAGACAGTGACACGACCTTTTTTCTTACAGGACAGAACTCCGGGTTTTATAAAATGCGATTTTATCCGGAAACAGGTGCGGTCAGGATCGATCCGAAAAAATATTTTCCATCGTATCTCTGTACAGATATAATGAAGGATAAAGACAGGAACCTGTGGGTGGCTACCAATAGGGGATTGTTCCGTCATAACCCGCAACGATCCTATCTGCAGATAGTCAATTTGCCAGCGGGTATAGAAGATTCATTTCCCAATATCAGGGTGGACGATGTGTTTGTGTCAGATGAAAAAGCTTATGCAGGCACCCGTGGCAATGGTGGTTTATTTGTTATTGACAAGAGAACGTTTCAACTGGAAAAGCAGATACTGTTCCGGGATATCCGCCCTGGTGTCAATCACATACGTGCTATTGCCCGTGCGGGTCGTTCGACATTGTTGCTGGGCACCACCGGCCCCCTGATGCTTTTTAATGAAGTGACTCAAAAGGAGAAGGAACTGATTCCGCCTGGCTGGTATTTACCCGGTGACTGGACCAGTGACCTGTATAGAGACCGGAAAGGGAATGTCTGGATCAGTTCCAGTAAGATATATCGCTATGACCCGGAGACAAAAACGTTTGTGACGATACCGAATCTCCGGCAATTGCTAAGTGTCCCTTTTTCAATTACTGAGGATACCGCCGGGAATATCTGGATGTCCGGCCATGGATTGGCGAGATATAATACAAAGCTAGATACGTTTGACCTGGTATTGGATTCTTTTCCTTTTATTAAAATGCCGGACAAGCAGATCAACGCACTGGTAATAGATCATCAGAACCGGGTATGGTTCAACAGTAATAATAATGGGCTGACCAGTTATGATATTGCCGGCAGAAGTTTTCATCATTTCACCCGCAGTAATGGTCTTCCTGATGATAATATTTCCTCCATGATCGTGATAGGAGATCATCTCTGGATCGCTTTTTATTCCGGTATTGCCTGTATGGATCTGCGGACCTTCCAGGTCGTCAGTTTTGGAAAGGAAGATGGTTTCCCGGATATGCCCATTCTGAAAGGAACGAAGTTTGTTTATGATGATAAGGCGGAGCAATTGTATATCGGTTTTTCTACGGCGCTTGTACGATTCGATCCGTTCAATATACTCAGGAAGAAACCAGCGCCCCGCATTTTTGTAGAGAACCTTGTGATCAATAATAAAAGACGCCATTTTCTTCCGGAAAATAAGATCACTACATCCTGGCGGGATAATGAGATTATGATCACGATAGGCAGCATTAATTTTTCCGACGGGAATAGCCAGGGGTTTGCCTACCGCCTCTATAAAGATGAAACGACACCCTGGCAATCGATGGGCAGTCAGCCTTCTTTCAGTATATCCAATTTGTCGCCCGGCTCGCATAAGATACAGGTAAAGGTTTTTTCGTTAAACAACCGCTGGCCACCGCAGGTAAAAGAGATCAGTATCGTTGTTTTACCGCCCTTCTGGAAAAGGGATTGGTTCATTATTTTGCTTTTCGTCGCTGTTCCGGCATTGCTGTATTGGCTCGTAAGCTGGAGAACGGCAGTGGCAAGGAAAAAGGAAATGGAGAAGACGCATATACAAAAACTGATCGCCGACGATTACAGGAACCAGTTCGAACTGGAACAGATCAGTAATTATTTTTCCTCTTCACTGGCCGGGAAGAAAACAGCCGGCGAGGTGCTATGGGATGTAGCCGGTAACCTGATCGGCCGGATGAATTATGTGGACTGTATGATCTACCTGTGGAATGAGGATAAGACCAAAATGGTACAAAAAGCGGCCTATGGCCCTAAAGGAAACCCGGAGTATATAGCAAAGCATGTTTTTGATGTGGTATCAGGCCAGGGTGTGGTAGGATATGTAGTGCAGACCATGCAGCCGGTGCTGATCGCTGATACAAGAAAAGATAGCCGCTACCGGATGGACGAGATGTTCAGGCTAAGTGAAATATGTGTTCCCATCATTCATAATGGAGAGTTGATGGGGATCATAGATTCGGAACATCACGAACTGAATTATTTTCAGGAAAGAGATCTGAAGATACTGACCACCATTGCCACGCTGATCGGGAATAAGCTGAAACAACTCGAGTCGGAGCAAACACTGGAAGTGAAGCATAAGGAGCTGGCGAATATCAATGAACAACTGGCCGAAGCAAAACTGGCTGCCCTCCAGGCACAGATGAACCCGCATTTTGTATTCAATGCGTTGAATAGTATCAAAAGGATGATCCTTGACGGCGATAATGAAAAGGCATCAAGGTACCTGAGCAAATTTGCTCTGATGATCCGCATGACGCTGAATCATTCGAAAGATACATTCGTTACCCTTGAGGAGAATATCAAATACCTGGAAACCTATCTTGAAATGGAGTGTTTGCGTTTTGATGACTCATTTACGTATAAGATCATCACAGACGATACTATTGATACCGGGGAAACAGCGATCCCGTCATTGATGATACAGCCGCTGGTGGAAAATGCGATATGGCATGGCCTGCTGCCGTCGGCAGATGATAAAAAAGTGATCATCAGATTCACCCAGGACCAGCACCAGATCATCTGTACGATCGAGGATAATGGGATCGGTATCCGCCAATCGGAGAAACTGAAACAAACAGCAAGGCCGGCTCATCAATCCCACGGCCTGGAGAACCTGCAAAAACGGATCAAGATCATGAATGAGAAATATGATACGGATTGTACACTCGAGATCACTGACCTGAACAGTACAGGAATGAATGGCAGCGGTACAAAAGTGGTGTTGCGATTCAATTGTATAAACATATAAAATAATAGTATGAAAGCAATATTGGTAGATGATGAAGCGGATGGTATCCGCACGTTGCAGAAAATGCTGGAAAAGCATTGCCCGCAGGTAACCATAGCTGCTACCGGCTCCAGTGCAGATAGAGCAAAGCAGCATATTGAAGAGCTAAGACCCGATGTCGTTTTTCTGGATATCCAGATGCCGGGTAAAAGCGGGCTGGATCTGCTGACCGAAATACCGGATAAGAATTTTGAAGTGATATTTGTTACGGCGCATAACGAATACATGCTGCAGGCCCTGCAGTACAGTGCTGCTGATTACCTGTTGAAGCCGGTAGATGAGGACAGGCTGGTGGAAGCAGTACAGCGGGTAGAAAAGAAATTAGAGGCTGGTAAGAAAGAAGACCTTACTGAAACATTAATGTATAATCTCAGCAAAACCGACAAACCAGCCGAGATGCGTTTGTGTCTGCCTACCCTGAAGGGGTTTATTGTACTGAAGCTCGATGATATCGTTTATTGTGAAGCAGAGCGGAGTTATACTATTTTTCACCTGGAGAATAAAAAAACAGTGACGGTCTCCAAATCGCTTATTGAGTACGACAGCCTGCTGAAGGATACTTCTTTTTTGCGGATCCATAAATCTTTCCTGGTCAACCTGCATCATGTCAGGGAATACCAGCGGGGAGAGGGTGGAATGGTGATCATGAGTGATAATGCCGAGATTGAAGTAAGCCGGAGAAGGAAAGAACAATTCATGCAGAAGATAAAGGAAGTGTTCAGGTACTGAAAAATGAATTTAGAATACATTTATTCAATCCCGGGATTCAAACCTCCCTTTTTATTCCCATCTTCTTCATCCTTGCCTCAAGTGTGGTAGGGTTTAATCCTAATATTTTTGCAGCGCCTTTTTCACCACTTACTTTCCATCCTGTTTTTTTCAATACTTCAATGATATGCCCCCTTTCCACATCCTCTAATTTTGTAAGGGAAGCCGATTTGCTATCAGGTGAGTTTTTTTCAGCAGGTATCCAGTCACCGTATTCCAAAACGCCGTTATGACTGAGTATCATGGCCCGTTCAATGATGTTTTCCAGTTCGCGGATATTACCTGGCCAGTCATAAGTCATCAACGCATCCATGACTTCGGCAGATACATCAGTGATCTTGCGGCCTATCTTTCCTTCATGCTTCTGGCAAAAATGTTTTACCAGCAGCGGAATATCTTCTTTTCTCTCTCTTAATGGCGGGCAGATAATGGGAAATACATTCAGCCGATAGTACAGGTCTTCCCGGAATTCTTTTTTCTCGATAGCCTGCTGAAGATTACGGTTGGTAGCCGCAATGACCCTTACGTTTACTTTCATTGTTTTGGGATTGCCAAGTCTTTCGAATTCTCCTTCCTGCAATACCCGCAATAGTTTTGCCTGTAGTTCAACGGGCAATTCACCTATTTCATCAAGGAATATTGTACCGCCGTCAGCCAGTTCAAAACGGCCTATCTTTCTTTCCATGGCGCCGGTAAATGCACCTTTCTCGTGACCGAACAGCTCACTTTCTATCAAGTTAGCAGGCAGGGTGGCACAATTCACTTTTACCAATGGCCGTTTACTGCGGTTGCTGATGTTGTGCACTGCTCTTGCAATAAGTTCTTTACCGGTACCTGATTCTCCCAGTATCAATACTGTTGCATCGGTAGAAGCTACCTGCTGTATCTGCTGCAAAACTTTTTTGAAATTCCCACTCTTGCTTATGATCTCCGCAAAATTGTAATTCAGTTTTATTTCTTCCTGCAGGTATTGGTTCTGTGCTTTCAGGCGTGCCTGTTCTTTTTCCATCATCACTTTATCGGTAATATCCACGAACATGGTCCTGGTGAACTGCCCGCCCGGATCAGGTTTTGACCACCATTGTATCCAGATAGGTTGCCCATTATCTTTTCTTCTTAATTCCAATACCACGCCACTGGTGTCTGTTCCGCGGCCAATGGATTCAAATGCTTCTTTGGCCCTTCTTTGCGCATCGGGTGTATCGGGTACCAGGGTTAAGCCATATGTGTCCGGTACTTCTTCTGGTTTAACACCTAATATTCGCAGTGCCGCCCGGTTGGCTTTGATGAATTTTGAATCAAGCCCTTCGTGAACGTACGCAATAGGCGCTTCTTCAAACAGGTCGCGGTAGCGCTGGTCACTTTCTTTCAACAGACCCTCGAGTTCGATATTGGCCAGTCTTAATTTTTCTTCTGCTTTCATTCGTTCGATCTCAGCGCCTGCCCTTGCAGCGAATATCTTAAGGATAGCTGCCTGGTTCTTTTCAGTTGTTACAGCATTCGGGTCAACGGCAAGAATATGACCAATGATCTCACCCGTCCTGGTACTGTAGATAGGAACACCTACAGCGGCTTCAATACCTTTTTCTTTAGGATATTTTGCCTGTACGCCGGCGGGCATGAAGAAGTCTTTACCCTGCATGATGATCTCGCAGGGAATATCGGCCGTATCATATTCTATATTATCCAGCACTTTTTCACCATCCACATAACAGAGTGTACGTAATCTTGTCTTTTCATCATTCGCACATTCTGTGATCAATGCATAGCGCATGGTCAGCGTCATAGTGATATGCCTGGCCAGTTCGATCAGGAAATCTTCGCCAGTCAGGCCGGATGTAGCTTCTGATACGGTTCGCAACAGCTCTTCCTCCATTTTCCGTTGCCGGATATCCCGGACAATGCTGCAGGTGTATTCACGGCCTTCAAAGACCATGAAATTCTGGGTGATCTCAATGTCAATGATCGTTCCGTTCTTACGTTTGAACTTTGCATCAAAGATCACTTTCTTTTTTTCCCTGAGATTGTTCCAAACCGTTGACCAGTTTGCCCGCTGTACCGTTTGATTGACATCGAAGACGTGCATCTTTTTCAGTTCATCCGCAGAATAACCAGATAAATCAACGGCCCCCTGGTTAGCCTGCCAGATATATCCATCCTGATCGATCCAGAATACCGCTTCACGCAGATGGTCAATAGTGAATGCGTAAAATTCATTTTGCTTCATTCGTTGCTGCAATTCTTTCTCCGCTTTCATTCGTTCGATCTCGGCGCCGATCCTCGATGCAAATATCTTCAGCAGGGGTGTTTGGTTGCTTTCTTCAGTTACAGGTTCAAGGTTGGAAATGATGATATGACCGATGATCTTTCCGGTCACAGAACTGAAAATAGGGACACCCGTTGAGGCTTCTACACCTTTTGCTTCGGGAAACTGCTTATACACTTCTTTGGGTACAAAGACCTCTTTTCCTTTTAATATGAGTTCGCAAGGCCGGCCGGTAGTGTCGTACTCAATATTATCAGCGATCGTATCGCCATTTACAAAACAAAGCGTTCTGACATGAGTGCTTCCTTCTTCAATACATTCGGCAATGACAGCGAACTGCATCTTCAGGACACGGGCAAAATTCTTACAGAGCTCATCAATAAGGTCCTTCCCTGTAAGTCCGGAGGTGGCTTCAGATAGCTGGTGCAGCAGGCTTAGCTCTTCTTTTTTCAGGGAATTTTTTGACATAAAAAATATATCCGCAAATGACGGCTCTTTCATATAAAGATAATATAATATGGAAATGTAGCGGGAAATGGAGGCAGCCGGGGTCTGCTATCCGACAAAGCAGAGATTTTTGAAGTAGCAAGGGAAGAAACAGGGCAATGCTATTGCAACATTTGACCCGGAATGCCTGCCAGCATTGTATTGATCGCACCGGCTGCTTTTCTGCCTTCGCCCATAGCAAGTATCACAGTAGCGGCGCCAAGTACGATATCACCACCGGCAAATATTTTGTCCATGGATGTTTTCTGTGTTTCATCCACCATGATATTCCCTCTTCTGCTGACAGCTAATTGCGGAGTAGTCTGGCTGATCAGGGGATTGCTCCCGTTACCGACAGCTACGATCACGGTATCTGCCTCAAGGACGAACTCACTGCCCGGTATGACAACCGGAGACCTTCTTCCAGATGCATCAGGTTCGCCTAATTCATACCGGAGACATTCAATGCCTTTTACCCGTCCCTGTTCGTCGCCGAGTATTCTGTTTGCATTTCTTAATAGCAGGAAATCGACACCTTCTTCTTTTGCGTGTAGTACTTCTTCTTTTCTTGCCGGCATTTCATTTTCACTTCTTCTGTAAACCACGTACACTTTTTCAGCACCCAGCCGCCTTGCCATTCTCGATGCATCCATGGCCACATTACCACCGCCCAGTACAACCACATTTTTAGAAGGATACATCGGTGTGTCTGCTTTCCTGTCAAATGCTTTCATCAGGTTGGCACGGGTGAGGTATTCATTGGCTGAAAAGACACCGACGAGATTTTCTCCTTCTATGCCCATGAAGATCGGAAGCCCCGCACCGGTACCTACAAATACTGCATCATAACCATCTTTTTCAACGAGATCGGTAAGTTTCCTGGTTCGTCCTACTACAAAATTTGTTTTGATCTCTACACCCATAGCTTTGAGCGTTTCGATCTCTTTATCTATTATATCATTCGGCAAACGGAATTCGGGGATACCGTAACGTAATACACCGCCCAGTTTATGAAAGGCTTCAAAGATAGTGACATGGTGTCCTTCTCTTCTGCAATCTGCTGCTGCTACGAGGCCAGCCGGACCGCTGCCGATAACAGCCACTTTTTTTCCCGTGGCTGGCTTTACAAACGGGATAACAGTTTTATTATGTATCCTTTCCCAGTCGGCAACAAAACGTTCCAGCCTCCCGATCGCTACTGATCTGTCAATATCTTTTAATGACTTGCCGAGTGTACAATATAATTGACATTGTTTTTCCTGCGGACAAACCCTGCCGCATACCGCAGGCAGTAATGTTGTTTCCTTTACCACTGCGATCGCCTGTTCAACTTCTCCTTTTGCAATGTGATCAATGAAACGGGGGATATCAATTTTCACCGGGCAACCTTCCATGCAATTCTTTTTTGCACACTGAAGGCATCGCATCGCTTCTATCCTTGCCTGTTCAAAGCTGTAGCCCAATGCTACTTCTGCCATATTATGTGAACGTATCTCAGGATCCTGCACCGGCATTTCCTGCGCAGGTATCTTTTGCCGTTCTTTCACTTTGAGTGTTGAAACTTTTGGCAGGTACTCATCTAACAGGCACTGTGCTTCCTTCCGTAATTCATTTGCCGGTTTGTAGCTCATATTCTAACCTCCTGTTCTTTGTCGCTAAAAGCTTTTTCAACAAAACATTTATAGTGCCTGCGTTCGATCTCTTTGTAGGCATTCAATCGTGATATCATGTTGTCAAAATCGACAAGGTGGCCATCAAACTCAGGTCCGTCAACACAAACAAATTTTACCTCTTTGCCTACATTGACCCTGCATCCGCCACACATACCTGTGCCATCCACCATGATCGTATTCAATGAGACCTGTGTAAAAACATTATACGGTCTCGTGGCCTCCGAGCAGAATTTCATCATTACCGGCGGTCCAATGGCGATCACCATACTGGGTTTTGATCCTCTTTCACATAATTCTTTCAAAGGGGCTGTTACCAATCCTTTCCTGCCATAGGAGCCATCATCTGTACAAATGATCAATTCATCGGCTATTGCCTTCATTTCTTTTTCAAGGATGATCAGTTCTCTTGTGCGGGCGCCTGTTATGATCGTGACATGATTCCCTGCTTTTTTCAATGCCTGTGCAATAGGATGCAAAGGAGCTACTCCAATACCGCCGCCCACACAGATCACTCTTCCAAAATTTTCAATATGTGTCGGCTTGCCCAATGGACCCACAAGGGCAGGTAATTCATCACCAGGTTCAAAAGTCGCCAGGTGTCTGGTGGTTTTGCCTACTACCTGAAAGATGATCGTAATGGTGCCTTCAACGGTATCGGCGTCGGCAATGGTGAGGGGGATGCGTTCACCGAGATCTTCATCCGTTTGCAGGATGATGAATTGCCCTGCCTGCCTTTCCTCAGCTATTAAAGGAGCATGCAACCGCATCAGGAATACATCCTGCGAAAGTTGCTGTTTATATAAGATATCGTTCATAATAACAATGCCGGATTATCAGCAAACCTAAAAAGAGAGAAAGACAGGGAATATGACGAATGTTTGGCTCTTGTACGAATAAAATCAGGAAAATGAATGAATACGCTTGCCTTATGTCACCGGGAACGTTGACGTAATTAAACCCGGAGCTTCTTCAATATCTGGAGATACCGGTTCCTTACGAATTGCATCTTACAGTAAAATCTTCCATCATTACAGTAAAACCTGACATTGAATAGCCTGTCACCGGATTCTAATTTAACATTCTGATTTGCAGGTGTTTTTTTCGGGTAAAAACCAATACAGCCTAACGATTGTAAAACGGTTTATAATGGAGCACGAACCGCCGTATGATGCTGGCCTTTTCCACTTCACATGGCATTCAGGGTTTTGCAACCTGCCCATTTTATTTCCGGTTCGGTTATTTGCTGAGAAAAAAATGATTGTTTAACCATCTGGGCCGGATATGCCATGTTTGTAAAAAAGTATTTTGAAGAGTTTGCGCTGAATGATGTCCGTCATACAAAGGGGCGCACTGTTACAGAAACAGATATTGTCATTCATGCCGGACAGTCCGGCGATTTTTTCCCCCATCACATGGACGAAGAATGGTGTAAAACGCAACCATTCAAAAAAAGGATAGCACACGGCACGTTGATATTTACCATCGCTATCGGCCTGACAGCAGATTTTGTTAATGAAGTTTCGATGACCTACGGGTATGAACGGCTACGTTTCATCAAGCCAGTGTTTATCGGCGATACGATCAAAGTTTCCATAACTATAAAGGATAAAAAAGATCATAAGAAACCGGGATTTGGTCTTGTGACGGAACTGGTGGAATGTTTTAACCAGCAGGATGAACTGGTGATGGTCTGCGAACATATTTTACTCGTTAATAAAAAGGATGTATAAAGCAGTATGGCAGGGATCGTATTAAACGGAATAACATGGGGGCATAGCAGGGGTATCACTCCTTTGCTGGCAGCTTCGCAGCGTTATTCTGAATTGCATCCCGGCACAGATATACAATGGAAGAAGCGAACGTTGCAGGAGTTTGCTGATTTTCCTATTGAGCGACTCACCCGTGATTACGATCTGCTGATCATAGATCATCCCTGGGTGGGGTGTGCCGCTGCTACTCATTGTGTGCTGCCCTTAGAGGATCATATTTCTACGGAGTATCTCGGGGATCAGTTGAATAATTCGGTGGGCTATTCTCACCTGAGCTACAATTACACTAACAGTCAATGGGCATTGGCGATTGATGCGGCAACACCTGCGGCCAGTTACCGTAAGGATCTTCTGGATAGAAATAATGTTGCGCTTCCTCAAACATGGGCAGAGGTACTATCATTGGCAAGGAAAGGAAAAGTAGCTGTACCGGCGATCCCTATTGACCTGCTGATGAATTTTTTTACTTTTTGTATTGCGAATGGCAAAGAGCCATTTTTGAGCGAAGAGGAAATAATAGATGAGCATACGGGTATAGCAGCGATAGAGACCATGAATGAGCTGTATTCGCTGGTAAACAGGAAAATGTTCGGCTATAACCCGATCGCTGTGGCTGAGTTGATGAGCTCCGGGGATGAATATTGGTATTGCCCTTTTGCGTATTGCTACTCCAACTATTCAAGGGCCGGTTATGCGAAGCATGTTTTGCACTATGCAGATGTTGTTTCTTTTAATGGGAGTAAGCTAAGAACAACCGTCGGCGGGACAGGATTAGCAGTTTCAGCTTTCAGTAGATATAAAGAAGTAGCTGTTGATTTTGCGGCCATGGTTGTTTCAGGGGAGTTTCAGCGGACAATGTATGTGCAGCATGGCGGCCAGCCGGGTCATCGTTTGGCATGGCAGGATGAAGAAGCGAATCGACTTACGCATGAGTTTTTTAAAACGATTTTACCGGTAATGGATAACAGTTATGTACGGCCACGCTATAATGGTTATCTGCATTTCCAGGACCATGCCGGTGAACCACTGCAAAGGTGTTTAATGAATGAATGTGATGGCCTGGCTGCTCTACATGAAATGAACAGGATATACCGGCAAAGCATAATAGCTAAAAAACAAAAATCACTGCATGAATGATCTGCCATTACAGGGTTTAGTGGTGCTGGAGTTCAGCCAGTATTTGTCAGGGCCGTCGGCAGGTTTGCGCCTGGCCGATCTTGGTGCAAGGGTTATCAAGATCGAAAGACCCGGAGCCGGTGATGCCGGACGAAAGCTGGCTATCAAAAACCTCTGGGCAGATGAAAGTTCTTTATTGTTTCATACGATCAACAGGAATAAGGAAAGCTTTACTGCCAATCTGAAAGACCCGCATGACCTCGCTATTGTAAAGAAACTGATCGGAAAGGCAGATGTGCTGATCCATAATTTTCGACCGGGTGTGATGGAAAAAACGGGATTAGGTTATCCAACTGTAAAGGAGATCAACCCACAGCTTATTTATGCGGAGATATCCGGTTATGGAAAGGAAGGGCCCTGGAAAAGCAAACCGGGCCAGGACCTCCTGCTCCAATCTATGGGAGGGTTGGCTTATACCACTGGTAACGGAAGCAATGGCCCGGTGCCATTCGGTATTGCAGTGGCCGATATTTTAGCAGGGGCACAACTGGTGCAGGGGATCATAGCTGCTTTGATACGCAGACAAAAGAAGGGTATAGGCGCCCTGATCGGGATAAGTATGATGGAAGCTTTACTGGATTTCCAGTTTGAATTGCTTACCACTTATTATACAAGCGGGGAGCAGCCGCAAAGAAGTTACAGTAACAATGGTCACCCGTTATTAAGTGCACCATATGGCATTTATCAAACTGCTGACGGATATATTGCACTGGCGATGATGGATATTAAAGTGCTGGCAAAAGCGATCCATTGTAAAATGCTGGAAGAGTTTTCCAATGAACGGGCATTTGCGCAGAGAGACGAAATAAAAGCCATACTGGCAGAACACCTTTCATTTGAACCGACCACTTACTGGTTAGCGGGTTTACAAAAAGAAGGACTATGGGCAATGGAAGTATTCGACTGGGAAAAGATGATGAACCATGAAGCCTGCAAAGCGCTGGGTATGGAACAGGTAATTAAGATCGCAGAGAGAAGGATCATCACAACTCGATGCCCTATCAGGATGAATGGAGAAAAACTGTATGCGGATAAGCCAGCTCCGAAGCTGGGAGAACATAATGAGAAAGTGCATGAGGAGTTAGGAGTGAGGAGTTAGGAGAACTTCTTTGTTTTACATGACAACTTTTTGATGCAGGGATAATGCAATAAAATGAGATTATTAGAAGATATATTGGTGATTGATTTCAGTCAGTTCTTGTCTGGCCCTTCTGCGGCTTTGCGGCTGGCGGATATGGGAGCGCAGGTGATCAAGATCGAGCGGCCCGGTACAGGTGATATCTGCAGGCAGCTGTATGTGTCTGACGTGAGGATAGAGGGGGAGTCAACTATTTTTCATGCGATCAACCGCAATAAACAAAGCTATGCAGCCGATCTGAAAGATGAGGATGACCTCGAAAAAGTAAAACGATTGCTGACCAAAGCAGATGTGGTAATGCATAATTTTCGCCCGGGTGTTATGGAAAGGATCGGGCTGGATTATGAAACTGTAAAGAGTATTAACCCTTCTGTTATTTATGCGGAGGTCAGTGGGTATGGAACTGAGGGTCCCTGGAAAGATTTGCCCGGTCAGGACCTGTTACTCCAGGCTGCATCAGGATTGGCATGGCTGAGCAATAATAATGATGAAAACCCTACGCCAATGGGGGTGGCTGTGGTGGATATCATGGCGGGAACTCATATTGCGCAGGGTATTCTGGCAGCTTTATATAAAAAGGGTATTACCGGGGAAGGCGCATTGGTACAGGTTAGTATGTTTGAAAGCATTCTTGATTTCCAGTTTGAAGTGCTGACCTGTTACTATAATGACGGTAATGAATTGCCTGTTCGCAGTGCCGTCAATAGCGGTCACGCTTATTTAGCAGCACCGTATGGCATTTATAAAACAAAAGATAATTACATTGCATTAGCAATGACCAATATTGTTCTGTTGGCAGAGCTGCTGCATTGTGAACCCCTGAAGCAATTTACCAACAGCAATGACTGGTTTGATAAACGGGACGAGATAAAGGGAGTACTGGCTGCACATCTTGTTACAGAGACGGCGGGTCACTGGCTGGGCATCCTTGAAAAAGCTGATATATGGTGTGCGCCGGTAATGGATTACGATACATTAACAAAGGAAGAAGGGTACCGGATATTGAATATGGAGATTACGGTGAAGACAAGTAACGGGTTATCTGTACGGACCACGAGATGCCCGCTGAGGGTGGATGATCAATTACTGGTATCTTCAAAAGGAGCGCCGGTACTTGGTGAAGACAATGAGGAAATTGATAAACAGTTCGGCCTTACTAATGAAATGCAGCCGGTGATAAAAAACTGAGCCATTGATTTTTTATGATGATTGCTGACACGCATGTCCACGTATGGGACCTGGAAAGGGCCGAATATCCCTGGCTGGAGAATGATACTTCTATCCTGAACAATACCTGGCAAATTGAACAGATATCCGATGAAAGAAAAAAAGCCGGAATAACAACAGGAGTACTTGTACAGGCCAGCGGAAACATGGAAGATACCGGTTTGATGCTCGATGTCGCTTACAAAACGGATTGGATCAGCGGGGTTGTCGGATGGCTGCCTTTATCGGAGCCTGCAACGACCGGGCAATTACTGGAAGACAGATTTTTGAAAGAGAAATATTTTAAGGGTGTCCGTCATCAGATACATGATGAAAAAGACCCGCAATGGCTGTTGCAACCAGCAGTGATCGAAAGCCTGAAGATGCTGGCAGTATGTAATATACCTTTTGATATAGTGGCCGTATTACCTGCTCATATCGAAACAGCATTGAAAGTGGCAGAGTATGTGCCTGGATTGAAGATGGTATTTGATCATTTAAGCCAGCCCCCGATAGCTTCCAAAGAAAGGTTTGGAAAATGGGGCGAACTGATGAAAGAGGCGTCAACGCATAAAAATTTTCATGCAAAGATATCCGGGCTGGGGACCGCATCGGGAAGTTTTCAAAACAGGAAAGAAGAAGATAGTAAGCCTTATATCGAATTTGCCCTGCAGTATTTTGGGACCGACCGTTGTTTTTGCGGAAGTGATTGGCCGGTATCCATGCTGGCAAACACTTATACCGGCACCTGGCAGGTATATAAAAATATTTTGCACGAACTGCTGACAGAAAAAGAACGGGAAGTGGTTTTTTATAACAATGCTCAACGCTTTTACAATTTGCCGATCAGCTAACACAAAGGAATGGAAGTAATCAACGGTGTCTTATATCATGCTGCAGGCGCATCCGGTGCTGCCTTATGCTATACCCCTCAGAAAAGAGTAAGAGGCTGGAGCTGGCATACCTACTGGCTGGCCCAGGCATTTGTATGCTGGCTGGCTTTACCGTTGATCGTTGCGTATTTTACGATCCCGCAATTGGCTGATGTATTGAAAGAAGCGCCGGCGTCGGCGATGCAACGATCTTTTTTATTGGGTATGGCTTATGGAGTCGGAGGCACTGCATTTGGTATGGCTATCCGCTATGTGGGTTTTTCGCTGACCTATGCAATAGCGGTGGGTATCAGTTGTGTGCTTGGTACTTTATTGCCGCCATTGGTTCATGGCACACTTGGTGATGTATTGAAGAGTAGCGGGGCTGCTTATTTGATAAGCGGTGTTTCGATGGGGGCCGCAGGTATTGCATTGTGTGGTATCGCCGGCAGGTATAAAGAAAGAGATATTGAGTCCCGGCAAAACAGTACATCAGGTTTTTCGCTGGCAAAAGGATTGCCTCTTTGTTTACTGGCAGGAATTTTATCGGCGTTATATGGATTTTCCCTGGACCAGGGTCAACCTATTGCTGATGTAGCTGTGAAGTATGGTGCCGGCAATTTCCAGGGAAATGTAGTATATATATTTTCTAATTCAGGTGCATTCATCACCACGCTGATCTATTGTATTTATTTGCATGGAAGGCAAAAGACTTTCCACCAATACACGTCTAAAACACATGGACTTGGGATCAATTACCTGATGGCTGCATTCACAGGTATCCTTTGGTACGGTCAATTCTTTTTCTATGGTCTTGGACATGTCCGGATGGGTAACTATAAGTTCACCAGCTGGGCCATACATATGATCATGCTGGTGCTGCTGAGTTCGCTGGTTGGTGTGATATTGAAGGAATGGAAGGACTGCAGTACGAAAACAAAAGCGCTGTTGGCACTGGCTTTTATTGTATTGCTGACTGCTATCTTATTACTGACCTATGGAAATAAACTTGGAGAAAGCTAAACATTTAATTCGGATATTATAAACAGATATGCCTGCCAATATACCATCGACATCGGGAAAATTGCCCATCTTCATGATCGGGGCGGGTGGTATTGTGAATACAGCTCACCTGCCTGCTTATGGTATTGCCGGATATCATGTACAGGGCATATTTGATATTGATCATAGTAAAGCCAGGAATACTGCGGGTAAATTCAATATTCCTCATGTGTTCAGAAGTATGGAGGAGATGCTGGCGAATACTTCCCCTGATGCAGTATTTGATGTGGCGGTACCCGGCGCTGAAGTGATCTCCGTTCTGGAAAAGTTACCTCCGGCAAGCTCTGTCTTACTACAGAAGCCGATGGGAGAAAATTATGACGAGGCAAAAAAGATACTGGAGCTGGTACGGGCAAAGAAAATGAATGCGGCCATTAATTTCCAGTTGCGGTATGCACCTTATATACTGGCAGTAAAAGATCTTATTAATAAAGGCCTTCTTGGCGAGCTGAATGATATAGAGGTCAATGTCAATGTATATACCCCCTGGCACCTGTGGGATTTCTTATTTACTTCACCAAGAGTAGAAATATTATACCACAGTATTCACTATATAGACCTGGTAAGAAACCTGCTGGGAAATCCCCGTTCAGTTTATGCCAAGACCACCAAACATCCGTCCATGTTGCGATTGGCGTCGGTACGCAGTAATATCATCATGGATTATGGTGAGATGATCAGGGCTAATATTCTGACCAATCATTGTCATAATTACGGAACGCCCAAGCAGCATTCTTATATAAAAATTGAGGGAAGCAAAGGGGCTGTTAAGATAGACTTCGGGGCGTTGATAGATTATCCCCGGGGGGCAGCTGATGGTTTTGAATATGTATTATTAGAAGAAGGGAAGGAGCCAAAATGGCGGCAAATGACGATCGAAGGAAGCTGGTTCCCACATGCTTTCATAGGTAGTATGGCGCAGGTAATGATGGCAGCCGAAGGCAGGATTACGACGCCGGATAATTCAGCGGAAGATTGTATTCACACGATGGCGTGTGTAGAGGCTGCATACAGGTCAAGTGAAACCGGCGGCACCAGGTTAGATGATCTTTGATCTTTTTTTCATATAGCAGTTTCCGCTAAGCATTCCGGAAACATTTAGGCAATCTCCGGGGAACGGTTCTCCGTTCCCCTTTTTTTAAGTTTATTGAAAATGATCTGCATGGATTATTGTGCATACAGAAAAATAATTATCACGTTTGTAGTTCTTTTCGCCTGTTCATGCTCTTTCAGCCAGGTAAAAGAAACGGTGACGATCGTACAACAATCCTATGCTTCCCCCAGGATAAAGTATGGAATAGCAAAGCTTTCAGGTATCCTTCAAAAGGCAGGTTACAGGATCATAATTACAAACAAAAAAAGTACCGGCAACAAACAAAAAAGTATAATAATAGGCGAACTGAAGAGTGAGTTGTTTGGTAAAGAAATGCGGGACCATACTCCTGGAAAAGAAGGCTATATTATTGCTTCACTCCCGGGAAATAGTATTTATATCGGAGGTGCAGACCCATCCGGGGTTTTATATGGTTGTCTTGAGCTGGCAGGTCAAATAAAAGAAACAGGTGCGCTTCCTTCCGCTATTGCTATTAATGACCAGCCGGAAATGGTATTACGGGGCGCCTGCATCGGTTTGCAAAAGCCTTATTACCTGCCCGGACGAAACGTGTATGAATATCCCTACACACCACAGACATTTCCCTGGTTCTATGATAAAAAATTATGGATACAGGTGCTCGACTCGCTGTTGGAAAACCGCATGAACTCATTGTACCTGTGGAATGGTCACCCATTTGCTTCATTGGTAAAACTGAAAGACTATCCTTATGCCGTCGAAGTAGATGATGCGACATTCAGAAAAAATGAAGAGATGTTCCGTTTTATCACTACTGAGGCGGATAAAAGAGGTATATGGGTGATACAGATGTTTTATAATATCATCGTGTCAAAGCCTTTTGCAGAATATCATAAGATCAAAACGCAGGAAAGAGAAAGGCCTATCATTCCGGTAATCGCTGACTATACCAGGAAGTCCATTGCAGCTTTTGTACAAAAGTATCCGAATGTAGGGTTAATGGTTTGTCTCGGCGAAGCCATGGAAGGTACGGGTAATGATGATATCGAATGGTTCACAAAGACGATCATCCCTGGTGTGCAGGATGGATTGAAATTACTGGGGAAAAAGGAGGAGCCACCCATTGTATTGCGGGCACATGATACCGATGCACCTTCTGTTATGAGAGCGGCGCTGCCATTGTATAAGAACTTATATACCGAGGCAAAATTCAACGGGGAAGCACTGACGTATCCGCGGCCAAGAGGCAAATGGGCAGAACTTCATCAGACGTTGAGTAAGCTGGGCAGTGTACAGATCGAGAATGTGCACATACTCGCCAATCTCGAACCGTTCCGGTATGGTTCACCAGACTTCATTCAGCAGTCAGTTATCGGTATGCACGAAGTAATGGGAGGAAACGGGTTGCATTTGTATCCGCAGGCTTCTTACTGGGACTGGCCCTACAGCGCCGATAGTGTAAAGGGGAAACGGTTATTGCAGATAGAAAGGGACTGGATCTGGTACAAAGCATGGAGCCGTTATGCCTGGAAGGCGAAGCGTGACAGGAGCGAAGAGATCAGTTACTGGAGCCGGTTATTGTCTGAAAAGTACGGATGCAGTGTTGAAGACGGCAAGAAGATACTGGAAGCGTATGAAGAAAGCGGAGAGATAGCTCCAAAACTATTACGCCGTTTTGGTATCACGGATGGCAACCGGCAGACAATGACGTTAGGCATGCTGATGACCCAACTGATCAATCCTTATCGTTACGGGCTGTTTACCTTATTATATGAAAGTGAAAGCCCGGAGGGGGAAATGCTTATTCAATTTGCAGAGAAGGAGTGGAAGGGAGAACCACATATTGGCGAAACTCCTGTACAGGTCATTGAAGAAGTAAAAGAACATGGTGATCATGCCGTGGCATCCATCGAATCCGTTGCCGCTTCGGTAACAAAAGGTAAAGAAGAGTTTGAACGCCTGAAAAATGATATGTATTGCTACAAGCAACTGGCTTACCATTATGCACAGAAGGCAGAAGCTGCTTTGGATGTGCTGCGCTATAAATATTCCGGTGATATAAGTGATCTTGAAGCAGCATTGCCTTTGCTGGAGCAGAGTATTATCAGCTATCGCCAGTTGGTGCAACTGACAAGAGAAAGTTATTTGTATGCCAACAGTATGCAGACACAGCAACGAAAAATTCCATTGCGGGGTGTGGATGGCACATTTAAGACATGGCGGGAGGTGCTCCGGCCATTCCAGGAGGAGTTGCGGCATTTTAAAGCAAAAGTGGATTCATTGAAAAGTGCTTCCGGGAAAGCAAAGGTTCTGCCTGTTGTTTTAAACAATGCAATGGTTAATGTACAGGGAGATGCCCGTTATTACCTGGTAGATAGCCTGGCCCGGGTATTTACAGATACCGGTTCCGTGATCAGCACATTTGCAGGCGAATTAAAGGGATTGAGGGGATTGAAATTATCTTTTCAGGAGCAAATAAAGAATGGTACGGAGATCCGTTTCTCCAGTGAGAAACCGGTGAAGGTACTGGTCGGCTATTTTAAAACTATAAACGGGGCGTTTACAAAGGATACCGTCTTTCTTGGTTCCCCTGAACTGGAGACCAATGCCAGCGCCAATGATTACGGGCAGGCAGAAACAAAGATCGCCAATGCCATGGTGATCGACAGAATGCCGGCGATAAATGTACACAGCTATAGTTTTCCTAAGGGAAATAATACACTTAAACTTGGTAAAGGGGCTTGTCTGGTGCTGGGTTTTGTGGATGAAGAGCAATTAATCCCATTGTATGATGCGGGATTGACGGAAAGCGGTATAAAAAAAGAAATTGACTGGTTATTTGAATAAGTATATTATGAAACGGATTTTTCTTCTTTTAACAATATATAGTTGTACAGCGGGTGCGCAAAACCAGGATATGCAACTCTGGTATCCCCAGCCTGCTGTGAAATGGACAGAAGCATTACCTATCGGGAATGGCCGCATCGGTGCAATGGTGTTTGGTGGGGTGGCAAATGACCGTATACAGTTTAACGAAGAAACCTTGTGGACAGGAGAACCGAGGAAATATAGCCGGCCTGGCGCATTTAAATACCTGGACACGATCAGACAATTGTTGTTTGCCGGACGACAAAAAGAGGCAGAAGCGCTGGCAGAAAAAGAATTCATGGGACTGAAAAGTTTTGAAGTGGAAAAGGATAAGTGGATACATGACGTAACAGCTGATAAAAAGTATGTCGCCGAAAATTTTGATGACAGTCAATGGAAAACGATGACTGTGCCAAGCTGGGAAGGCTGGGAGACTGTCGGTTTTGAAGGATTGGATGGCGCCGTATGGCTGCGCACCAGTTTTGTATTGCCGGATGACTGGGAAGCAAAAGACATGGTTTTTGATTTTAACCGTATCCGGGATCATGATTATACTTTTGTAAATGGTGTGTTCGCCGGTAGTCAGCAAAACACAGAAGGGAGAAAATACACTGTTGCAAAGAATATCCTGCACAAAGGCAAAAACACCATTGCCATCCTCGTACTTAACTTTTCAGATAAAGGTGGTATGTATGGTTACAAGGACACGGTCAACCATATTGGTGTGTATCCAGTCAATAATGAAAAGGAAAAGATTTCTTTGAACGGCCAGTGGAAATATTTTGTGGTAAATGATAATCCTCCCCCGGTGGGGACTTACCAGGCCAGCTACCAGCCATTCGGTGATCTGAACCTGGAATTTGATCATACAGCAGGGTTTACAAATTACCGCAGGGAACTGGATATCGCCAATGCCGTTGCCGCCACTTCGTATTCATTGAATGGTGTTGACTACAGGAGAGAATATTTTGTCTCTGCCCCTGGCCAGGCATTGATCGTACACCTCGCTGCCAGCAAAAGATCAGGTATCAGTTTCAGGGCGACACTGAAAAGTCCTCACAGAAATTATACCGTCACAAAGTTGAATAATAACACGGTGATGCTTTCCCTGAAAGTTCGCACCGGCATATTGCAGGGCAAAAGTCATCTGCAGATCATTACCAAAGGCGGCTCTTTACTGATTGATAACGGAATGCTGGTGGTTACGAATGCTGACGAGGCAACCATATATGTTACCGCCGGTACCAACTACAAAAACTACAGCGATGTTTCTGCTGATCCTGCGAAGCCCTGCCTCAGTGCATTACAATCATTGAATGGGAAAAGTTATCAGCAGGT
Source organism: Chitinophagaceae bacterium (assembly GCA_016787135.1). Lineage (GTDB taxonomy): Bacteria > Bacteroidota > Bacteroidia > Chitinophagales > Chitinophagaceae > VBAT01. The sequence goes on along the minus strand of JAEUVK010000001.1, from coordinate 9,408 downwards.
CAAAGCAGCACACATCAGCGAGTACCGGAAGTGGTTCAATATTTTTTCCATTACATTGGGCGATGGAAAAAGATCGTTTGCTCCAACGGAGGAGCGTTTGAATGATTTTGTCAAAGGTAATGACCCTTCTTTTGCTGCTTTGTATTTGCAATACGGCCGTTATTTACTGATCTCTTCCTCTAGGCCGGGTACAAGGCCAGCCAATTTGCAGGGCATCTGGAATGACCTGGCCAATCCGCCATGGGGAAGCAAATACACGACGAACATCAATGCCGAAATGAATTACTGGCCTGCAGAGCTGCTGAACTTATCACCGATGCATGAGCCGCTGTTTAAAATGATAGAGGAATTATTAGTGACGGGTAAGCAAACGGCAAAAGATCATTACAATGCTCCCGGCTGGGTATTACATCATAATACCGACCTGTGGAGAGGAACGGCGCCTATCAATGCGGCCAATCATGGTATATGGGTGACAGGCGGCGCCTGGTTGTGCCAGCATTTGTGGGAACATTACCTGTTTACACAGGACAAAAAATTCCTGCGGGAAAAGGCGTACCCGATTATGAAAGAGGCTGCCTTGTTCTTCAATTCATTCCTGGTCAAAGATCCGGTTACCGGTTACCTGATCAGTACGCCGTCCAATTCACCGGAGCAGGGAGGGCTAGTAGCTGGCCCCACCATGGATCACCAGATCATACGAACACTGTTCAGAAATGTAGTGGCAGCAAGTAAGGCGCTTAATACCGATGCTGCATTAGCGATGACACTGGCCCAAAAGGCAGGACATATTGCGCCAAATACAATCGGCCGCTATGGACAGTTGCAGGAATGGATGCAGGATAAGGATGATACTACCAATAAGCATCGTCATATTTCTCATCTATGGGGCATGTATCCCGGCAGCGAGATCAATTATGATGATGCCCCGCAGTTAATGAATGCAGCCAAACAGTCTTTATTGTATCGTGGCGATGCAGCTACGGGCTGGAGCCTTGGCTGGAAGATCAACTGCTGGGCGAGGTTTAAAGATGCAGAACATGCATTTCACATGATCACAATGTTGCTGAGCCCTGTCAAGGGTGGTGCGGGAAGTTACCCGAACCTGTTTGATGCGCATCCGCCTTTCCAGATTGACGGCAATTTTGGCGGCGCTGCCGGTATCGGCGAGATGCTGGTGCAAAGCCATACCCGGTTTGTTGATGTGTTACCGGCATTGCCTGCTGCATTTGCCAACGGCGAGGTGAAAGGTATCTGTGCACGGGGTGGTTTTGTACTCGATATAAAATGGAATGACGGAAAGCTGAAAGAACTGAAAGTGTTTTCCAAAGCAGGACAATCATTGCAGCTGCGTTATAATGGCAAGATAAAAAATATCACTACAGTTAAAAACGGGGTTTACCGGTTGAATGGGGATCTCAATAAATTATAGAAGATTTTTTCTTTCACGCAAAGATGCGGAGATTTTAAAGACGCAAAGTTTTGGGGATAGACAGTTTTATTGCTTTGTTTCTTTTCGGCTTTGCATGAAAAGCCTGCTTCTTTGTGCCTTTGTGTCTTTGTGGTTCAACTCTTTTGCGCAACGCCGGGATGTTTCATTAAACAACGACTGGCTCACCATTGCTACTGACCGGAATACGCCTTCCGCTACGCTTCCTTATATGCCCCCGGTAGATGACAAAGGATGGAGCAAAGTAAATATTCCCCACAGCTGGGATACATATGAAGGATACAGGAGGCTATTACATGGCAACCGTCATGGGGATGCATGGTATACAAGAACGTTTGCAATAAGGGTTAAAGAAAAGCGGAAACGATATTTTCTTTTCTTTGAAGGCGTCAGTTCTTATGCCACTGTTTATCTCAATAATGTAAAGGTCGGAGAACACGCCGGTGGCAGAACAACATTTACTTTGGATGTTACGGATGAAATTGTTGCTGCTAAACAGAATAGGCTGGCGGTGTATGTAAATCATCCTGCCAACATAAAAGATCTCCCCTGGGTTTGCGGTGGCTGCAGTGAAGAACGGGGATTTTCGGAAGGTTCCCAGCCAATGGGTATATTCCGTCCTGTACATTTAATAGTTACCAACGACATACGAATCGAACCCTTTGGTGTACATGCGTGGGCAGATATAAAAAGGGATAAAACTGACCTTTTTATCAATACCACGATCAAAAATTACTCACGACAAAAAAGAAACATATCTGTTGTTCATCTATTGAAGGATGCAAAAGGAAAAGTGGTGGCAGAAAGTTCAGGACTGCAAGTGTTGGGTGCGGGAGACTCTCTTACCGTATCCCGGAAAAACATTGCTATCAATAAGCCGCAGTTATGGTCAGTGGATGACCCGCATCTGTACAAGGTAGTTTCTTTAATAAAAGAAAATAACATTGTTCTTGATAAAACAGAAACTGATTTTGGCTTTCGTACGATTAACTGGAGGACTCCTTCCCATCAGTTTATATTAAATGGCGATCCTGTTTTCATTAATGGCGTAGCGGAATATGAGCATTTACTTGGGCAAAGCCATGCCTTCAGTCATGAGCAGATCATTTCCCGGATGAAATGGCTGCGACTGGCGGGTTTCAATGCTTTCCGCGACGGTCACCAGCCGCATAATTTATTGTATGGAAAATTATGTAATCAATATGGTATCCTGTGGTGGACACAACTATCTGCACATGTATGGTATGATTCGCCGGAGTTCAGGCAAAACTTCAAACAACTATTAAAAGAGTGGGTGATAGAAAGGAGAAATGATCCTTCGGTGGTATTGTGGGGGCTGCAGAATGAAAGCAAGTTGCCGGAAGATTTTGCAAAGGAATGCACAGAATTGATCCGTTCACTAGATCCCACCACTTCATCACAACGATTGGTGACTACCTGTAACGGCGGGGAAGGTACCGACTGGGATGTGCCGCAAAACTGGACAGGCACCTACGGGGGTAACCCCGCTACCTACGGAGAGGACCTGAAAAAACAAATACTAGTTGGAGAATATGGCGCCTGGCGAACGATTGACCTGCATAGTGAAGGGGGATTTCAGCAAAACGGTGTTCTGAGTGAGGACAGGATGACCTTGTTAATGGAACAAAAGATACGCCTGGCTGAAAAAGTAAAGGACAGCGTGGCCGGTCATTTCTTCTGGCTGCTGACATCGCATGATAACCCGGGAAGAGTGCAGGGAGGAGAAGGGCTGCGGGAACTGGATCGTATCGGGCCGGTGAATTATAAAGGATTGCTGACGCCATGGGAAGAGCCAACGGATGCTTTTTATATGTTCCGGAGTAATTATGCCGATAAGCATAAGGAGCCGATGGTGTATATCGTTTCTCACACCTGGCCTAACCGGTGGATGAAACCCGGACCAAAAGATAGTATCATTGTTTATTCCAATTGCGATGAAGTGGAACTGTTCAATGATATAGACGGTATATCACTAGGGCGGAGAAAAAAAAATGGCATCGGCACTCATTTTATATGGGACAATGTCAACATCCGGTATAATGTATTGTATGCAGCAGGATATGTAAATGGAAAGACAGTAGCAAAGGATACAGTTGTGCTGTTTCACTTACCCAGGTCACCCCATTTTGAAAGATTATATGCCAAAACAAAGAACATAACCAGCCCGCAGGCAGGGTATAATTATGTATGCCGTATCAACTGCGGCGGTCCTGACTATGTGGATGAGAAAGGCAACAGGTGGTCGGAGGATAAAGACTATTCAACATCATGGACCAAAGAATTTCCCGGCATCCCTGTTCATTTCGCCAGCCAGCGCCGGACCTTTTCCCCGATAAAGAATTCAAAGGACTGGAAGCTGTTCCAGACGTTCCGTTATGGCAAGGACAAGTTAAGGTATGAGCTTCCTCTGCCTGATGGAGATTACCTTGTTGAATTATATTTTATCGAACCCTGGGTTGGCATGGGTGGGGGAGTGGATGGAAAAGGAATGCGGTTATTTGATGTAGCCATCAACGGGAAAACTGTATTGGATGACCTGGATATCTGGAAAGAGGCAGGAACAAATACAGCCTTGAAGAAAACTGCCAGGGTGAAAGTCAGTGACGGAAAGATGGTTGTTTCCTTCCCGGAGAGTAAGTCGGGGCAGGCCATCATTTCAGCTATTGCTGTTGCTGGCTTGCGAAAGGATATTAAAGAACCACAATTGATAAACAATATAGGGAAGCCTGTTTATGAATACGAGTTCAGATCCTGGCTTGATATCGGGGATAAGCAATATTCCGAAGAGGAAATAACGTTCAGTTCACTCCCTTCAAACCTTTATGGGTCTGATTGGATCAGTTTCAGGAACAAGAATGTCAACCGGAAGATCAGTTTTTCTGTAAACGAGCCGACCAACGTTTTTGTAGCTTGTCGTTCGGCTGCAGTGAAGCCGGATATTATCAAGGATTTTGAAAATACGGGAACAGAAATAATAACTGATGAGAACGGGGGCACACACTATGCGGTTTATAGAAAGCTATATAATAAGAACGATAATGTACTGCTGGATCTTCAGCCGGATTGTATAGTCATCAAGCAGCCTTTCAGCAATATGCTGCCCGCATATGACCTGAAGCCTGTAACACAGTATAAAACCAATGTGGCAAGAACCAGTGAAGGAGTTGCTAAAGAAATGGCAAATGGCCGTGAGTGTGCCCTGGTTAAAGTAAACAATACTGTAACAGTGGAATACCCCGTACAGACCGGTGTCGCAGACATTTATGCTGTAACGGTGAAGTATTATTATCCTTATGAAAAGATCATCAATGGGAAACTGCAGGTGATCGCAGCAGGAGGCAGTCTGATGATGGAAGAGAACGTAGTCTTTACATTTACACGACCCGGTAAATGGAATCAGTTCACGGTCAATACAGGGACTATGATCAATGCCGGGAATTATATTGTGAAATTGATAATAGAACAAGCCGAAGGGCTGGCGGTTTCAGGAACAGAAATTCAATGATAATGATCAGAACAGAAATTAACATATGAAACGATTGCTGGGTTATTTGCTTTTTGTTGTATGGGCGTTGCCGGGTATTTCCCGGGAGTTGACGGTGGCATATCCCCGCTGTGAATTCAGAACGGATCCTTTGGGTATTGATGTATTACATCCGCGGTTGAGTTGGGAGTTATATTCTACCGGACAGAATGTATTGCAAACAGCCTACAGGATACTGGTGGCGGATGACGTCTCACTTTTACAAAAGAATACTGGTAATATATGGGATTCCAGGAAGGTCATATCGTCGGCATCCATACAGGTTGCTTATGCCGGTAAAGCATTACAGCCTGCAAAAAAGTATTACTGGAAAGTAATGCTGTGGGATAATAAAGGCAAAGTTTCTGCCTGGAGTATTACTGCATCCTGGCAGATGGGATTACTTTCTGCCAAAGACTGGGGAAATGCAAAATGGATAGCCTATGATGTATTGCCTGATTCTGCCAGGATCGTTCCCGCTGAGCATGGTAATGGAAAAAGAGAATGGGGCAAACGAAGGAATATACTGCCTCTTCTGAGAAAGACTTTTTCTATAGATCGGGAAATAAAGCAAGCTACTGCTTTTATCAGTGGCCTTGGCCAGTTTGAAATGAGTATAAACGGTAAAAAGCTGGGAGATCATTTCCTGGATCCTGGCTGGACAAGATATGATAAGAATGCACTGTACGTTACATTTGATATCACTGAATATTTACACCAGGGCCCTAATGCCGTTGGGGTAATGTTAGGCAACGGGTTGTATTATTTGCCCGGCGAACGTTACCGGAAGATGACAGGCGCTTATGGTTATCCGAAGATGATAACAAGAATAGTTGTTGCGTATAAGGATGGCAGCAGTGAAAATATTGTCAGCGATGAAAACTGGAAAACAGCGCCATCGCCTGTTATTTTTTCCAGCATGTATGGGGGAGAGGATTATGATGCAACACTGGAGCAGGAAGGCTGGAATACAGCTTCTTTTAATGATAATAGCTGGAAAAATGCAGTGATGACCGAAGGACATTTGTTGCAATCGCAGACCGCTGAGCCTATAAAGGTCATGCAGGAGTTTACGCCTGTCAAGACTACGCAGTTAAAAAATAACCTGTGGGTATATGATATGGGACAGAACATGTCAGGTATTCCGCAGATAGCAATAAAGGGAAACAGGGGTGATACAATACGTATCACTGCTGCCGAGCTGTTAAAGGAAGATGGAACAGCGAATCAAAGAGCCACCGGAAGCCCGAGCTATTTCCAGTATATACTAAAAGGGAACGGAATTGAAACATGGCAACCCCGGTTTACTTATTATGGGTTCCGTTATGTCCAGGTTGATCTGATCAGTCGTTCGGCGGATACTTCTGTTGCAGGACTCCCATCTGTCATTTCCATAAAAGGGTTACATACAAGAAACAGTATGTCGGCTACAGGGTCGTTTAACTGTTCCGGTGAACTGTTCAATAAAACCTTTGATCTTATACTATGGTCTATCAATAGTAATACACAAAGTATTTTTACGGACTGTCCTCACCGGGAGAGACTCGGCTGGCAGGAAGAAGTACACCTGATGGGGAACTCCGTTAAATATAATTATGAGTTGCTGCAGCTGGCACAGAAGATATTCAGGGATATTAAAGCCGGGCAAACCAAAGAAGGGCTGGTGACCTCTACGGTTCCTGAATTCACCGAGATGCATTTTGCCAATGGTTATTTTCGTGACTCACCGGAGTGGGGAAGCAACTGTATCATTTTTCCCTGGTATATTTATCAATGGTATGGCGATAAACAGGCATTGGCAGATAATTATGACGTCATGCAGCGGTACATCAATTATCTTGATACCAAAGACAGCAGTTACCTGCTGATGTATGGTTTGAGTGACTGGTATGATCTTGGGCCGCAACGTCCGGGTTTTTGTCAACTGACCCCGATAGGCCTCACCGCCACTGCTTATTATTATTACGACCTGGTCATACTGGAAAAAATTGCCAGGCTGCTGGGTAAAACAAATGATGCAGCAAAATATGCTGCATGGGCAATCAAAGTGAAAAATGCATTCAACCAGGCATTTTACCACCCGGATACCCGGCAATACGGAACAGGCAGCCAGACATCCAATGCTATTGCTGTTTATATGGGGATGGTTCCCCCGAAAGACAAACAGGCCGTAATTGAAAATATTATAAAAGACCTGCGTCGGCGGGATAATAGCCTGACAAGCGGTGATATCGGTTACCGTTACCTTTTAAAAGTACTGGATGATGCAGGCCGCAGTGATGTGATATTTGATATGAACAGCCGCAGCGATGTGCCGGGTTATGGTTACCAGATCGCAAAAGGCGCCACAGCATTAACAGAATCATGGCAGGCGCTGCCGATCGTGAGCAACAATCACCTGATGCTGGGGCATCTGATGGAATGGTTCTATGAAGGGCTGGCTGGTATAAAACAGTCTCCGGACTCCATCGCTTACAAAAAGATCGAGATACGACCGCAACCGGCAGGCGATATCACCTTTGCGAACGCATCGTATCATTCACCATACGGAGAAATTCGGTCAGACTGGAAAAGAACGGGTAAAAGTTTTGAGCTGAATGTGACTATACCGGTCAACACAACAGCGGAAATATTTTTGCCGGCAAATACGAAATACAGCAAGCCGGTAAAAGTGGGTTCAGGAATGTACCGGTATGTTGTTGATCTGAAATAATTTTATGTACCAGTCTTCAGTACTACTATCAATTTTGGTTGCGACGCTCCTTTCAGCGTCGGGTAATTCTTATCATCAATGAAAAAAATAACTTTCATCATATCGATACTGGCAGGAACAATTTGTTCTTTGGCGCAAATATCTCCGCGAAGCAATATAGATTTTAATAAAGACTGGAGATTCCTGGCAGGTAATGACAGTGCCGCATTCAATGCAGCCCATGATGATAGTAAATGGCGTACTATTCACCTGCCGCATGACTGGAGTATTGAAAGTGATTTCACAAAGAATGCGCCGGCCACTATCCAGGGAGGGGCATTGCCGGGAGGTATCGGCTGGTACCGTAAGAGGTTTGTACTGCCGGCATCTGCAAAAGATAAAAAAGTACGTATTGAGTTTGACGGAGTATATAAGAACAGTGAAGTGTGGATCAATGGTCATTATCTCGGTAAGCGGCCCAACGGGTATATCTCTTTTCAGTATGATCTTACCTCTTACCTCAGACCGTCTCCTGCAGAAAATGTGATCGCAGTAAAAGCAGATAACAGCCAGCAACCGGATTCGAGATGGTATAGCGGATCAGGTATATATAGAGATGTAAGATTGGTAGTTACCAGTTCTGAAGTGGCCGTGGATCATTGGGGAAGTTCTATCACCACGGAATATATCAATAACAAAAAAACAAGGATCAATGTTGAGGCAAAACTGGCTGTTAACAAGGATAGCCTGCCGCCCGTGACAGGTATTACCGTGAATATTTATGATAAAGAAGGGAGGCTGGTACATGCAGGAACCGAAACATTACGCATCAGCGGGATGTTTAAAGGTGATCCCACCCTGTTCAGAGAATCTTTTGAATTGAATGACCCACAATTATGGTCACCTCACCGGCCTTACCTGTACAAAGCGGTGATAAGAATAACAGCAGGCGAAAGACCGGCCGATGAGCATGTTACAGTTTTTGGAATACGCTATTTCAATTTTGATAGTAAAAAAGGTTTTTTTCTCAATGGACAGCCGTTCAAAATACAAGGTGTCTGTATGCACCATGATCTTGGCGCATTAGGAGCAGCCTTTAATGCGGTCGCCGCAAAAAGACAATTGAAGATATTAAAGGAGATGGGCTGTAATGCGATCCGTTTTTCTCACAATCCGCCGGCAGCAGCTTTGCTGGATATATGTGATGAAATGGGCTTTTTGGTAATGGATGAAGCGTTCGACATATGGCAGAAACGAAAGAACAGGTTCGATTACCACCTTGATTTTAAAGAATGGCATAAAAAAGATCTTGAGGACATGGTGCTGCGTGACCGTAATCATCCTTCTGTTTTTATGTGGAGCATTGGTAATGAAATACGGGAACAGTTTGACAGTAGCGGTACTCCCATCGCAAGGGAACTCGTTGATATTGTAAAAGCGATCGATACAACAAGACCTGTAGTGTCCGCACTTACAGAAACGATGCCCGAAAAGAACTTTATTACAAGGGCCGGGGCATTGGATATACTGGGCTTTAATTATAAGTATTATGACTACCCGGAATTGCCAAAGCGTTTCCCCGGACAGAAGTTTATCGCTACTGAAACCGCTTCGGCACTGTCAACAAGAGGCGTGTACCAGTTCCCTTCGGACAGTATCCGTATCTGGCCGTCCGATTACAAGGCACAGGATACTTTTTCAAATTCAAACGGCAACAAGGAT